>DATJVS010000230.1:0-4002 GCA_035501715.1 Usitatibacter sp.
CAGTACGTCTACACGATGATCCGCGTGGGCAAGGTCGTTCCGCCCAAGCGACAGATCCTCAAGAACATCTCGATCTCGTTCCATCCGGGCGCCAAGATCGGCCTGCTGGGCCTCAATGGCGCCGGCAAGTCCACCGTGCTCAGGATCATGGCGGGCGAGGACAAGGACTTCGAGGGCGAAGCGATCCCGATGCCGGGCATCCGCATCGGCTACCTTCCGCAGGAGCCGCAGCTCGACCCGGGCCACACCGTGCGCGAGGCCGTCGAAAGCGGCCTGGGCGAAGTGTTCCAGGCGAAGAAGCGGCTCGAGCAGGTCTACGCCGAATACGCGGAAGAGGGCGCGGACTTCGACAAGCTCGCCGCCGAGCAGGAAAAGCTCGAGAAGCTCCTCGCTTCCGCCGATGCCGATACGCTCGAAACGCAGCTGGAAGTCGCCGCCGACGCGCTGCGCCTTCCGCCGTGGGACGCGAAGGTGGACGTGCTCTCCGGCGGCGAGAAGCGCCGCGTTGCGCTCTGCCGCCTGCTGCTTTCGAAGCCGGACATGCTGCTCCTGGACGAGCCCACCAACCACCTCGATGCCGAGAGCGTCGAGTGGCTCGAGCAGTACCTGCAACGCTTTCCGGGAACCGTGGTGGCCGTCACGCACGACCGCTACTTCCTCGACAACGCCGCGGAGTGGATCCTCGAGCTCGACCGGGGCACGGGCATTCCCTACAAGGGCAACTACAGCGAGTGGCTCGAGCAGAAGCGCGACCGCCTGCAGAAGGAAGAATCCAGCGAGACCGCGCGGCAGAAGGCGATCAAGAAGGAGCTGGAGTGGGTGCGCCGCAACGCCAAGGGCCAGCAGACCAAGAACGTCGCGCGCCTGAAGCGCTTCGAGGAGCTTAACGAGTACGAATACCAGCGCCGCAACGAGACCGCGGAGATCTTCATCCCCGTGGCCGAGCGCCTGGGCAACGAGGTGATCGAGTTCGAGGGCGTGTCCAAGGGCTACGGGGACCGCCTGCTCATCGACAACCTCTCGTTCAAGGTCCCGCCGGGCGCCATCGTGGGCATCATCGGGCCCAACGGCGCGGGCAAGTCCACGCTCTTCCGCATGATCGCGGGCAAGGAAAAGCCGGACAAGGGCAAGATCACAATCGGCCACACGGTGAAGCTCGCCGTGGTGGACCAGACGCGCAAGTTCCCGGACAAGAAGAACGTGTGGGAAGCGATCTCCAACGGCGCCGACATCCTCACCATCGGCAAGTTCGAGATCCAGTCGCGCGCCTACCTCGGCCGCTTCAATTTCAGGGGCCAGGACCAGCAGAAGCTCTGCGGCAACCTCTCGGGCGGCGAGCGCGGCCGCCTGCACCTCGCCAAGACGCTGCTCGAGGGCGGCAACGTGCTGCTGCTCGACGAGCCGTCCAACGACCTCGACGTCGAGACGCTGCGCGCGCTGGAAGACGCGCTCCAGGAATTCGCCGGCTCCGTGATGGTGATCTCGCACGACCGCTGGTTCCTCGACCGCATCTGCACGCACATCCTCGCGGCCGAGGGCGACTCGCAGTGGTATTTCTACCAGGGCAACTACCACGAGTACGAGGAAGACAAGCTCGAACGCCTCGGCGAGGAAGCCGCCCAGCCCCACCGCCTGCGCTACAAGGCCCTCAAGTAAGCTTCGGCGATGGCCAGCGCCGCCAACCCGGTCTACGCGAACGTCGCGTTCCTGCGCATCCCGCAGTTCGACTCGCGTTCGGTGACCGAGCAGGCGTCGCTCAAGGAGAAGATCGAGTCGCGGGCGCGCGAGGCGATCTCGGGCGTGGCGCGCATCGACCGCGTCGTGCTCGATGCCGACGACGGGCTGGCGATCATCCTCTTTGGCGACCCGGAGCGCGCGCTTCGCGTCGCCGAGTCGTTCAACGTGGGCACCGCCGAGCCCGCGTTGCAGGTGGGCCTCAATCACGGGCCCCTCGCGCTCTCCAGCTCGGGCACCGATACGCGCGTCTTCGGCGACGGGCTCACGGCGGCGTCGGCCGCCGCGCGCTTCGCATCGCCGCGCAAGCTTCTCGTGACGCAGGACTTCGCGCGCGCCCTCGAGCGGCGCAATCCCGCGCGCGCCGCCGAGCTTGCCACCGCCGGCGACTTCACCGACACGCGCGTGCGCCAGCATTCGTTCTACACGCCGGATGCCAAGCGCGCCGGCGCCTATCGCCGCCGCATGGTCGCGATCGGCATCGTGGGTGTGGCCGCGATCCTCGCCACGGGCGTGGCGACTCGCGAAGCGATGAAGCGCCTCTTTCCGCCCCCGCCCGCCGTGGTCGTGCTCAACATCAAGCCGCGGGGCGAGGTGTACGTCGATGGCGTCTATCGCGGCAACGTTCCGCCGCTCGCGACACTCGAGCTGCCCGCGGGCACGCACGCGTTCGAGGTGCGCAACGCGCGCTTCGCGCCGTACACGGCGACGCTGGAGCTGAAAGCGGGCGAGCGCTCCGAGATCGCGCACACGTTCTACCGGCCGCCGCCCGCCAAGCCGCAGCCGGTGCAGCAGCCGGGGTTCTGGGACAGCTTGAAGCGCAAGTTCGGGGGCGGATGATGATGAGCGCGCCCCCCGGCGGGAAGTTCGGCCGCTTCGAGGTGATCGACGTCCTCGGGCGCGGCGCCATGGGCGTGGTCTATCGCGCGAAGGACTCCGCGCTCGGGCGAACCGTGGCCATAAAGACAATCGCGCTCACCGGCAGCGCCCAGGAGCGCGACCTGCACGAGGCGCGCTTCATGCAGGAGGCGCGCGCCGCGGGCAGCATCAGCCATCCGGCGATCATCACAATCTACGACGTGGGGCGCGAGGGCGACACGGCCTTCATCGCGATGGAGCTGCTGGAAGGCCGCGACCTGCGCGACATGATCGGCACCGTGAGCCTCACGCCGTCGCAGTCGGTTTCCATCGCGGCGTCCGTGGCCGAGGGACTTTCCTTCGCGCACGACCGCGGCATCGTCCATCGCGACATCAAGCCCGGCAACATCATGGTGCTGCCCGACGGGCGCGTGAAGATCATGGACTTCGGCATCGCGCACGTGCACGAGCCCACGGTGAAGACGCAGACGGGCGTGCTGCTGGGCTCGCCGCAGTACATGTCGCCGGAGCAGATCGCAGGCCAGTCCATCGACCACCGCGCCGACATCTTCGCCCTGGGCCTCGTGCTCTACGAGATGCTCACGGGCGTGAAGCCGTTCCAGGGCGAGGACATCCCCGAGCTCATGTTCAAGGTGGCGAATCTTTCCGCGACGCCGCCCAGCCATCTCGCGCCGGATCTGCCGCCCGTGATCGATTTCATCATCGCGCGCGCATTGAAGAAGAAGGCCGAGGAGCGCTACGCCAGCGCCGCGGACATGGCGAAGGACCTTCGCGATGCGATGGGCGAGGTCGCGGCGGCGGAAGCCGCGGGTGCGACGCGCGCGGAGGCGCCCACGATGCCGAATGCCCCGGGCGCGCCCGCGCAGGATTCGGCGCCCGGCATGGTGCGCGACGAGCCGCTCGAGCTGCGTCCGTCGCCGCGCTTCGATTCCGCAGACGGGCTCGCGCGGTTGTCGCTCCTGCCCTCGAAGGCCGACGACACCGCGTCGCGCGCCGGATGGACCGTGCAGGTGAAGCCCGAGCCGCGCAGGGCCGACCTCGCGCGCATCGTGGTCGCCGTGTGCTTCGTCCTCGCGACCGCGGGCGCCATCGCCATCGTGCTGCTGTGAGGATCCTGGCGCTCCTCGCGCTCGCGCTGCTCCTCGGCGCGTGCGGGGGGACGAAGGCGAAGCTCGACAAGCTCGATCGCGGCGCGACGGTCCTCGCGTTCGGCGACAGCCTCACGTTCGGGACCGGTGCGAATCCCGACGAGTCGTACCCGGCCGTCCTCGCGCAGCTCACGGGGCTCAAGGTCGTGAATGCCGGCGTTCCCGGAGAGTTGAGTGCGGAGGGCCTCGCGCGGCTGCCGGATGCCATCGACGAGGCGAAGCCGCGGCTCCTCATCCTCTG
>DATJVS010000231.1:0-2698 GCA_035501715.1 Usitatibacter sp.
AACGACGCCCGCGTATCCGGCGGCGAGCGCGAGCAGCAGGACCTTGGCGATCTCGGCGATGCGCGGCCTCAACGAGGCAAGTCGGAGCTTCCCATGAGGAACGCGTCGATCTCGCGCGCGCACTGGCGCCCTTCGCGGATCGCCCACACCACGAGGGATTGCCCGCGGCGCATGTCGCCGGCCGCGAAGACCTTCGCGACGGACGTGGCGTAGCAGCCCGCCCCGTCGGTCGCGGCCTTCACGTTGCCGCGCGCGTCCTTCGCCACGCCGAGCTCGTCGATCATTCCCGCGTGCACGGGGTGCACGTAACCCATGGCGAGGAGGACGAGCTGGGCGGGGATCGTGAATTCGGTGCCCGGCACCTCCTGCATCTTCATGCCGCCCTTGTCGTCCTTCACCCATTCGACGTGGCACGCGGTGAGGCTCTCGACCTTGCCGTTCTTTCCGTGGAAGGACTTGGTTGCCACGGCGAAGTCGCGCTCGGCGCCCTCTTCGTGCGACGACGAGGTGCGGAGCTTGAGCGGCCAATAGGGCCACGTGAGCGGCTTGTTCTCGTGCTCCGGCGGCTGCGGCATGAGCTCGAAGTTGGTCACCGACGCGGCGCCCTGGCGTATCGACGTGCCGATGCAGTCGCTGCCCGTGTCGCCGCCGCCGATCACGACCACGTGCTTGCCCGTGGCGAGGACCTGGCCCGCGACCTTGTCGCCGGCCACGACCTTGTTCTGCTGCGGCAGGAAGTCCATCGCGAAGAGCACGCCCGCGAGCTCGCGTCCCGGCACCGGAAGGTCGCGCGGCTTTTCCGAGCCGCCCGTGAGCGCGACCGCATCGAATTGCGCGAGGAGATCCTTCGTGGAAATCGTGACGCCCACGTGCGTGTTCGGCTTGAACGTGACGCCCTCCTTCGACATCTGCTCCATGCGACGGTCGATGAGGTGCTTCTCCATCTTGAAGTCGGGAATGCCGTAGCGGAGCAGCCCGCCGATGCGGTCGTTCTTCTCGAAGAGCGTCACGTCGTGGCCGGCTCGCGCCAGCTGTTGCGCGCACGCGAGACCCGCGGGGCCCGAGCCCACGACGGCGACCTTCCTGCCGGTCTTGTGCCTGGGAACCTCCGCCTCGACCCAGCCCTCGGCGAAGCCCTTGTCCACGATCGCCTGCTCGATGGACTTGATCGTCACCGGGTTGTCGTTGATGTTGAGCACGCACGCCGCTTCGCAGGGCGCCGGGCACACGCGCCCGGTGAACTCGGGGAAGTTGTTGGTCGAGTGAAGGACCTCGAGCGCCTGGCGCCAGTTGTTGCGGAAGACGAGGTCGTTCCAGTCGGGAATGATGTTGTTGACCGGGCAGCCCGTCTGGCAGAACGGGATGCCGCAATCCATGCAGCGCGCGCCCTGGCGGCTCATCTCGTCGTCGGGCAGCGCCCTGACGAATTCCTTGTACACCTTCACACGCTCGGCGACCGGTGCGTAGACCCGGTCCCGGCGCTCGATTTCCATGAAGCCGGTGATCTTTCCCATTTGCCTGTCAGCTAGTCGTTCGCGCGAACTTCGGCGTGCTTCGCGGGTTGCTCGTGCTTCGCCTGCTCCTTGAGCATCTCGCCCAGGGCGCGGCGGTATTCGAGCGGCATCACCTTCACGAATTTCGGAAGGTAGGTGGCCCAGTTCTCGAGGACGAGGCGCGCGCGCTCGCTGCCCGTGTAGAGCAGGTGGCGCTGGATCAAGCCCTTCAGCGTCGCGTCGTCGTGGCCCGCGAGATGGTCGATCGTCACCTTGCCATGGGTCTCGAGCTCGCCGTTGGACCCCACGGACTCGGCGGCTGTCTCCTCCTCGGGAATGGGTTCGAGCTCCACCATGGCGAGGTTGCAGCGCTGCGTGAAGTCGCCTTCCTCGTCGAGCACGTAGGCGATGCCGCCGGACATGCCCGCGGCGAAGTTGCGCCCGGCCTTGCCGAGCACGACCACGGTTCCGCCCGTCATGTATTCGCAGCCATGGTCGCCCACGCCCTCCACCACGGCCGTCGCGCCTGAATTCCTCACGCAGAAGCGCTCGCCCGCCACCCCGCGGAAGTACGCCTCGCCGCTGATCGCGCCATACATCACCGTGTTGCCGACGACGATGTTCTCTTCCGGGATGATCGGGCAGTCCTTCGGCGGATAGACGACGAGCCTGCCGCCCGAAAGGCCCTTGCCCACGTAGTCGTTGGCGTCGCCCTCGAGCTCGAAGGTCACGCCGTGCGCGAGCCACGCGCCGAAGCTCTGCCCGGCGGTGCCCTGGAAGCCCACGTGGATCGTGTCGTCCGGAAGCCCTGCGTGGCCGTAGCGGCGGGCCACTTCGCCGGAAAGCATCGCGCCGACGGTGCGGTTCCTGTTGAAGATGCGGCTCGAGAATTGCACGGGCCGCTTCGATTCCAGCGCGGCCGTGGCCTTGGCGATAAGCTCGTGGTCGAGGGCGCGCGCGAGCCCGTGGTCCTGCGCTTCGCACCTGTGGGTCGCAACGCTCGCGTCCACGCGCGGCCGGTGGAAGAGCTTCGAGAAGTCCAGGCCCCGCGCCTTCCAGTGCTCGACGCCGCGGCGCGTATCGAGCATGTCCACGCGGCCCACCATTTCCTCGAACCTGCGGAAGCCCATCTTCGCCATCCACTCGCGCACTTCCTCGGCGACGAAGAAGAAGTAGTTGATGACCTGCTCGGGCTTGCCCTCGAA
>DATJVS010000232.1:0-3972 GCA_035501715.1 Usitatibacter sp.
GCCCGCTGGTTGCGCAATTCTCCGCGTATCGGCCCTTGCCGGACGCGGCGGTGGACGGGCAGCGGACACTGGTGGAGAACGCGGCGGACCTTGGTGGGCTCGCGGTCGCCTTCGATGCCTATCGCGATGCAGTCGGGCGGCGCGCGGCGGACGGCGAAGCGCTACGACGGATGGATCGCGAGTTCTTCACCGCCTATGCGCGCGCGTGGCGCAGCACGATCCGCGACGACGCTTTGCGCGCGATGCTGAAAGGCGACAGCCATGCGCCGGACCGTTATCGCGTCGCCACGGTGCGCAACCTCGATGCCTGGTATGAGGCCTTCGACGTGAAGCCGGGGCAGCGCCTCTACCTGGATCCGAAGGAGCGCGTGCGGGTCTGGTGACGCGCTAGCGGGTGTCCGCCGGAGTGTAGAGAATCTCGTAGTGCGGCTTCCACGCCTTGCCGTCGCGCGAGGCGAACGAGACCTGCCGCACGTTCCTGCCTTCGGGCGCGAGCGACATCTTCCGGTACACGGTCACGCCCTCGGCCGTGTGGGTCTCGCCCGCGAACTGAAGCTTCCCATCGGTGAAGTCGCCGCTGAACTCACCCACGGCGCCGCGCGAGTCCACCCACGTCTGGCGCCACTTCTTCAGCACCGGATCGCGGAAGGTGAGGCTCGTGCCGTTGTAGCCGTCCGCCTGGCGATAGGTCTCGCGGATCGCGCAGCCGCCGGCCACGACCTCGATCGTGCTCGTGGCCACGACCTCGCCGCCCTCGCGCGCCTCCCATCGACCGAGCCAGAAGTCGAGCTCGTGGTGCGCGCAGGCGGCCCCGATGGCCGCGGCGGCCATCATCACGGTGATCATGGAACGTCCCCAAGGTTGCAGATGCACCCATTGTGGACTGCCGGGCGCCGCCGCCTGTTACGGAAGGTTCGCGCTCAGGGCCAGGTGTTGTAGATCCAGCGGCTGCCGCTGGTATTGGGCTGTCGCGAGAGCGTGAGACCGCTCCAGTCGTTGTTGGCGACGGCGTTGCGATAGAGCTGCCGGTACTGGTCGATCAATTGCGCCTCGTAGGGCGAGACGCCGTAGTAGAAGACCTGGTCCTGCACCGTGCTCGCGGCGCATTGCCCGCGGTTGATGCAGTCCTGCTGAAGCGCGAGGTTGTCCGCGCCGCATTCGAGGCCGTACTCGCAGGCGACGAGACGCCAGGCCTCCATGGAGGCGCGGGACTGGAGCTCGTCGGCGTTGGGGCCGATGCGAAGGACCGCGTCGTCGTAAGTGTTGGACAGCGCCGTGCCCGCGATCGCGATGGCCTCCGGGTCGCGCGAGGCGATCGCCGCCTGGAGCGCGTGGAACTGGTCGTCGCTGATAGTGAGCTGCGTGCCCCTGGGCCCGTTCACCATGGGCGGCACCGCGAGGCGCGCCTGCGCCTTCGCATCGCCGTCGCGCGCGGCGTCGGCGAGCAGCTTGTCGAGATCGGCCTTGGTGGCCGCGACGTTCTCCAGGCCTTCGCAGCGTGCGGTCATCTGGTCGAAGAGCGCGAGGCGCCTGGCGCGATCGGGGTTCGACTCGGGGATCATCGCTTCCAGCTCGCGGCGCTGCGTCGCGCGGTCCTTGCCCGCGCGCGGCGTCGGCATTCCGGAAAGCTTCCCGCAGGTGGCGATGATCTTGTAGAGGAGGAACTTGCCTTCGCCCGAGAGCGTGGCGCCCGTCGCCGTGAGGCGGTCGTAGAGCGGCTTGAGCGACCTGGCCGTCGCGAACTCCTGCGCCATGGGGCTGCGCGTGGAGACGTTGGCGGCGCGGGGGAGCGACGACGATTGGCCCGGATTGATCGTGAGCACCACCGAGGGCGACGGGCGCGACATGCTCGCCTGTTTCATCTGCTCGGCCTTGATGCGCTGGTCGAGGTTGTCGGGCTCGGCGCGATAGACGTACGCGGCGATGGCGATCGCAGCCAGGGCCAGCGCGAGGGCTACGATGATCTTCACGGGCTCAGTGTCCTTTGCGCGCGCCCTCGAGCACCAGGGCGCGGTCGATCCATTGGGCGGTGAGCTTCTCCTGGAGCGAATTCTGCCGCAGGCGGTCGCGAAGCGCGGGCCAGTCCACGGCGTCGAGCGGCTGGTCCTGGTTGAAGCACGAGAAGACGTAGGTCGCCTTGCCGGTGGCCGGATCGATTTGCGGCTGGAGGCATTGCGCGCAGATCTCCTTCATCATGCATTGCATCGGCGAGTTGATCGATCCGATCGCCACGTGGGACTTCGCGAGATACGGCGCGAGGATGCCGTGGCGCGCGCGGGCCACCGCGGCCATCATGCCGTCGCTGCCGATGGCCACCACGCGGTTCGCATCCGCCATCGACACCCGGGCCGCGCCGAGAGTTCCCGATGCGTGAGCCGCCATGGCTTCCACGATGTTGCCGACGAACGCCTTGTCGCCGGCGCGCGTGGGCGCGAAGCCGGGCGCCTCGTCGCAGCACCAGACGACCTCGTCGGCCGCGGCCTCGATCTCGGCCACCTTGTAGCGGTCCGCGATCTTCTTGTAGCCGGCGAAGTAGAGCACCTTCGATCCCGCCGCGCGCATGGCGGCGCCGATGGAAAAGAGCACCGCGTTGCCCAGCCCGCCGCCCACGAGCACGACGGTTTCCCCGGGCGGCGTTTCCGTCGGCGTGCCCGTCGGTCCCATGAGTATCACAGGCTCGCCGGGCCTGAGCAGCGCGCAAAGATCGCTCGACCCGCCCATCTCGAGCACGATCGTGGAGACGAGGCCCTTTTCCTTGTCCACCCAGGCGCCAGTAAGCGCCAGGCCTTCCATCGCAAGGCGCGTTCCCTCGGGGCTTGCCGCGAGCGACTCGAAGTTCTGCAGGCGATAGAACTGACCCGGACGGAACTGCCTCGCCGCGTGGGGCGCGTGCACGATCACTTCCACGATCCTGGCCGTCAGTCGATGGACTCCATGGACCGTCGCGCGCAGCTCGCCGTTCAACGACGCGAGGAAGCGGCGGGCATCGCTCACGGGCCGCTTCTCGCGGCGCTCGAGCACGCGGCTCACCACGGGGTAGCCCTGCTTGGCGCTGCCCATCGCCTTCACGACGTTGCCGAAGAACGACGGATGCAGGTCGCCGAAGAAGCTCATGAAGCGGTCCTCGCCCACACCGCTCATGAGCACGCGCACCTGCGCGGGCTTGGCGGAGCGCTCGGGCGTGACCGGGTCGCCGTTCTCGTCCACGGCGCGGAAGTATTTTCCGTCGAGGACGAAGTGCCCGGGATCTTCGCGCGCGAGCACGGTGTTGGGTTGCGTGCCCGCCGCGATGAGGATCGTGCGGGCGGGCAACGTCGCCTGGCCGGACTCGAATTTCACCGTGAGGCCATTGGCGCGCCCGTACTCGTCCACCTCGACGCGGATCGGCGTGAGCCCTTCGGCGAACACGATGCCTTCCTCGAGCGCCTTCTCGACTTCCTCGTGGTTCAGCGTGTACGAGGGGCTGTCGATGAGGCGCCGGCGATACGCGATTGTGGATCCGCCCCACGATCGCAGCAGCTCCAGCACGCGCGCCTCGCGCCCCTCTGCTTTCGCGCGTTCGCGCTCCTCGCGGATGGCGATCGCGTGCGTGAGGTATTCCTCGGCGACTTCGGTCTCCTCATCGCTCCATTCGTTGCGCACGTCGCCGGGGCTTCGCTCGCGGCAGAGCGTCTCGTAGCGCGCGAGGAATTTCTCGACCTGCACGGCGTAGTAGGCGAGCGATTCGGTGGCGGTGTCGATGGCGGTGAGCCCGCCGCCCACCACGACGATGGGCAATCGCACCTGGAGGTTGGCGATGGACTCCTCGCGCGCCGCGCCCGTGAGCTGCAGCGCCATGAGGAAGTCGGAGGCCGTGCGCACGCCGCGCACGAGGCCGTTGGGCATGTCGAGCACGGTGGGCTTGCCGGCGCCCGCGGCGAGCGCGATGTGGTCGAAGCCCATGGCGAAGGCGCCTTCGGCCGTGAGCGTTCC
>DATJVS010000233.1:0-3771 GCA_035501715.1 Usitatibacter sp.
CGCGCGGCCCACGAGGATTCGCTCACGGGCCTCGCCAATCGCCGCTGCTGGGACGAACGCCTCGCCGAGGTCGTGCAGACGACGCGGCGCGACGGCGCGCGGGTCTGCGTGGGCATCGTGGACATCGACCATTTCAAGTCCGTGAACGACCTGCGATCGCACCTGCTGGGCGACGAGGTCCTGCGCGCGGTCGCGCAGATGATGCGCGAGCACTGCCGCGAGGGCGACATCTGCGCGCGTTACGGCGGCGACGAATTCGTGCTGTGCCTCGTGGGCGCGAACCTGGACGACGCGCTGGGCGTCCTCGGGCGGCTGCGCGCGCTCGTGGCGCGCCATGCGTGGCACACGCTGCACCCGGCGCTCGCGGTCACCGTGAGCGTGGGCGTGACCGAGGTCGCGGAAGGCGACACCGCGGCACACGTGATGGAGCGCGTGGACCTCGCGCTCTACAAGGCAAAGGAATCGGGACGGGATTGCGTGGTCGTGGACTCCGCATGCGCGCCGGCCGGCTCCTACTAGCCGCGCTCCTTTCCTGCGCCGCCCTCGCCGCGGGGGCGGCCGGCGGCTCGACGAAGGTCGAGCTGCTCGACCTCGACAGCTCCCTCTCGGATCCGCCGGCGCCCGCGACGCCCGCCGTGAACGCGCTGCGCGGCAACGCGGTCGAGGTCGTCCTTCCCTATCGCGAGCACGGCTCCTGGGTTCGCATCACGACGGCGTCGCTGCCGGCCGAGCCTCGCCTCGTGCTGAACGGCGTCGCGTTGGGCAGCGCGACATTGGTGCTGCCCGGCGGGCGCGCCGTGACCCGCGCCAAGACGGAGCCTTCCGACGATCCCGATGCGTCGTCGGTCGCGTCGGTGTTCGCGCTGCCGCCGGACCTCGCGCCCGGCACGACGCTGCTTCTCCATTTCGCCGATCACCATCGCAACCTCGTGGACGTTCGCCTCATGTCGGCGGCCGAATGGCGCGCCTACGAGCGCACGCTCATCGCCTTCTCGCTCGCCGTGTACGGAGCGATGCTCGCGTTCGTCGTGATCGCGGCCACCTACTGGACGATCCTGCGCGAGCGCATGTTCGCCGACCACGCGCTCTACCTGCTCTCGCTGCTCGCGTTCATGGCGGTGACCTCGGGGCTCTTCTACGTCGCGTTCCACGACGGCTTCTGGTCGCGCGCCGGCATCCAGGCCCAGTGGGGCCTCGCGACAATGGCCATCGCCTTCGCGGTGGGATTCTCCACGCGGTTCCTGGACATCGCGCGCGACCTGCCGCGGACGGCGCGCGGCCTCGAGGTCCTGCGCGCAACCCTGATCGCGCTCGCCATCGCGGCGGCGGTCTCGCCGGTGGCCACGCCGCGCCTGGGCGCATCCATGAGCGTCCTGCTGGTGCTCATCAACTTCGTGCTCGTGGGCCTGGGCGTGCACGCGGCGCTGCGCAAGAACCGCTATGCGGGCTACTTCCTCATCGGATGGGTCCCGCTCACGGCGAGCACGACGACGCGCGCGCTGCAGGCCGCGGGCTTCGTGGAGATTCCCTACGAGGCGAGCTTCCTGTCGATCCTCGGCGCGCTCTGGGAAGCGCTGGTGCTCACGGCGGGCATCGCGGACCGGGCGCTCAGCTTCCGCCGCGAGCGCGACGTGGCCCAGCACCTCGCGCGCCACGACGGCCTCACGGGCGTGTTGAACCGTCGCGCGGCGCAGGAGCGCCTCGACGAGGCCTTCGGCGAATCGCGCCGGCACGGCTCGTCGCTCGCGGTGTTCTTCCTCGACATCGATCATTTCAAGGCGATCAACGACACCTTCGGGCACGCCGCGGGAGACGCCGTGCTGGTCGCCGTCTCGAAGCGCATCGTCTCCCAGCTTCGCTCGAGCGACGTCGTGGGGCGCTGGGGCGGCGAGGAGTTCGTCGCGCTGCTGCCCGGCGCGTCGCCCGAGATCGCGCGCGCCATGGGCGAGCGCATCCGCCGGGTGATCGAGGCCGAGCCCGTGAACGTCGAAGGGTCGCGCGTTCCGGTGACCGTGAGCGTGGGCGTGGCCATGCTCGATGCGCGCAACAAGGACAGCGCCGACCTCGTGCACCTCGCCGACGAAGCGCTCTACCGCGCGAAGGAGAAAGGCCGCAACCGCGTGGAAGAGGCGCTCGCCGCCGCCTAGATCGCGGTGAGGGTCTGCCCGCCGCTCCACGCCGCCCCGGCTTCGAGCACGACGGGAATCTCGACGGCGCCCGCCTCCACGCAGAGCATGTGGCGGTAGTCGTCGGGCTCCATGTCGCGCCGGGCCGCGCTGCCCTCGGGGCCGGGATTCCACACCACCGAGTCGCGAAAGCCACGCTGCGCGATGGCGAGCGTCCGCCCCGCGTCGATCAATCGCGTCTCGCGTGGAGCTTCGGGGAACACCTGGTCGATGGGCACGAGCGATTGCGCGTGCAATCCCTCGAGGCGGACTTTGGAGATATCGGACACGCGAAGGTACGAATGCAGCGCCGCGGTGAACGGGAACGCGCTCGCGCCCGTGTTGCGCACGCGAAACTCCACGTCGAGCCGCGCGCCGCCGAGGCTGACCGCGAGCTCGGCCGCGAACGCGTGGGGCCAGAAGCGACGGGTGTCTTCATTGTCGGAAATCGCGAACAGGCCCTCGCCCGCCATCCGCCACGGCTGCGTTCGCACCAGGCCGTGTTGCGGAAGCGGGCCGCGCTTCGAGAACTGCGGGAACACCACCGGAATGCCGCCGCGGATCGACTGGCCCGCGGCGAAGGCGCTGCGATTGCTCACGAAGATCCGCTCGGCGCCGCCCGCGGGAATCCACGAGACCACGTGGGCGCCGTGCAGCGTCACGATCGCGCTCGCGCCATCGGGGGCGCGCAGCTCGACGGCGCTCAGCCCCTTGAAGTCGATCGATCGTGCGCGGAGAGCCATGCGAAGAACTCGTCGTACCAGAGGCGCGAATTGCGCGGCTTGAGCACCCAGTGGTTCTCGTCGGGGAACCACACGAGGCGCGTGGGCACGCCCAGCGACTGGAGCGTGTTGTAGTAGGCGAGCCCGTTGGTGTCGGGCACGCGATAGTCGTTGGTGCCGTGCGTGATGAGCGTGGGAGTCGCCATCCGCTTCGCGAACGTGATGGGGCTTTGCGCGCGCACCTTTGCGGGATCGTCCCAGTAGTTCGCGTGCAGGTCCTTCGGGCGATGCGTGTAGGAATCCGCGCTGAAGGTGGCCATGCGGTCGAAGACGCCCGCGTGGCAGACGTACGCGCGATAGCGTCCCACGCGAACATGGCCATTCATCCACGCGACGAGGAAGCCGCCGTAGCTTCCGCCCGCCGCGAAGACGCGTCTCGCGTCCGCCCACCGGTGGCGCAGGATCCAGCTCGTCGCCGCCTCGACGTCGAGCGTCTCCAATTGCCCCTGCCGCCCCATGATGCTGTCGCGAAACGCGAAGCCGAACCCGCTCGAGCCGTGGTAGTTGACCGCAGCGACCACGTATCCACGCGAGGCGAACAGATGCGCGTTCCATCGATACGCGAAGGTATCGCCCACCGCGGCGTAGGGCCCTCCGTGGATCATCTGGAGGACCGGGTATTTCTTCTTCGCGTCGAAGCGCGGCGGGAACGTGAGGAACATCTGCACGCGATCGCCCCGTGCGCCGCGCAACGCCACCTCGCGCGTTTCCCCCAGCGAGACTTTCGCCATGCGCTCGTCGTTGAAATCCTCGAGGCGGCGCGACCGGCCGGCGCGGATCGCATGCACCTGCACCGGGTACGCGGCGCCATCGAGGGCGACGAC
>DATJVS010000234.1:0-2608 GCA_035501715.1 Usitatibacter sp.
AGCTGTTTCGACTTGGCGAAGTCGGTGCCGCGTGGATCGGTGATCGTGGGGATGCGCACGGTGCGCTGCCCCTTCGTCTCCGCGGCGAGCGCCTCGAGCCAACCCACGTTGTGCGCGCCGAGGCTCTCGGTGTCGGCCATGATGTGCGCTTGCGTCACCGGCACGAAGTCCTTCGCGCCGAAGAACGTTCCCACCTTCACCTGGTGCTCGATCGCCGCGCGGGGCACGGGCCCCATCTCGCCCGCGAGCATCGCCTTCTCTTCGCTGTCCAGTCGCATCGCCGCTCCTCTAGTCCGCCTTGGCACCGGAATCGCGCACCGCCTTCTGCCAGCGCGCCACCTCTTCGCGCTGGAACTCGGGCAGGGCCACGCCTTCCGCATTCGTCTGCACGCCGATCGCCGTGAAGTGGTCGCGGAATTCCTGCGACTTCACGATCCTGTCGATCTCGCTTCGCAGCCGCGCGGTGACGTCCGCCGGAAGATTGGCCGGACCGAACACGGCCCACCAGGCGCGCGATTCGACGCCCTTCACGCCGGCCTCGGTGAACGTCGGCACGTCGGGCAGCGCCGCCGAGCGCGCGGTGCCGCTGATCGCGAGCGCGCGCAGTTTGCCGGCGCGGATGTGCGCGATCACCGACTGCAGCGGATCGAACATCGACGGGATCTGGTTGCCGAGGAGATCGTTGATCGCGGGCGCGCTGCCCTTGTACGGGACGTGCTGCAGCTTTACGCCCGCGGAGCTCGCGAACATCTCGCCGGTGAGATGGCCCGGCGTTCCCGCGCCGGCGGAACCGAACGAGACGCCGCCGGGGTTGGCCTTTGCCGCGGCGACGTACTCGGCGACCGTCTTGTACGGCGACTGCGGATTCACGACGAGGACGACCGGCGAGCTCGCCACGAGCGCCACGGGCGTGAAGTCCTTCACCACGTCGTGCGGCAGGTTCGAATACAGCGCGCCGTTGATCGCGTTCGTGCCGACGGTGCCCATGAGCAGCGTGTATCCGTCGGGCGCGGATCTCGCGACCACCTCCGCGCCGATGGATCCGCCCGCTCCGCCGCGGTTATCCACGACGACGGTCTGCTTGAGCGCGTCGCCCAGCGCCTTGGCAAGCGGCCGCGCCACGATGTCCGTGGGCCCGCCGGCGGGGAAGGGCACCACGAGCTTGATCGCGCGATCGGGATACTCGGCAAACGCGGAGAGCGCGGTGAGCGCCAGCGCGGCGAAAAAGGCGAGGATGCGAGTCTTCATGAAGTTCTCCCTATCAATCGACCTTGGCGCCGGACATCTTCACCAGCTCCGAATACTTGCGCCGTTCCTTCTGCACGAAGGCCGCGAATTCCGCGGGTGAGGAGGGCGCGGGCGCGGCGCCTTGCCTGGCGAGTTGCTCGGCGAGCGCCGCGTCGGAGACTGTCGCCATGTCGCGCGCGATCTGCTGCACGATCGCGTCCGGCGTGCCCCTGGGCGCGAACACACCCTGCCAGTTCTCGAAATCGAATCCCGGCACGACCGAATCCACCGTGGGCACTCCCGGGATGAGCGCCGAAGGCTGGGTCGTCGTGACGGCGATGGCGCGCAGCTTTCCTGCCTTGATGTGCGGCAACGCCGGCGGAAGCCCCGCGAAGAACATCGACACCTGCCCGCCGAGGAGATCGGTGATCGCAGGCGCGCCGCCCTTGTACGGAACGTGGATGAGGTTGGTGCCGGTCATCACGCGAAAGCTCTCGCCCGCGAGATGCTGCGGCCCGCCCGTTCCCGAAGATGCATACGGCGTTCCATCTTTGCGCGACTTGAGCCACGCGATGAGCTCGGGCAGCGTCTTCGCCGGCACCGACGGATGCACCACGAGCACGAGCGGTGCCGTGGCCGCCTTGCTCACCGGCACCAGGTCCTTCTCCGGGTCGAAGGTCATCGACTTGTAGAGGAACGGGTTGATCGCCACCTCCGCGGGTGAGGCGAGAAGGAGCGTGTATCCATCCGGCTCGGCCTTGGCCACCGCATCGGCGCCGATGTTGCCGCCCGCGCCCGCCTTGTTCTCGATCACCACGGGCTGCTTCCACAGCGCGCTCAATCGTTGTCCCAGCGATCGGGCGACGACGTCGGTCGCGCCGCCCGGCGGGAACGGCACGATGATCCTCACCGCCTTGTCGGGAAATGCGTGCGCCGTCGCGCACGCGAATGCCGCGGCGAGCGCGGCGAGCCTCTTCAGCCACTTCGGGTTCATCGGTTGCCTCCTCCTTTTTTCTTCTCGCGCTTGGGCGCGATGCGTTTGATGGACGATGCGATCTGCAGCGGCCCTGCCACTTCCATTTGGAATGCGAATAGCTCCGGCGGCACCGAGAATCGCGTGAGCTCCACGGCGAGCCCCTGGCGGTCGTAGGAGGTTCGCTCCATCTCGAGGATGGTGGCGCCGGTGGAGACCTTGAGGAGCTTCGCGATGTCCGGCGCGCACTTCGCTGCGCGGATCTGAACCGAGGCGCGCACCACTTCGCGCCCGATCACCTCGCGCACGATCGAGTACACGGGCAGGCGCTCGACGTGGTCGCGCGTGACCTGCTTTCCGCCGCCGGGGATCGAAGCGTCCGCGACCGCGAGGGGCAGCTCGCCGATG
>DATJVS010000235.1:0-2277 GCA_035501715.1 Usitatibacter sp.
CTCACCAACCTCGAGTACGCGCCGCTCTGCGAGATCATGGGCCGCTCGCCCATCGGGCCCGAGTCGTTCAACTGCAGCGCGCCCGACACCGGCAACATGGAAGTGCTGGTGCGCTACGGCACGCCGGAGCAGAAGAAGAAGTGGCTGGAGCCGCTCCTCGCCGGCGAGATCCGCTCCGCCTTCGCCATGACCGAGCCCGACGTCGCGTCGTCGGACGCCACCAACATCCGCGCCTCCATCGTGCGCGACGGCAACGACTACCTGATCAACGGCAAGAAATGGTGGACCACGGGCGCGCCCGATCCGCGCTGCAAGATCCTCATCTTCATGGGCCGCAATGCGCAGCCCGGCGAGGCCGTGGACAAGCACAAGTCCCAGTCCATGATTCTCGTGCCGCTCGACACGCCGGGCGTGAAGCTCCTTCGCCCGCTCACGGTCTTCGGCGACGACGACGCGCCCCATGGCCACGGCGAGTTCGAGTTCAGGAACGTGCGCGTGCCGGCGGCGAACCTGCTGCTGGGCGAGGGCCGCGGCTTCGAGATCGCGCAAGGGCGCCTGGGCCCCGGGCGCATCCACCACTGCATGCGCGTGATCGGTGTCGCCGAGCGCGCGCTCGAGCTCATGTGCAAGCGCACCAAGCAGCGCGTCACCTTCGGCAAGCCCGTCTCCGAGCGCACCGTCACACTCGAGCGCATCGCCAACGCGCGCATCCTCATCGACCAGGCGCGCCTTCTCGTGCTGAACGCCGCGTGGAAGATGGACACCGAAGGCAACAAGGCCGCGCGCAAGGAGATCGCGATGATCAAGGTGGCGGCGCCCAACATGGCGCTCACCGTGATCGACTGGGCGATGCAGGCCTTCGGCGCCGCAGGCGTCTCGGACGACGTGCCGCTCGCTTCGATGTATGCGCAGGCGCGCACGCTGCGCCTCGCCGACGGTCCCGACGAAGTGCATCGCAACCAGATCGGCAACCTGGAGCTTCGCCGCCATGGCTGATCGCAACGCCTTCTGGCCGCCGTACGTCCCGCAGCGCCTCACGCTGCCGCAGACGAGCATCTGGTACAACCTCGAGGTCTCCTCGAAGCGCCAGGCGACCAAGCCCGCGTTCATCTGCTACGGCAACGAGATCACGTACGCGGAGCTCAAGGCCGAGGTGGACAAGCTCGCGGGATTCCTCGAGAAGCGTTGCGGCGTGGCCAAGGGCGACCGCGTGCTCCTCTACGCGCAGAACAGCATCAACTTCGTGATCGCCTACTACGCGGTGCTGCGCGCCAACGCGGTCGTGGTGCCGGTGAATCCGATGAACCTCACGGCGGAGCTGAGGCGCATCGTGACCGACTGCGGCGCGAAGGTGGCGATCGCGGCGCAGGAGCTCTGGCCCCAGGCCGCGCCGCTCGCCGAGGACGGCACCTTCACGCACTCGATCGTCGCGGCTTACGTGGACTACCTTCCAAAGTCCACGGACCTCGCCGTGCCGGACGCGTTCAAGCTCGCGCGCCAGCCCATCACGGGAAAGGGCGTCACGCTCTGGAGCGACGCGCTCGCGGCGAAGCTCATGCCCGGCGAGCACACCGTCGGCCCCGACGATCTTTGCTGCATGCCGTACACGTCGGGCACGACGGGCGAGCCCAAGGGCTGCATGCACACCCATCGCTCGGTGATGCACACCTGCGTGGCGGGCATGGAGTGGTTCCGGTCGCTCCCGGAGGTGACGTATCTCGCGGTGCTGCCGTACTTCCACGTGACCGGCATGCAGAACGCGATGAACTCGCCGATCTACATGGGCGGCACCGTCGTGATGCTGCCGCGATGGGACCGCGAGGCGGCGGGCGTGCTCATCTCGCGCTACAAGATCCAGGCGTGGACCCTCATCCCCACGATGGTCGTGGACCTCCTCGCGAGCCCGAACGCCGCGAAGTTCGACCTCTCGAGCATCCAGCGCATGAGCGGCGGCGGCGCGGCGATGCCCGAGGCGGTCGCGACCAAGCTGCAGGAGATCTGCGGCATCACGTTCGTCGAAGGCTACGGCCTTTCGGAGACGATGGCGCCTTCCCACGTGAATCCGCCCGACCGGCCGAAGAAGCAGTGCCTGGGCATTCCCATCTGCGACACCGAGTCCATGGTCGTCGATCCCTTCACCCTGGAGGAGCTTCCCGACGGCGAGGTGGGCGAGATCGTCGTGTGCGGCCCGCAGGTCTTCAAGGGCTACTGGGGCAAGCCGCAGGCGACCGAGGAGGCGTTCTTCGAGCGCGGCGGGCGCAAGTGGTTCCGCACGGG
>DATJVS010000236.1:0-24593 GCA_035501715.1 Usitatibacter sp.
CGTCGAAATTGCGGTCGGCGAAGTCGTTGATGGCGCATCCGCCCGAGCGCATCAGCACCGTGCCCGTGAAGAAAAGCAGGATCACTATCGGATTGGGCACGCCGCGCTGCGCGAGCCAGAGCGCCCAGAGCGTGGGCCAGAGCAGCAGCAGGATGCCGATGGGCCGGTGCAGGCGCATCAGCTTCTCGTACGCGTCGATTCGCGCGAGGACCTTGTTCATGCCTTGAGGTAGAACTGGCGCGATCCCAGCCAGCGGTCGAGGTGTTTCGTCACGGATGGGGATTTTGCCTTGAGGAGGGCATCGGCCGCATCCCGCGCCGCCTCGATCAGGTCCACGTCGCGCTCGAGGTCGGCGAAGCGAAGCAGCGGCGTGCCGCTCTGGCGCGCCCCGAGGAACTCCCCGGGCCCGCGCTGCAGCAGGTCCTGCCGCGCGATCTCGAAGCCGTCGTTGCTCTCGTAGATCGTCTTCAGCCTCGCCCGCGCCATCTCCGAGAGCGGCTGGTAGTAGAGCAGGATCGCGACGCTTTCCTTCGCGCCGCGTCCGACACGGCCGCGCAGCTGGTGCAGCTGCGCAAGGCCCATGCGCTCGGCGTGCTCGATCACCATGAGCGTCGCGTTGGGCACGTCCACGCCGACCTCGATCACCGTGGTCGCGACGAGGAGCTGGATGCGCTTCGCCTTGAAGTCGGCCATGACCTGCGCCTTCTCGGCGGGCTTGAGGCGCCCGTGCACGAGCCCCACGGCGAGGTCCGGGAACGTGGCCTTCATCGTCTCGAAGGTCTCGATGGCGGTCTTCAGCTGCAGCGCTTCGGACTCTTCGATCAGCGGGCAGACCCAGTAGGCCTGGGCGCCCTCCTCGCAGCTTTCGCGGATGCGCGCGATCACCTCGTCGCGCTTGTCCTCGCTGAAGAGCTTCGTGAGCACGGGCGTGCGCCCCGGCGGCATCTCGTCGATGACTGTCACGTCGAGGTCCGCGTAGTAGCTCATGGACAGCGTTCGCGGGATCGGCGTGGCGCTCATCATGAGCTGGTGCGGCTCCACCGGCTCGCGTCCCTTGCCCGCGAGCGCGAGGCGCTGCTCCACGCCGAAGCGGTGCTGCTCGTCCACGATGGCGAGCCCGAGCTTCGCGAACGCGACGTCCTCCTGGAAGAGCGCGTGCGTGCCGATGGCGAGCTGCGTCTCGCCGCTCGCGATCGCGTCGGCCGCGACTTTGCGCGCGCGCGCCTTCAAGCCGCCGGCAAGCCACGCGATCTTCACTCCGAGGGGCTCCAGCCAATGGGAGAGCTTGAGGTAGTGCTGCTCGGCGAGAATCTCCGTGGGCGCCATGAGCGCGGCCTGCCAGCCGTTCTCGATCGCCTGCAGCGCCGCCAGCGCGGCCACGAGGGTCTTGCCGCTGCCCACGTCGCCCTGCAGGAGCCGGCGCATCGGGTGCGGATGCGCGAGGTCGCGCGAGATCGCCGCCTGCGCGTGCTTCTGCGCGCGCGTGAGCGGGAACGGCAGCGACTTCACCAGCGCGTTGGTGAGCGTGTGGTCGTCGGGAAGCTGCGGGGCGTTGCGCGCGCGCCGCTCGCGATAGGCGATGCGCATGGCGAGCTGCTGCGCGAGGAGCTCGTCGAACTTGAGGCGCCTCCACGCCGGGTGCGTCCGATGCTCGAGCGCGGCCGCATCGGCATCGGGCGAGGGCCGGTGAAGTGCCAGCACCGCGTCGCGAAAGGCCATGAGGCCGAGGTCGCGGAGCAGCTTCGCATCGAGCGTGTCGTCGAGGGAGAGCGTGTCCAATGCGGCGTTGATCTTGTCGCGCAGCACGTTCTGCGAAAGCCCCGCAGTCGTGGGATACACGGGCGTGAGCGATTTCGGAAGCGGCGCGCCCCGGGCCACGATGCGATAGCGCGGATGCACCATCTCGTCGCCGAAGAAGCCGGGCCGCACCTCGCCGAAGAGGCGCACGCGCCTGCCCTCGGAGAACTGCTTCACCTGGCTGGGATAGAAGTGCATGAAGCGCACCCAGAGGTCGCGTTCCCCGTCGTTCAACTTCACGACGAGCGTCCGCCGCCCGCGGTACTCTACCTTCGAATCGACGACCTCGGCCTCCACCAGCACCGATTCGCCCGCGCGCACGTCCTTCAGCGCGGTGAGCTTCGTCTCGTCTTCGTAGCGAAGCGGAAGATGGAGGATGAGGTCGCGGCTGCCGTGGATGCCGAGCTTTTCGAGCTTCGAGGCAGTCGAGTCGGACGCCAAGCTAGCCCAGGTGCATCACCGCGTCGATTTCGACGAGGGAGCCGCGCGGCAGCGACGCGACGCCGATGGCCGCGCGCGCCGGGAAGGGCTCCTTGAAGTACTGCGCCATCACTTCGTTCACCTTGGCGAAGTTCGCGAGGTCCGTGAGGTACACCGTGATGCGCACGACGCGGTCGAAGTCCCCGTCCGCAGCCCTGCACACGGCCCTCAGGTTATCGAAGACGCGGCGGGCCTGCGCCTCGAAATCCCCTTCGACGATCTTCATGGTTTTCGGGTCGAGGGGAATCTGGCCCGAGAGGTACACGGTGTCGCCGGCGCGCACCGCCTGCGAGTAGGTGCCGATGGCGGCGGGCGCGTCGGGCGTGGATATCGGCTTCATCAGGCTTTTCTCTTGAGCCTCGACAACCTCACGACTTCCGGAATGCGGCGCAGTCTCCGGAACACGTGGGCGAGGTGCATGCGGTTGCGGACCTGGATCGTGAAGACCACGGTGGTGTACGCGGGGCTCGCGCGCTGCTCGGTCTCGATGTGGTCGATGTTGGAATCGGCCTCGGAGACCTCGGCCGCGAGCCGCGCCAGCACGCCGCGGTGGTTCTGCGCGATGAGCCGCACGTTCACGTCGAAGAGGCGGTCGGCGGACGGGTCCCACTGCACATCCACCCACTTCTCCGGATCGAAGTGGAACGGATGGATCGCGGGGCAATCGTGCGTGTGCACGACCAGGCCCTGCCCCTTCTTGATCTGCGCGATGATCGGATCGCCCGGGATCGGGCGGCAACACGGCGCGAACTGCACCGCCAATCCTTCGGTGCCGCGGATGGTGATGGAGTCCAGGTGCTGCGGCTTCTCGTCGGCGGAATCGGCGATGGACAGGAGCTTCTTCGCGACCACCACCGCGAGGCGCTTTCCGAGGCCGATGTCGGCGAGAACCTCCTCGCGCGTCTTGGCCGCGTCGCCCTTGAAGAAGCGCACCCAGTGCGGCTCGCCGATCTCGTCGGGATTGGCCTTCAGCGAGCGCAGCGCCTGCACCAGCAGCAGCTCGCCCACCTCGGCGCTTTCCTGCAGCTGCATCGTCTTCAGGTAATGGCGGATGTGCGAGCGCGCCTTTCCCGTGGCGACGTAGGAAAGCCACACGGGATTGGGCCGGGCCTGCGGATCGGTGAGGATCTCCACGCGGTTGCCGTTGCGCAGCACGGTGCCCAGCGGCACGGGCTCGCCGTCGACTTTCGCGGCGATGCAATGGTTGCCCACGTCCGTGTGCACGGCGTAGGCGAAGTCGATCGGCGTGGCGCCCTTCGGGATCGCGAAGATCTTGCCCTTGGGCGAGAAGACGTACACGTCGTCGGGGAAGAGGTCCACCTTGATGTGCTCGAGGAACTCGAGCGCGTCGCCCGATTCGCTCTGGATCTCCAGGAGCGACTGCAGCCACTGGTGGGTCTTCAGCTGCACGTCCTTGGTGTCGCCCTCGGCGCTCTTGTACATCCAGTGCGAGGCGACGCCCGCCTCGGCCACCTTGTGCATCTCCTGCGTGCGGATCTGGATCTCGATGGGCATGCCGAAGGGGCCGAAGAGCGTGGTGTGCAGCGACTGGTAGCCGTTGGCCTTCGGGATCGCGATGTAGTCCTTGAACTTGCCGGGGATCGGCTTGTAGAGCGTGTGCAGCGCGCCCATGGCGAGGTAGCAGCTGGGCACGTCCGGCACGATGATGCGGAAGCCGTAGATGTCGAACACCTCGGAGAACGAGATGTTCTTCTCCTGCATCTTCTTGTAGATGGACGAGATGTGCTTCTCGCGGCCGTGGACCTGCGCCTCCACGTTGAACTCCGCGAGGCGCGTCTCGATGGCGCCCTTGATCTTGCCCAGCGCGTCGCGGCGGTTGCCGCGGGCCTTCCTGAGCGCCTTGTCGAGCACCCGGAAGCGGTTCGGATGCAGGTAGTGGAATCCCAGGTCCTCGAGCTCGTAGTAGAGCGCGGAAAGCCCCAGGCGGTTGGCGATGGGCGCGTAGATGTCCAGCGTCTCTTTCGCGATGCGCTCCTGCTTTTCCGACGGCACGGCATCGAGCGTGCGCATGTTGTGAAGGCGGTCGGCCAGCTTGATGAGGATCACGCGCACGTCGCGCGCCATCGCGAGGAGCATCTTGCGGAAGTTCTCGGCCTGCGCGTGCTGCAGCGTCGCGAACTCGATGCGGTCGATCTTCGACACGCCGTCCACGAGCTCGGCGACAGCCTTTCCGAAGCGCTTGGCGATCTCGCTCTTGGTGGTGTGCGTGTCCTCGACGACGTCGTGCAGGAGCGCGGCCATGAGGGCCTGCGCGTCCAGGTGCCACTCGGCGAGGATCTTGGCGACCGCGAGCGGATGCGTGATGTACGGCTCGCCGCTCTGGCGGTACTGGCCCGAATGCGCGGCGCGCGCGACCGCGTAGGCCTCTTCGATCAGCTGGACGTCCTTCGGCTTGAGGTAGGCCAGGACGTCGGTGAGCTCGTCGGGCTTGGGGCCCGGGAGCGAGGCCGCGGAGCCGCCGGACCTTACGCTCGATACGACTCCACGCATGACGCCGAGCAGGGACATGGTTGTCTCACCAGCCCGGCGCTAGGCGCTCACAACACCGGCTGGGTCGGCGCCGGCGGATTGAGGAGTTCCTTGCCGACCTTGCCCGCGGCGATCTCGCGCAGCGCGATCACAGTGGGCTTGTCCTTGTTCGGGTCCACCTGCGGCGTGGCCCCGAGCGCGATCTGGCGCGCGCGGTTCGTGGCCGCGAGGGTGAGCTCGAAGCGGTTGGGCAGGAACTTGATGCAGTCGTCGACCGTGATGCGTGCCATGCGAATCTCTCCGTCACTTGAATTCTTCGATGAGCCTGCCGAGGCGAATGGCCTGCTGCGCGCGCGACACGCGTGCCGCACGCACGATCGAAACCAGGTCCGCTAACGCCGCCTCGAAGCGATCATTTACAATTATATATTCAAATTCAAGAACATGCGAGATTTCTTCGCGGGCGCTCGCCATGCGCCTCTCGATGGCCTCGGGCGAGTCCTTTCCGCGGCCCTGCAAGCGCCTGCGCAGCTCCGCGAAAGAGGGCGGGAGGATGAAGATGCCGGCCATGTGCGGGAAGAGCTTTTTCACCTGCCTCGCGCCCTGCCAGTCGATCTCGAGCAGCACGTCGTGGTCGCCTTCCAGCTCCGATTCGATCCAGCGCCGGCTGGTTCCGTAGTAGTTGCCGTACACGTCCGCGTACTCGAGGAAATCGCCCGCCGCGATCATCTTCTCGAACGACGCGCGATCGATGAAGTGATAGTCGCGCCCGTTCTCCTCGCCCACGCGCGGCGCGCGCGTCGTGTAGGAGATCGAGAGCTTCACGTTCTTTTCCTGCTCGAGCAGGCCCGCGACGAGGCTGGTCTTGCCCGCGCCCGAGGGAGCCACCACGACGTAGAGGCTGCCCTTCATTCGATGTTCTGGACCTGCTCGCGCATCTGCTCGATGAGGACCTTCAACTCCACCGAGATGCGCGTGAGCTCGTTGGCGACCGACTTCGAGCCCAGCGTGTTGGCCTCGCGGTTGAGCTCCTGGCAGAGGAAGTCGAGGCGCTTGCCGCACGCTCCGCCCTTGCCCAGCACGCGGCGGAATTCGGTGATGTGCGCGACGAGGCGCGAGAGCTCCTCGTCCACGTCGATGCGCGCGGCGTAGAGCACGATCTCCTGGTGGATGCGCTCGTCCGAGGGCGAGGCGCCCGCTTCGGACACCTTCGCGGCGAGCTTGTCGGCGAAGGCCTTCACCGCGCCGGGCATGAGCGGCTCGGCTTCCTTCACGAGCGCGGCCATCCGGTCGAGCCGGTCGCGCAGGATCGCCTCGAGCTTGGCGCCTTCCCGCGCGCGAGTCTGGTCGAGGTCGGCGATGGCGCGCGCGAGGAGGCCCAGGACCTGCTCCTTCGCGCCTTCCGCGGAGAGCGATTCCTCGGCGAGCACGCCGGGCCAGTGCAGCACGTCGGACACCGAGAGCGGCCGGGCCTGCGGGAAGCGCGCCAGCACTTGACGCGATGCAGCATCGAGGGCCGCCATGGCGTCCGGATCGGGCACGAGCGTGCGCTTGGCGCTCGCCACGGGCGTGAAGGTCACTCGGCAATCGACCTTGCCGCGCGTGAGCTTCGCCGCGACGGCCTCGCGCATCGCGGGCTCGAGGGGGCGCAGCTCCTCGGGAATGCGCGTCTGGAATTCGAGGTAGCGGTGGTTGACGGTCTTCAACTCGACCGCGAGGCTGCCCCGGGGGCTTTCCTCGGCCGCGGCCGCGAAGCCGGTCATGCTGGATATCATGGATTGGTGCGGAATTGTCGCCTTTACAAGGCGCGGGGGAGTGTCGACAATTGACCGGAATTATATCGGAACACCCCCCGCTCCATGCCCCAGCAGGCCAACCAGCCGCTGCCCGCCGGCTACGTGCTGAACGGCTATCGCATCGAGAAGCCCCTTTCGTCGGGCGGGTTCAGCATCGTCTACCTCGCGCGCGACGACAAGGACACGCCGTACGCGATCAAGGAATACCTGCCCTCGTCGCTGCCGCTGCGCGCCGAAGGCGTGGAAGTGAGCATCGCGGACGAGTCCACGCTCTCGGTGTTCCGGCACGGCCTCAAGTGCTTCTTCGAGGAAGGGCGCGCGCTCGCGATGATCTCGCACCCGAACGTGGTGCGCGTGGAGAACTTCTTCCGCGCCAACGAGACCTGCTACATGGTCATGCAGTACGTTCGCGGCCGCACGCTCCAGTTCCACATCCAGAGGAACCGCGCGGAGTTCACCGAGACCTTCATCCGGCGCATCTTCGTGAACCTCATGAACGGCCTGCGGGAGGTCCACGCCAACAAGCTGCTGCACCTGGACATCAAGCCGGCGAACATCTTCATCTCCATGGAGGGCAACCGCCCGGTGCTGCTCGATTTCGGCGCCGCGCGCATCACGCTGTCCGAGGAGGCGATGAAGCTCAAGCCCATGTACACCGCGGGCTTCGCCGCGCCCGAGCACTACCGCTTCAACGTGGAAGAGCTGGGCCCGTGGAGCGACATCTACTCGGTGGGCGCCACGATCTACACGTGCATCGCGGGAACGCCGCCCCAGGCGGGAGACGCGCGCGAGGAGAAGGACCGCATGATCCCGCTTCGCACGCTCGCGAAGCAGGCCTATTCGAACGACCTCTACGACATCGTCGATTCGTGCCTCGCCATCGACCGGAACCTGCGCCCGCAGACGGCTTTCGACCTGCAGAAGCGCCTCATGGAGGAGCCGCCGCCGCCCGAGGAGAAGCGAAGCCTGCTCGACACCATCAACACGCCGCTGTCGAAGCTCTTCTCGCGCTAGGCGCACATGCGCTTCACCATCTTCCAGGACAGCAGGCTCGGCGACCGCGAAGGCAACGAGGACCGCGTCGGCTACACCTACAGCCGCGACGTGCTGCTGATGACGGTGGCCGACGGCATGGGCGGGCACCTGGGCGGCGAAGTGGCCGCCGAGATCGCGGTGGCCGAGATCACGCGCCGCTTCCAGCACGAGGCGCGCAACAAGCTGAAGAAGCCGTTCGACTTCCTGGTCTCGGCGATCCAGTCGGCGCACCGCGCGATCGTCTCGCACGCCGTCGAGCAGAACCTGCTCGAGTGCCCGCGCACCACGATCGTGGCGTGCATCGTGCAGAACGGCTCGGCCTACTGGGCGCACGCGGGCGATTCGCGCCTGTACGTGCTTCGACGCGGCGAGGTGGTCGCGCAGACGCAGGACCATTCGCGCGTGCAGATGATGATCGACTCGGGCGAGATCACCGCGGAGGCGGCCGCGCGCCATCCCGAGCGCAACAAGATCTTCAGCTGCCTGGGCGGCGTCGTGCCGCCGCAGATCGCGTCCGGGCGCGAGTTCAGGCTCGAGCCCGGCGACACGATCATGCTTTCCACCGACGGCTTCTGGGGCCAGATCCCGGGGCGGATGGTGGGCGAGATGCTGCGCAAGCAGCCCATCGTGGAGATCATGCCCGGGCTGCTCGAGGAGGCGCAGCGGCGCGCCCGGGGCGAATCCGACAACCTCTCGATCGTGGCGATGACGTGGGAAAGCCAGGACGACCCCAACGTCTCCGACACGCAGCAGATGGACACGGGCTTCACGAGCTCGTCGAACACCACGCAGCAGATGGGCGTGGACGAAGTGGCCGACGACGTGACCGACGAGGACATCGAGAAGGCCATCAACGAGATCCAGAACGCCATCCGCAGGGTCCCCCGCTAGAAGGCTCCCGATGCAAAGATCATTCGACCGCGCGCCCGGCGAGCTTCGCCCGGTGCGGTTCCAGCGGCGCTTCACGCGCCACGCCGAGGGCTCGGTGCTCGTGGAGATCGGGCACACGCAGGTGCTGTGCACCGCGAGCGTGGAGGAAAAGGTGCCGCCGTTCCTCAAGGGCAAGGGGCAGGGATGGGTCACCGCCGAGTACGGGATGCTGCCGCGCGCAACGCACACCCGCGGATCGCGCGAGGCGGCCACCGGCAAGCAGTCGGGCCGCACCCACGAGATCCAGCGCCTCATCGGGCGCAGCCTTCGCGCGGTGACGGACCTGGTGGCGCTGGGCGAGCGGCAGGTGAGCATTGACTGCGACGTGCTGCAGGCCGACGGCGGCACGCGCTGCGCATCCATCACGGGAGCGATGGTGGCGCTCGCCGACGCGTGCTCGTGGCTGCGCGAGAAGAGGCTTATCGCCTCCGATCCGCTGCGCGATTTCGTGGCCGCGGTGTCCGTGGGCATCGTCGGCGGCGTGCCCGTGCTCGACCTCGACTACGCCGAGGATTCCGGCTGCGACACCGACATGAACGTCGTGATGACCGGCGCCGGCACCTTCGTCGAGGTGCAGGGCACCGCCGAGGGCGCGCCGTTCACGCGCGAGCAGATGTCGAAGCTGATGGACCTGGCCTCATCGGGAATCTCGCGGCTCATCGAGCTTCAACGCTCCGCCCTGCGTTGATTGAATCATGAATCGAGTCGTCATCGCGTCGAACAACCCCGGCAAGCTGCGCGAGCTGTCCGCGTTGCTGAAGCCGCTGGGAATCGACGCGGCGCCGCAGGGCGAGTTCGCGGTGGCCGAGGCCGAGGAGCCGCACTCCACGTTCCTCGAGAACGCGCTCGCGAAGGCTCGCAACGCGGCCAACCTCACGGGACTGCCGGCGCTCGCGGACGATTCGGGCCTGTGCGTGCCGTCGCTGTTCGGCGAGCCGGGCGTGCACTCGGCGTACTACGCGGGGCGCGAGGGCGCTCGCGAAGAGCGCGACGCCCGCAACAACGCGAGGCTGGTGGAGCAGCTGCGCATGGCGAAGGACCGCGCGGCGTTCTACTACTGCGTGCTCGTGCTCCTTCGCCACGTGGACGATCCCACGCCCCTCGTGGCCGACGGCGCCTGGCACGGCGAGATCGTCATCGAACCGCGCGGCGCCAACGGCTTCGGCTACGACCCGCACTTCCTCGTGCGCGGAACGGACAAGACCGCCGCGCAACTCGATCCCGCGGAGAAGAATCGCGTGAGCCATCGCGGGCAGGCTCTCGCGCGGCTGGCCGAGCGTTTGGCGGCCGGCGCTGCCTAGGTCCCCTGCTCACGCCCGGCCAAGGGGTCGGCGTTGCGGATCATCGCGCGGCATGAATCGGTCGAGACACCCCGCGACCACATTCCCAGCCGGGCCTCACTTCCCAGTTTGGCGAGCAGCCGCACCGTTGTCTCGACGTCGCGCTCCCGGCAGGCAAACGTCGCGTAGACATTCAGGTTGTGGACGTCGGGATGGCGGTCCAGCATGTCGTCGAAGGCGGCCTTCATGTCCGGCCAGGACACTTGCGACTGCTCGAACAGGTTGTTGCATCCCGGCGTGGCGGCGAGATCGAGATACAGCCACGCGTAGAGCGCGCGGCCCTCGGTGGCCTGCGTCTGGGCCGCCGAAGCCCGGATGAAACGGTCCAGCTCGCCGAAATCGCCTCCCCACGCCGGAGTGAAGAACGACATTCGCGCGGCATAGAGGGGCTCGAAGCCGGGGAATCTCGAAGAGGACTCGCGCAGCAGCCCATCAAGATCCGCGGCGGGCCGCAATTGCCCCCCCGCCACCAGTATCGCCGCCACGTGCCACAGGGGTGAATCGCGGCCCTTCGATTCGGCTTCGCGAAGGGAGGCGGCGGATCGATCGAGGAGCGCGTTGAACGCCGTTCGCTGCGACGATGAGCTTTGCTGGTAGCAACTTCCGCCTTTCGCGGCCCACGCCCGCTCCTGCCATGCGAACGCCTCGGCGAGCGGCCGCAGCGCGGATTCCGGGTCCCGGGTCTTCCAGTCGCGGAAGATTTCCTCCACCTGACCCTGCGGATATGACGGGAAGATCGCCTCGAACGCCGCCGGAAAGGCCTTGAGCATCCATGTTCCGTCGGCGGTGCGGGTGGGCCTGGCAAGATAGGCCGCATAGATGCCGTCGAGCTTCGCGAAGTCCCGCTTGGCGAGGGATCCCAGGATCTCGGAGATGGCCGTCCCGTAGGCGCGATAGTCGTAGGCCGCCTGCGCGTTCGCCGCGGCGAGCAGCGCGGCCGCAAGCATCACGCGCGCGCCGCGCAGCGTCATTTCGCCTGTTCCACCATCGCGCGGCACGCTTCCGTCGTGAACGTGTCGCGGCCCATACCGAGGTTTGCATAGCTTCCGAGCCGATCGAGCAACCGACCCGTGGTCTCGCGGTCGCGGGCCATGCAAGCGAACGTGGCATACGCATTGTCCTCCGCCAACCCGCGCGGGGCGTCCTCGAACGCGTGGCGCATGAGGGGCCACGATGCCCGGGTCTCCCGGAAGAAGTCCTCGCCGCTGAACATGGCGTTCACGTCGGCGTAGAGCTCCGCGTACATCCACGTGCCATCCTGCGCCTGAGTGTCCATCACGGCACGCCGGATGAAGGCATCTACGCGATCGTAGCTGCCTCCCCACTGGGGAAGCAGCAGCGCAAGGCGCGCATGGTACTGCAGCATGAAATGCGGAAAGCGCCTGACGCCCTCCTCGAAGATCGCATCGAGGGCCCGCGCGTCGTCGCCGCGCGAGCCGCCGATCGTGAGTTTGGTCGAATACCAGAGAGGCGTCTGCTTCGCGGCCTGGCCGCCTTCATCGAGCGCGTGGCTCGCCCGGTCGAGATATTGGCGGAAAAGGCGCATCGCCTCGGGCGAGACTTCCGAGGCGTAGCCGCCGCCGCGTTCTTCCCACGCGGCCGAAAGCCACATCTGCGCCTCGGCGATGGTCCGCAATCCCGAAGCCGGCGCGGACGCCTGCCACGCCTTGAGCAAGGACTTTCCCTCCTCGAGGCGGTCCTTGCGGAAGAAGGCGCCGAACGCCTGCGGGAATGCGTTCAGCATGCGGCTGCCGTTGCCGCCGGCGATCGTCATCTTCAGAAAATCGCCGTGCATGCGCTCGAGCTTCGCGATGTCGCCCCGCTGCAGCGCCTCCAGCATCACCTGGATGGCCACGTTGTACACGTCCCGCGAGTAGACGAAGCTCCGGCTCTCCGCCTCCCACTTGCCGGGCGCGATGGGCGACTGCGGGTTCCACCACTGCGCCGCGGCGGGCATCGCCGCGCACAGGATTGCGGCGATGGCCGCCGCGAAGGATTTCGATAGGGATCGCATCTGCATCTTCCTTACTTGGATGGGGCGACGGACGTGGCGCTCAGGCGGCCCGAAACTGTCGCGCCATAGGGCGTCATGATCCGGACTTCGTAGTGGACCGGCGCGTTCGAAGCCGGGACCGCGAGACGGCAGGGGTTCGCCGGACGGCCCTGGAACCCGTGCGTCATGCAGCCGAAGGCCGCGACGCGCTCTCCAGTAGGCGCGAAGACGCCGATCGACGAATTGGATTCGACGTCGGGCGTGTGCTTGAGATTGTCGATGCCCAGCGTGAACGCGCGCCCGGCCGGCGCGTCGAGTTCGAAGCGCGTCACGTCACCGGGCCTTGCCGCCGCGAAATCGATCCCCGCGCCATCGATCGAGAGCACCTTCGCGACGATGGGCGCGAGGGAAACGGTGCAGGATGCGGCTGCGCTGAACGGACTTTCCAGCTCGATCACGTGCGTCCCGTCCCTGGTGATCTCGACGTCCGCCTTGCACTCGCTGCCGGCCACGCAGCGCAGCGGAGCGCGCGACACCAACTCGTCCCCGGGTCCGCGCACCGTCGCGAGGACCGCGCTCGCGCTGGCCGGCGTCATCCGGAGATCGGCGATCACGAGCGTGAACCGTTGGCCGCGCTTCGCGGCGAGCGAAAGGCGCGCGGACTGGCCCGGCTGCCTGGACGCGAAGGCTACCGGCGCCCCTCCGACCGCGATGGTGAACTCGAGGGGACGCGGCCCTTCGGCCGCTGCCGGGATCGCGCTTGCCAGGCAGAAGGCCGCGATCAGGGATTGACTTCGAATCGTCATGTTCGATGGTCCTCGGATGCTCGATAAGCAAACCCCGTATTGTGTTGGATAATCCCTGTTAACGGAAACCCAAACATCGCGCCATGAGGCTCGCCGAGCTTCCGCCGCTCTCGCTCTACGTCCACATCCCCTGGTGCATCAGGAAGTGCCCGTACTGCGATTTCAACTCGCACGAGAAGCGGGGCGAGCTGCCCGAGGACCGGTACGTGGACGCGCTCGTCGCCGACCTGGAGGCGAGCCTTCCGGACGTGTGGGGACGCAGGCTCCATACGCTCTTCATCGGCGGAGGAACGCCGAGCCTCTTCGCGCCCACATCCATCGCACGCCTCGTGACCGCGGTCCGCACGTTGATGAGGGTCGATCCCGACACCGAGATCACGATGGAGGCCAATCCGGGCACTTTCGAGGTCGAGCGCTTCCGTGGTTATCGCGAGGCGGGCGTGAACCGCCTCTCCGTGGGCGTGCAGAGCTTCGACGACGCGAAGCTCGCCGCGATCGGGCGCGTGCACGGCAGCGACGAAGCGCGGCGCGCGCTTGCCGCGGCGCTCGAGATCTTCCCCACGGTGAACGCAGACCTCATGTACGCGCTCCCGGGGCAGCGGCTCGGGGAAGCGGTGCGCGACGTGCAGGCCGCGATCGCGGCCGGCGTGCCGCACGTCTCGGCCTACCACCTCACGCTCGAGCCCAACACGCACTTCGCGCGCTTTCCGCCGAAGCTTCCCGGCGAGGACGAGTCGGCCGACATGCAGGAGGCGATCGAATCCACGCTCGCCGCCGCGGGTTTCGAGCACTACGAGACCTCCGCTTTCGCGCGGCCCGGCCATCGCGCCAGGCACAACGTCAACTACTGGACCTTCGGCGACTACCTGGGCATCGGCGCGGGCGCCCACGGCAAGATCTCGTTTCGCGACCGCATCGTGCGCACCGAACGCGAAAGGAAGCCCCAGACCTATCTCGCCGCCGCGCTCGAGGGGAAGGCGCAGCAATCCGCCCGCCCGGTGGACGACGCCGAGCTTGCGTTCGAGTTCATGCTCAATGCCCTTCGGCTGGTCGAGGGATTTCCGGTGGCGCTTTTTTCCGAGCGCACGGGATTGCCGATCACGTCAATCGAGGCGCAGCTCGCGAAGGCCGAGTCCCTGGGACTCGTCGTCCGCGACCACGCGCGCATCGGCCCCACGCGCAAGGGCGAGCGGTTCCTGAACGACCTGCTGGAGATGTTCCTGCCTTCGGCGGGGCCGCGGCGCGCGACGATCCCGATCAGTATTTCTTCGCCGGGTACGTCCCGTCCTTCATGAAGGGCGGCTCGCGCCCGCAGAGCGCCTCGAGCATCACGAGCTCGGCGTCCGTGTGGTTGCGGAACGGCCCCGGCTGTGCGGTCATGGTGGTCCCGTCCATGCGGATGATGAGCGGCTCCTCGTGGTGCGTGGTGTGCACGAGCTTGTCGGCCATGTGCGGGCCCGCGACCACCGCGTCGCCGTAGCACAGGCAGAAGTACACCTCCTCGGGCAACACCTCGAGATACGCGCCCGTGCCGCGGATCCCGATCGACGCGTTCGCGGCGCGGATCTCGACGGGCTTCTTCGAGAACACCGAGAGCACGCTGCCCGTGGCGACGAGCATGTCGTGCAGCAGCCCGCCCTCGCCCTTGAACTCGATCGAGGTCTGCGAGCGCATGAGGAACGCGTCCTTGCCGAGCACGACCACCGCCTGGCTCTTCGTGCCCGTGGCGACGCGATCGCCGACCTGCACGGGCGTGCCCACGCGCGCCTCGAGGCCGTTCACCTGGATCGACCCTTCCAGCTTGTTCACGCCCGGCGGAATGTCGCCCTTGGCGAGGGCGCGCGAAACGAGGCCGCTCGCGCCGGCGGCGCCGGCCGCGGCCATCCATCGAAGGAGATCGCGTTTCCTCATCTCACGCGCCTCTCGAATACGAGGTCCCACACGCCATGGCCCAACGCGAGGCCGCGGCGCTCGAACTTGGTCTCGGGACGCCACGCCGGGCGCGGCGCGAATCCCGCCGCGGTGTTGGCGAGATCCCGCGACGCATCGAGCACTTCGAGGACATGCTGCGCATACTCCTGCCAATCGGTGGCCACGTGCAAGATGCCGCCCGGCGCGAGCCGCGAGGCGGCGAGCTCCACGAAGGCCGCCTGCAGCAGGCGCCGCTTGTGATGGCGCTTCTTGGGCCACGGGTCCGGAAAGAACACGTGGATCGCCGCGAGCGAAGATGCGGGAATCATGTGCTTCAGTACGTCCACCGCGTCGTGCTGGATGATGCGCACGTTCGTGAGCCCGCCTTCATCGATGCGCTTCAACAGGCTTCCCACGCCCGGGCCGTGCACCTCGATCGCGAGGTAGTCGTTGCCGGGATTGGCCGCAGCGATTCGCGCCGTGGTCTCGCCCATTCCGAAGCCCACTTCCGCCACGACCGGCGCCACGCGGCCGAAGATTTCCGCGAAATCCAGCGCCGCTTCGGCGAAAGGAACTCCATAGCGCGGCATGAGGTCCGACACGGCCCGCTGCTGCGCCGGCGAAAAACGTCCCTGGCGCAGGACGAAGCTTCGGATGGGTCGATAAGTCACGGATTTATAGTGTGAAAAATATGCGGTAAAGAGGTTCGGCTTTTTCGCAACACCCCCGAATTGACACTCCCTGGAGCCGGGCCTACATTCGTTCGAAAGGACTCGGAAAACAATGGCGCAACCGCTCAGGCTCGCCGTCTTGGCTATTGCAGCCGCCACGCTTCCGGCGTGGGCGGCGGCCGAGGACTACGTGGGCGGACTGAAGGTCCCGCGCACCTCGCAGCAGTTCGGCAGCGCCTTCTCGCTCGCCTCCGAGCCCATCAGCACATTCTCGCCCTGGCAGGCCGATTCCACGTGGCGCACGGACAACGGCATGCGCCTGCGCCTGGGCTACAAGTACTCGCGCTACTTCTCCGTCGAGAGCGAATTCGTGGACTACGGGCGCGGCCCCGCCGACGTGTTCGCGAGCCCCGGCAACCTCGTCTCCGCGTTCCGCAACTCGGGCTACGGCGTGAGCACGGTGGCCACGTATCCGGTGTGGAACAGCTTCTCGTTCTACGGGCGACTGGGCGCCTACAACGGCGTCGTGCGCAACGAGTTCGGCTCCTACTCCACCTCGCTCCTGGCGGGCAGCCAGGCGGGCACCCGCTGGCGCTACGGCCTGGGCGTGCGCTACGACTTCTCGCAACGCTTCGGCATCCACGCCGACATCGAGCGCTACACGCCGCTTTCCACGCCGCTCGGCGAGCCCTCGGCCGAGGGAGACCAGTTCTCCATCGGCGTGAACTGGCGCTTCTAGGCGCTCTTCTGGATCAGCCCCGCCTCGGGTGAGCTCGCGCTCGCCTCGTAGGGCTTCTTCGCCATGCGCCCGGCGAGGAACGCTTCGCGCCCCGCTTCCACGGCGAGCTTCATCGCGTGCGCCATGCGCACCGGATCCTTCGCCTTGGCGATCGCGGTGTTCATGAGCACTCCGTCGCATCCGAGCTCCATCGCGATGGCCGCGTCGGATGCGGTGCCGATGCCCGCGTCCACGAGCACGGGCACCTTCACGCGGTCGATGATGATCTGCAGGTTCCACGGGTTGATGATGCCCATGCCCGAGCCGATGAGCGAGGCGAGCGGCATCACCGCGACGCATCCGAGCTCCTCGAGCTGCCTGGCGAGGATCGGGTCGTCGCTGCAGTAGGCCATCACCTCGAAGCCCTCGGCCACGAGCGTCTTCGCCGCGGCGAGCGTCTCGGGCATGTTGGGATAGAGGCTCTGCGCGTCGCCCAGGACCTCGAGCTTCACGAGCGAGCGCCCGTCGAGCAGCTCCCGCGCGAGGCGAAGCGTGCGCACCGCATCCTGCGCGGTGTAGCAGCCGGCGGTATTGGGAAGGATCGTGTACTTCGAGGTCGGCAGGACTTCGAGCAGGCTGGGCTCGCCCGCGTTCTGCCCGATGTTCACGCGGCGCACCGCCACGGTCACGATCTCGGCGCCCGAGGCCTCGATGGCCCGGCGAGTCTCGTCGAAGTCGCGATACTTGCCGGTGCCCACGAGCAGGCGCGACCCGTAGGTCTTTCCGGCGACGACGAGCTTGCCTTCGCGCATCGCTAGCCTCCTCCCACCGCGATCACCACCTCGATGCGATCGCCCTCGGCGAGGCGCGCGTTCGCGAACGAGCTGCGCGGGACGATCTCGCCGTTGCGCTCGACGGCAAGGCGCCGGCCCGCGAGGGCGAGCTCGTGGAGCAGTTGCTCGAACGTGAGGGGCGCGGAGAACTCGCGAGGCGCCCCGTTCAGTGTGACCCGGACAGCCATGCGGAAATTCTACATCTGCTTGAACCGCTGGGCGTACGCGCGGCTCACGGGCAGCTCCGTCTTCCCGTCCTTCAGCTTCACGAACACGCGCCCGCCCAGGTCGCGGCGCGTGGCGGCCACTTCGTTCATGTTCACCACGGTGCCGCGATGGACCTGCCAGAAGAGCTCGCCGTCGAGCTGGGTCACGAGGTCCGCGAGCGCCATGCGGATCAGCGACTCGCCCTCGCGCGTGATCACGCACGTGTACTTGTCGGAGGCCTGGAAGTAGAGCACGTCGTCCACGGCGATCTGCTGCACGAGCTCGCCCTTCGACGCGCGTATCCAGCGAAGCGTGGCGCCGCCGCCCGGGATGGCGCGCGCGAGCTTCGCGAGCACGTCGTCGAGCGCGGGCGGCTTCTCCGACGACGCGATCTTGCGCTGCAGGCGCTCGACGGACTTGGCGAGGCGCTCGTCGGTGACGGGCTTCAGGATGTAGTCCACCACGTCGCGATCGAAGGCCTCGACGGCGTACTGGTCGAACGCCGTCACGAACACCACGTGCGTCTTCGTGTCGATGCGCTTGGCGAGCTCGATGCCGGTGAGGCCCGGCATGCGGATGTCGAGGAACGCGACCTCGGGCTCCTCGTCGTTGATCGCACGCAGCGCGTCGATGCCGTTGAACGCCAGCGGCAGGATCTCGAGCCCGGGCCACGCCTGCTCGAGGCGCGCCCGCAGGTGCTCGGCGAGGTTCGCCTCGTCGTCGGCGATCAGGGCGCGCGGGCTCATGCCGGAATCGTGAGCGTCACGACGGCCCCGCCCTTCGCCGCTTCCGCCACCACGAGGGAGGCGCGATCCCCGTAGATGAGGCGCAGGCGGTCGCGCAGGTTGGTGAGCCCCACGCCGCCGCGCGTGGTGGGCGCGAACCCCACGCCGCTGTCGGCGATCTCCACGGCCACGCCGGCGCCGTTGCGATGGGCGCGCACGCTCACCGTGCCCCCGTCCACCTTGGGCTCCAGTCCGTGCTTGATTGAATTCTCGACGACCGGCTGCAGCAACATCGGCGGCAGCGTCACCGCATGCAGCTCCGGCGGCACGTTCACTTCGTACGACAGGCGCTTGCCCATGCGGATCTGGAGCACGTCGAGATAGGCGGCGATGAGCTCGGCCTCGTCGGCGAGCGTGGTCGATTCGCTGCGCGTGGCGTTGAGCGAGGCGCGCAGGAACCGGATGAAGCTCTCCAGCATGCGCTTGGCCTTCGCGGGATCGGGATCGACGAGGCTCGTCACGTTGGCGAGCGTGTTGAAGAGGAAATGCGGCTCGATCTGCGCCTGGAGCGCGCGCAGGTTGGCGAACATCGCTTCGCGCTCCGTGCGCTCGGCCCGCGCCTGCGCGGCCTGCAGGTCCGCCTCCGCGCGCGCGTGGCGCTCGCGCCAGAAGAAGACGAGCGAGAGACTCAACGAGATCATGAGGCTCGTGAACGCGAACGCGGCGAGCCACTGCGGATTCTTGAGCCAGTGCAGGAGCAGCCGCGCATCGATCGTGAACGCCATCCAGGTATAGCCGAGGAGCACGCCCGCGGTGCTCACGCCCGCGTAATACGCGGTCTTCACGAAGTGCCCGCTCGCGCGCACCCGCGACTCGATTCCGGCGCGGTCGCCCAGCACGAAGAGCACGTGGATTGTGTATCCGATCGCGTTGGAGAAGAGGAACGTCCACACCAGGTCTTCGCGGTCCGGCAGGTGCGGCGAAAAAACGGCGCCCACGAGGAAGATCAGGAACCCGAGGCCCGAGGACCAGACGAACGTGTAGGCGATGTTGCGGACCGGGCTTGGCGGAATGCGCTTGAAGACCGAGAAGATCTCCAGCGGATGGAACTGGGGTTCCGTCTCGCAGTCGGCCGCAAGCTGCGGGGCTTCCTTCATGCCCGAATCGTACCCCTGGAGCGCCCCGGCTTCAGGGGACTGCGACGAGCTGCGCCTGGCGGGCGCGAACGGGCCGTGGCAGGCGCCGATTGACTGTAGAATTCGCCGGGAACGCGGGTGTAGCTCAATGGCAGAGCAGAAGCTTCCCAAGCTTACGACGAGGGTTCGATTCCCTTCACCCGCTCCAGCTCGGCGCGAACCCCGGCCAGCACCGCGGGCCACTCGCGCGGGCGGGGCTGGCGCCACAGGCGCGCCGACGGGTACCAGGGCGAATCGTCCCGGCCCAGCATCCATCGCCAGTCGGGATAGTGCGGAACCAGCACCCACACCGGGCGTCCCAGCGCGCCCGCCACGTGGGCCACGCTCGTGTCCACGGTAACCACGAGGTCCAGCGCGCTCACGAGCGCCGCGGTGTCGGCGAAATCGCGGAGCTCCTCGCCGAATCGCGCGAGCCCCGTCCACGCCTCGTAGGCGGGCCGGTCCTTCTCGCGCACCTCGGGCTGCAGGCTCACGAACCGGATGCCCGGCACCTCGATGCTGCGAAACGCCTCGAGCGCAATCGAGCGATTGCGATCGTTGGGATGCGAGGGATTGCCCGACCACACGATGCCCACGGTAAACGGGCCTTCGAGCTTGCGCAGCCGTTCTTTCCACGCATCGACCCGCGCCGGATCGGCCCAAAGGTACGGGACCCTCGCGGGCAACGTCGCGAGCGTAGTCGCGAACGCGTCGGGCAGGCTCATGATCGGGCACTGGAAGTCCGTCGGCGGCGCGGGCTCGGACTCCGGGACCCAGCGGCAGTTCGCAGGCAGCCCCTCGAGCAGCGGCGTGAGCGCGCGCGGCAGGCGCAGCAGCACGGCGCCTGCGCGCGCCGCCACGAGCGGGACGTAGCGCAGCAGCTGGATCGAATCGCCGAGGCCCTGCTCCGCGAAGAGCAGGATCGACTTGCCCTCGAGGCTCTCGCGCCCGGTCCAGCGCGGCCGGCCGAAGTCCGGCGCGGGCTTCCTCCATCCGAAGGCGTCGCACAGGAAGCGATGCTCGTACGCGGCGAATCCCTCGCGCAGCTCGCCGCGCAGCAGGTGGCCGATGGCGAGGTTCCATCCAATGTCGGCGTCCGCGGGATATTGAGCGCTCACGCGTCGCAGGATCGGCATCGCCTCATCGGTGCGCAACATCTCGAGCAGAATCGCCGCAAGGTTGTACGCCTCGTCGCGACGGTCGGGCGCGAGGGCGAACGCGCGCTGCGCGAACTTCACCGCCTCGTCGAGGCGCCCGAGGCGCTGGAGCGCCACCGCGCTTCCCGACAGCCGCGACGCGGATTCGCCTTCGACAGCGAGCGCGCGCTCGAAGGCCGCGAGGGCTTCGGCCGGACGCTGCAGCTTCAACAGCATGACGCCGCGCCCCTCGAGCGCCGTGGCGAAGGACGGGTTCTGCGCGAGGATCGCATCGATCACCTGCAATGCCTCGGCGGGGCGATCGAGCTTGTCGAGCGCCTGCGCGGCGACAAGGCTCATCTGCGGATTGGGCCGCGCCGCGAGCGCGCGCCGCGCCCACGCGATCGCTTCGTCGAACCTGGCGAGCTCGAGCGACGCCTGGGCGGCCGCTTCCATCGGTTCCGCGAAATCGGGCCGCGCGGCGATCGCGGCTTCGTAGTCCGGCAGCGCTCCCCGCAGATCGCGTTGCTCCTGCCTCGCCCTGCCGCGAAGGAAGTACGCGTCGGGCAGGTAGTCTTCGCCGGGCTTGCTCAACGCGATGGCGCGCTCCAGGCATTGCTGCGCCTCGGCCCACTGCGACGCCTCCATGCCGACGAATCCGAGGTTCAGCCACGGCAGCGGATCCTTCGGATCGGCCTTCGTCGCTTCGCGATAGCAGCGTCGCGCCTCTTCGAGGTTTCCTTGCGCGAGCGCGGCATTCCCGCGCGCGCGAAGCTCCGCCGCGGTCATCGCGCGGAAGACGGCGCCGAAGCGGCGATGGCGCCCAGCTCGCCGCGGACCGACGCGAGCACCGCATTCCAGTCCGAGGGCTTGGGCTGTCGCCACAGGCGCGCCGACGGATACCACGGCGAGTCGTCGCGCCCGAGCATCCAGCGCCAGTCCGGGTAGTGCGGCAGGAGCACCCACAGCGGCCTGCCCAGCGCGCCCGCGAGGTGCGCGCAGCTCGTATCGACGCTCACCACGAGGTCGAGGTTGCTCACCAGCGCGGCGGTATCGGCGAAGTCGCGCAACTCCTCGCCGAAGCGCGCGAGTCCCGTCCACGCCGAATACTCCTGGCGATCCTTCTCGCGCACCTCGGGCACCAGGCTCACGAAATGAATGCCGGGCTGCGCGATCTTTCGAAAGTGGTGCAGGGGTATCGAGCGGTTGTGATCGTTGGAGTGGCCCGGATTGCCGGACCAGACGACGCCCACCTTCGGTCCCGGGCCCAGCGCGTCGAGGCGCTCGCGCCAGGCCGCCGCGCGGACCGGGTCCGCCTGCACGTAGGGAATGTTGGCGGGAAGCGTCTGCATCGTCGTCCCGAAGGCGAGCGGCAGGCTCATGAGGGGAATCTGGAAGTCCGTGGGCGGCGGAGGCCGCGTGGCCGGATCCCATCGGCAGTTGTGCGGCAGGTTCGCCATGAGGGGCGCCACGCCGGGATCGATCCTGAGGAGCACGAGGCCCGCCTGCGATGCGAGCTGCGGCAGGTAGCGCAGCATCTGGATGGCGTCGCCCAGGCCCTGCTCCCCGATCACCAGGATCGACCTGCCCAGGAGATTCTCGCGCCCCGTCCAGCGCGGCCGGCCGAAGTCCTCGGGCTTCTTCTTCCATCCCGAGGCATCGCACGTGAAGCGGCTTTCGTAGGCCTTGAAGCCCTCGGCGAGCTCTCCGCGCAGCAGGTGGCCGTTGGCGAGGTTCCATCCCATGTTCGCGTCTTCGGGAAGGCGCTTCGCGAACGGCTCGATCAACGCCATGGCCTCGTCGACCTTGTGAAGCTCGAGAAGCGCGGCGGAAAGATTGTAGGCATCGTCGCGCGTGGTGACGCCGAGGGCGAGGGCGCGCTCGGCATGTCCCACGGCCTCCTGCATCCGCCCGAGGCGATGCGACGCGAGCGCGACGTTCGACAGCCGCGTCACGCTCTCGCCGCCCAGCGACAGCGCGCGCTCGAACATCCCGAGCGCCTCGCCGTCGCGCCCGAGGCGAAGCAGCAGCGTGCCGCGCCCTTCGAGCGCCGTCACGTTGTCGGGATCCTGCGCGAGGACCCGCGAGAGGACGTCGATGGCCTCGGCCGAGCGGTGCATCCGGTCGAGCGCCTGGGCGGCCACGATGTCGCTCTGGGGATTGGGCCGCACGCCCGCCGCCCGCTGCGCCCACTGGAGCGACTCCTCGAATCGCTTCATGTCGAGGAGCAGCTGCGCCGCCGATTCCATGGGCTCGGCGAAATCGGCGCGCGCGGCGACGGCGGCGCGATAGTCGGCGAGCGCGCTTTCCATCGCGCCCTGCTGCTGCTGCGCGCGGCCGCGAAGGTAGTAGGCATCGGCGACGAAGTCGTCGGTCGGGGCGGCGAGCGCGAGCGCTCGCTCCAGGCACTTCTGCGCTTCGGCCCAGCGCGCGAGCTCCACGTTCACGAAGCCGCTGTTGAGCCACGGCACCGGGTCCCTGGGATCGGCCTCGCCCGCCTGGCGGTACAGATCCAGCGCCTCGTCGAGATTTCCCTGCCCGAGCGCCGCGTTGCCGCGCGCGCGCAACTCCGCCGCGGTCATCAGCCCAGCCGAACCGTGAGCCAGCGCGTGAGCTCGTTGGTGTAGTCGTGCGGGCAGCCGGCTTCCTTGAGCGCCCACAGGAATTCGTTGGCGAGCTTCGACTTCTTGTAGAAGTTGAGGCGCTCCGCGGCCTTGAAGTCGGTGATCTTGCGCGCGGCCTTCGCGAGGACCTTCTCCGCCTTCGCGGCGAACTTGGCGTCGCGCTTCTGCAGGGAATGCGACAGGTCCTCCATGATGAAGGCGGCGAGCTCCCGTCCGAATGCCACCGACCGGGTGGCGTCGAGCCATTTGAGGACCATGGCGCGCATTATCCCATGAGTGATCGGGCTACCATCGCCATCCATGGCACGCCCTGCCAAGCGCCCACCCCTACGCCCGTTCGGCGATCGCATCGTCGCCTGGCAGCGCACGCACGGCCGCCGCGGCCTGCCCTGGCAGGGCACGCGCGACGCCTACCGCATCTGGCTCTCCGAGATCATGCTGCAGCAGACGCAGGTCGCGACCGTGATCCCGTACTTCGAGAGATTCGTCGCGCGGTTCCCGGATGTTCGCGCGCTCGCGGCAGCAGGCGAAGACGACGTGCTCGCGCTCTGGAGCGGCCTGGGCTACTACGCGCGGGCACGCAACCTGCACCGCGCCGCGCAACGGGTAGTGAGCGAGCACGGCGGCATCTTCCCCGCCTCGTCGGAAAAGCTCGCGGAGCTCCCCGGCATCGGGCGATCGACGGCCGCGGCCATCGCGGCGTTCGCGAGCGGCGAGCGCGGCGCGATCCTGGACGGCAACGTGCGCCGCGTGATCGCACGCCACGCAGGCATCGATGGCGATCCCTCGAGCGCGGCGACCCTCGCGCGCCTGTGGGCGCAGGCCGAAGCGCGAGTGCCGCATCGCGCGGTCGGGGCCTACACGCAGGGGATGATGGACCTGGGCGCGACGGTGTGCCTCGCACGCGAACCGCGCTGCGAAGCGTGTCCCGTGAGCGGGGATTGCTTCGCGCTGCGCCACGGCCGCATCGGCGAGCTTCCCGGCAAGCGCGCGCGGGCCGTGGGCAAGCGTCGTCGCATCGCGATGCTCGTGGTGGTCTCGCGCGGCGAAGTGCTGCTGGAGAAGCGTCCGCCCACGGGCATCTGGGGCGGTCTCTGGTCGCTGCCCGAAGCGGCTGCGGGCGAGGCGCCGGAGGAAGCGCTCGCGCGCGATTGGGGCATCGAGGCCCGCACCGTGGAGCGCATCCAACCCTTCGAGCACGCGTTCACGCACTTCACGCTCGAAGTGCAGCCCTGGCGCGTCACGGTGCGCAAGGCATCGCGCTTCGCGGAAAGTCGCGGCGCCGTATGGATGCCGCTCGCGGAAATTCCGGGAGCGGCGCTGCCCAGTCCCGTGAAGCGGCTGCTGAAGGGCGTCGCCGAAAAGTGATCGGGGCCCCGGCCTTCGCCGGGATCACGTCACAGCAGGCCCTGCTGCTTCATGAACTTGTGCAGGATCGCAAGCCGCATCGGGGCGTCGGTGAGCTCGAGCAGCTTCTGCCGGGCGTCCACGCGCAGCGGCAGGATCTCGGCGAGGCGGAAGCTCACCCACGTGGCGTCCTCGAAGTCGAATGGCGGCGCGAAGCGATCTTCCCCGATGCCCGCGATCACCTTGCGAAGGAAGATCGCACTCTCGGCGAGCCCCGGCGCGTCGGTCACGCGCGGCTCGGCAGCCGTGTCCTCGACCTCGCCCACGATGAGGCCCGACTTCGCCACCTCGCGCGAGACGATGCGAAAGCGCGTGAGTCCCTCGGCCTTCACCTTGAGGATGCCCAGCTCCTCCATGTCGCAATGCGCGATGCGCGCCGCGCAGCCCACGTCCTCGGGCACCGCGGGCGCGCCCACCTCCCGGCCCTCGCGGATGAGGCACACGCCGAACGGGCTCGATTCCTTCAGGCACGCCTTGGCCATGTCCATGTAGCGCGCCTCGAAGATCCTCAACGGCAGC
>DATJVS010000237.1:0-37320 GCA_035501715.1 Usitatibacter sp.
GTGGCCGTGCCGTCTCCACCGGAAGCCTGCGCGTCGCCGCCTTGCGTCTCCACCATCTGCAGCGGCTCCGATGCCACGGGGCCTCCACGGCGGCGGCGCGGCTTCGTGCGGCGCGGCAGGTCCTCGTCGGGACTCGCTGCCTGCGCGGCGACCTGCGTTTCCACGAGTTGCAGCTCCTGAGATTGCGCGGTGCCGGACGCGGCCTGGTGGCGCTTGCGGTTCGGGCGATGCGCGGGCTCGCCTCCGGCCTGGTCATGCTCGCTCACGACGTGGAATTCACGGACGGGGGCGATCGCGGGTTGCTCGAGCGGAGCGGGAGGTTCGATGCGCTCCACGGGCGGCGCCGACACGACGGGCTCGTGGCGAACAGGCTCGGGAGCGTGTTCCACCGCCGGCGCGCCCGCGTGAGGCTCGGCGCTGTCGACGGTCGTAGCCGCGGCGTGCTGCGCGGCGTTGTCGCGCGGCGGGCGATCGCCCCGCTCTCCACCACGGCCTCCACGGCGGCGGCGCCGGCGTCCGCCGCCCTCGCCATTGTCGCCGGGCGAAGCCTCGTGCACCGGATGCGACTCCAGGCGCGGGGCTTGCGGATCCGCGGGCTGCTCGTTGCGCGGCGCTTCGGGCGCGCGCGGTGGCCGGTTCTGCTGCGGACGGTTCTCGTCGCGGCGGCCCTCGCGCGGCTCGCGTCCCTCGTTGCGATTCTCGCCGCGGTTCTCGTTGCGGTTCTCGCGGCCTTCCGCCCGCTCGCCGCGTTGCTCGCGGCGCGGCTGTTGCTGCTGCTCGCCGCCGCGGCGCGGCTCGGCGCGCTGCTCGTTGCGCCGGCCCTCGCGTTGCCCTTCGCCGCCCTTGCGCTCGTCGCGTCCGCCACGGCGTCCGTCGCGGCGCGAGTCTTCGCGGTCGCGGCGCTGGCCGTCGCGCTGGCGCTGCCCGTCGCGCGCGCCCCGCTCTTCGAGCGCGGGCTTCGCGGAAGGCGCGGCCTCCGGCGCCGCCGGAGCGGCAGGCTTCTTGAGCCACCCGAACAGCGTGTCGAGCAGGCCGCGTTTCTCCTCCTGCGCTGCGCGCGCCGGCTGCGCGCGCTGTTGCTGCTGCGCGGGACGCGCAGGCGCCGCCGCGGGCACCGCGGGCGCTTCCGTCGCCATGGGCGCGGGCTGCTCAGGGCGGATGCCTTTCACGAGCGGCTCGGGCCGCGGCGCGATCGCCTGCGGGCTCTTCGTCGGAAGGCCCACCGGCTCCTCGTCGGGCACCGTCACCATCTCGTAGCTGGGCTTCTGCTCGTCCAGCTGCGGCGCGTCGTGGCGCAGCCGCTCGACGTGATAGTTGGGCGTGGCGAGGTTCGGGTTCGGGATGAGGAGCACGTTCACCTTGAGTCGCGCCTCGATGCCGAAGATCTCCGAGCGCTTCTCGTTCAGCAGGTAGGTCGCGACGTCCACGGGCACCTGCGCGTGGATCGCGGCCGTGTTCTCCTTCATCGCCTCTTCCTGGAGGATGCGCAGCACGTGCAGCGCCGTGGAGGCGGTGTCGCGGATGTAGCCGGTGCCGTGGCAGCGCGGGCAGGCCGAGTGCGTCGTCTCCTCGAGCGAGGGCTGCAGGCGCTGGCGCGAGAGCTCGAGCAGGCCGAAGCGCGAGATCTTGCCGATCTGCACGCGGGCGCGGTCGTGCCGCAGCGCGTCGCGCAGGCGGTTCTCCACCTCGCGCTGGTTCTTGGCGCTTTCCATGTCGATGAAGTCGATCACGATGAGGCCGCCCAGGTCGCGAAGGCGAAGCTGGCGCGCCACTTCGTCGGCCGCCTCGCAGTTCGTGTTGAACGCGGTCTGCTCGATGTCGTGGCCGCGCGTGGCGCGGGCGCTGTTCACGTCGACGGAGACGAGCGCTTCCGTGTGGTCGATCACGATGGCGCCGCCCGAGGGCAGCGTCACGTCGCGGCGGTAGGCGCTTTCGATCTGGTGCTCGATCTGGAAGCGCGAGAAGAGCGGCACGTCGTCGCGGTAGTGCTTCACCTTGCTGACGTTGGCGGGCATCACCGTGCCCATGAACGACAGCGCCTGCTCGTAGATGGCCTCCGTGTCGACGAGGATCTCGCCGATGTCGGGCTGGAAGAGGTCGCGGATGGCGCGCACCACGAGGCTCGACTCGAGGTAGATGAGGCAGGGGCCTTTCTCTTCCTCGGCGGCGCCTTCGATGGCGCGCCAGAGCTGCAGGAGGTAGTTCAGGTCCCACTGGAGCTCCTCGGCGCTGCGGCCGATGCCCGCGGTGCGCGCGATGAGGCTCATGCCGTCGGGAACCTCGAGCTGGTCCATCACCTCGCGAAGCTCGTTGCGGTCCTCGCCCTCGATGCGGCGCGAGACGCCGCCGCCGCGCGGGTTGTTGGGCATGAGCACCAGGTAGCGTCCGGCGAGCGAGATGTACGTGGTGAGGGCCGCGCCCTTGTTGCCGCGCTCGTCCTTGTCCACCTGGACGATGAGCTCGGAGCCGGCCTTGAGGTGCGTGGACATCTTCGAGCGGCCGAACTCGCCGTCGTCGTTGACCATGTACTGCTTGGCGATCTCCTTGAACGGGAGGAACCCGTGGCGCTCGGCGCCGTAGTCGACGAAGACCGCTTCGAGGGAGGGTTCTACGCGGGTGATGACGCCCTTGTAGATGTTGCTCTTGCGTTGTTCTTTTCCGGCGGACTCGATGTCGAGGTCGATGAGTTTCTGGCCATCGACGATCGCGACCCGGAGTTCCTCCGCCTGGGTCGCATTGAACAGCATGCGTTTCATTTTCTTCTCTCCCGCGCTCTGACACGGAAGATGGGGCCCGTTCCCAGGCCCCTGGGAGACGAGTTACTTCAGAAGTCGGTTATGTCGTGCGTCACGGGTGCGTGAGCGAGGTGGACGATTTCTGGTTTTCTTCGTCTTGGCGGCTGCCGGCTACCGGGGAGTTCCCACCGGCGCACAGGGCAGTCGCGCGGAATTCGTGTGCGTCGAGCGCGTGTGTTTCGTTTACCATCGCTCTTGGGTCTCGCAGGCGAGCGACGTTGGCCTGCATCTCGGGCGCCACTTCGGGCGTCCCCTTGGTAAATCAAGAACATAGTATACACCGGCATGCCGGTCGAAGGCAAAGCACCTGCGTCGGCTCCCGCCGTCCGCCATGTCGAGGTCACCGAGGACGAGGCCGGCCAGCGCGTCGACAACTACCTCATCGCGCGCCTGAAGGGCGTGCCGAAGAGCCGCATCTACAAGATCCTTCGCGGCGGCGAGGTGCGCGTGAACAGCGGCCGCGTCGACGCTTCGTACAAGCTCGTCGCCGGAGACCGCCTTCGCATCCCGCCGGTGCGCGTGGCCGAGCGCGACGCGCCCGAGGCGGCGCCGCATTTCCGGCTTCCGGTCATCTACGAGGACGAATGGATCGTGGCCATCGACAAGCCCGCGGGACTCGCGGTGCACGGCGGCAGCGGCATCGCGCACGGCGTGATCGAGTCGTTGCGCGCGATGCGCCCGCAGGCGAAGTTCCTCGAGCTCGTGCACCGCCTCGATCGCGAGACCTCGGGCGTGCTCCTCATCGCCAAGAAGCGGCCGGCGCTCACGGCGCTGCACGAAATGCTCCGCGCGCACGATGTGGACAAGCGCTACCTCGTGGCGGTGGCGGGGCGTTTCCGCAACGAGCGCCAGCGCGTGCGCCTCGCGCTCCTCAAGCGCACCACGGCGGACGGCGATCGCCGGGTGAGCGTCTCGAGGGAAGGCCAGGAGGCCGAGACCGTGTTCCATCGCCTCGCGCGCGGAGCCGATGCGAGCCTCCTCGAAGCCGAGCTCCTCACCGGGCGCACGCACCAGATCCGCGTGCACCTCGCGCATCTGAAGCACCCGGTGCTGGGCGATGAGAAGTACGGCGACTTCGAGCTGAACAGGGCGCTTCGCAAGCGGGGCCTGAAGCGCATGTTCCTGCACGCCTCCCGCCTCGCGTTGCGCCATCCGCATACCGGCCAGGTGCTGGAGCTCGTCGCGCCGTTGCCCGCCGACCTCGAGCGCTTCGCCGAATCGATCCGCGAGGAGGCGAAAGGCGCTTGAGCTACGAGCTCGTCGTGTTCGACTGGGACGGCACGCTCATGGACTCGACGCACGTGATCGCGACGAGCCTGCAGGACGCGTGCCGGGACGTGGGCATCGCCGTGCCTTCGGGCGAGGACGCGAGGTACGTGATCGGGCTCAACCTCGCCGACACCTTCGCCCACGTGGCGCCGGACCTCGACGAACCGGGGCGAGTGCGCCTCGGCGAGCGCTATCGCCATCATTTCCTCGCCCGCGAGCACGAGATGCCGCTCTACGGCGGCGTGCGCGAGATGCTCGACGACCTCCTCGCGCGCGGGCACCGCCTCGCGGTGGCCACGGGCAAGGCGCGCCGGGGGCTCGATCGAGTCCTCGATTCCACGGGGCTGCGCGACCGCTTCGAGGCCACGCGCTGCGCGGACGAGGGCTTTGCGAAGCCGCATCCGGACATGCTGCTCATGTTGCTCGACATCACGGGCGTGGAGGCGCGCAATGCCGTGATGGTGGGCGACACCACGCACGACCTGGATCTCGCGGCCAACGCAGGGGTGGACGGCGTGGCCGTGTCCTATGGAGCGCACGCCGAGGCGCTGCTCGCCACTCGGCCGGCGAAGGCGCGATTCTCGCGGGTGGCGGACCTGCATCGATGGCTGGCGACGAAAAGCTGATCTGCGCCTCGGGCGCGCTCGTCGAGGGCCGCGCGGGCGTGCGATTCGCGCTCGCCTCCCGCGGCGGCGAGGAGAAGGGCTTCGCCGTGCGCCACGAGGGCCGCGCGTGCGCCTTCGTGAACAGTTGCCCGCACCTGGGCACCGAGCTCGACTGGCAGCCCGGGGAGTTCTTCGAGGAGAGTGGGCTATACTTGGTCTGCTCCACGCACGGTGCGCTTTTCGAACCGCGCACCGGCTTGTGCGTGGCGGGGCCGTGCCGCGGGGCCTCGCTCGAGCCGCTCGAAGTTCGTGAACAGGGTGGCCACGTATATCTTCTGAACGACAAATGACCGACGACGCCTCGCCCCAATGGGAGCGCGCGGTCCTCGAGAAGGTCGCGCTCAGGGCGCTTGAGGAGCAGCGGCGCGCCCGGCAGTGGGGCGCGATCTTCAGGCTGCTGTGGTTCATCCTCGCGTTCATGGTGCTCTCGGTGTGGGTGGGCTGGATCGGCCGCCCCGACAAGGACTCCCTCTCGGCGTCCTCGGGCAAGCACACCGCGCTGATCGACCTGGACGGCGTCATCGGGCCCGATGGGCGCACCTCCGCCGATCGCATCAACAAGGCGCTGCAGCGCGCGTTCAAGGACGGCAACACGCAGGGCGTGGTGCTTCGCATCAACAGCCCCGGCGGCAGCCCGGTCCAGTCGGGCGAGATCAACGACGAGATCCGGCGCCTTCGCGCCCAGTATCCGGGCACGCCGCTCTACGTGGTCGTGCAGGACCTGTGCGCCTCCGGCGGCTACTACGTTGCCTCGGCGGCCGACAGGATCTACGTGGACAAGGCGAGCCTCGTGGGCTCCATCGGCGTGATCATCTCGAGCTTCGGCTTCACCGGCGCCATGGACAAGCTGGGCATCGAGCGGCGCGCCTACACCGCGGGAAGCAACAAGGACCTGCTCGATCCCTTCGCGCCGGAAAACCCCGCGCAGCGCGAGCACATCCAGAAGATGCTCGACGAGATCCACCGGCAGTTCATCGACACGGTGCGCAAGGGGCGCGGCTCGCGGCTCAAGGAGACCCCCGACACGTTCTCCGGGCTCATCTGGACCGGCGAGAAGAGCATCGAGCTCGGGCTCGCCGACGGATACGGAAGCCTCGAGTCGGTGGCGCGCGACGTGATCAAGGCCGAGAAGGTCGTCGATTTCTCGCCCAGGGACAGCCTCATCGACCAGCTCTCCGACCGGCTGGGCACGAGCATGGGCGAGGCCTTCGCGCGCGCGGCGGCGCAAGCGGCCAATCGCGCCGTGACGGTGCGATAGGACCATGAGCGCGATCGTCCGGGAGACCGCCATCGAATTCGACCTCGTCCGCGAGGCCTTCGACTTCACAAGCGTGGGCCTCGTGGTGTCGGACCTGAACGGCACGGTGAGCCAGGTGAACCGCGCGTTCTGCGAGATGACGGGCTACGGGCGCGGCGACGTCGAGGGCCGCACCTTCCACAGCTTCGTGCATCCGGACGACGCGCCGGACACCGAGGAGCGGCTTCGCGAGGTCCGCGCGGGCGGCGCGCCTTACTCGTCGCTCGACAAGCGCTTCGTGCGCAAGGACGGCGCCGAGCTCTGGGTGCGATGCAGCCTCGCCGTGGGCCGCGACCCGCAGGGGCAGGCGCGATTCCTCGTGGGGGCGTTCGTGGACCTCACGGAGCAGCGCCAGAAGGACCGGGCGATGCGCCAGATGAACGGCTTCCTCACGGCCATCGTCGACAACTCGCCCGTGGCGATCTACACCACGGACTTCGACGGAGTGATCACCTTCTGGAACCCGGCCGCGGAGCGCATCTTCGGATACACGCGCGAGCAGGTCCTCGGGCGCTTCGCGCTCTTCGTGCAGGAGGACAAGCGCGCGGAGGCCGCGGAGATCCGCCGGCGCCTCATCTCGGGCGAGACGCTGCACGAGCTGGAGCTCGTGCGCCGCCGCGGGGACGGCGCGCTCGTCACGCTCCACGGCGCGGGCGCTCCGCTGCGCGACGACAACGAGCGCATCACGGGGCTTCTCTTCACCTGCATCGACGTGACCGCGGCGCGCGCCAACGCCTCGGACCTCGAGCGCGACCGGCACTTCATGCGCGCGCTGCTCGACGCGATCCCGAGCCCGGTGTACTTCAAGGACAGGGAAGGCCGCTACCGGCTGCGCAACCGCGCCTGGGAGGAGATCTTCGGCGGCGGCAAGGACTGGACCGGCAAGACCGTGCGCGACATGTTCGACGCGGACCTCGCCGCCGTCCACGAGGAACACGATCGCGTGCTGCTGCAGCGCCCGTCGTCGACGACCTACGAGATGCAGATGCCCACGGCCGACGGCGAGCGGCGCCAGATGCTCTACAACAAGGTGAGCTTCGTCGACCAGCGCGGGGACGTGGCCGGGCTCATCGGCGTGATCACGGACGTGACGCGCTACAAGGAGACCGAGCGCGCGCTCGAGGCGAGCGAGGCGCGCTTCCGGGTGCTCACGGAAAGCTCAATCGACCTCATCTCCGTGGTCGACGCCGACGGGACCATCCAGTACCAGAGCGCGGCGCTGCGCCACCTCCTGGGCTTCGACCCGGCCGACACCGTGGGCCAGAACGTCTTCGAGCTGGTCCACCGCGACGACGTCGAGCACGTGCGCGCCGCGTTCCGGCGCATCACCGACACGCGCGCCCTCACGGAGCCCGTGGAGTTCCGCCTGCGCCATCGCGACGGCGGCTGGCGCACGTTCGAGTCGCTGGGCACCAACTGCCTCGCCAATCCGCACATCCGCGGGATCGTCTGGAACTCGCGCGACGTGACCGACCGCAAGGTGATCCAGCAGCGCATCCAGCACCTCGCCTACCACGACAACCTCACGGGCCTGCCCAACCGCGGGCTGCTGCAGGACCGCCTCGCGCGCTCCGTCGCGCGCGCCGAGCGCTCGGGGCGCAAGGTCGCCGTGCTCTTCATCGACCTGGACAACTTCAAGAACATCAACGACACGTTGGGCCACGACGTGGGCGACGAGCTGCTGCGGCAGGTCTCGCGGCGGCTTTCGGAGTGCGTGCGCCTCGAGGACACAATCGCGCGCCAGGGCGGCGACGAGTTCATCGTGCTGCTGGACAACCTCGAGGAAGGACGCAACGCCTCGGTGGTCGCGCAGAAGATCCTGAACTCGCTGCGCCAGCCGCTCTTCCTCGGCGGCACGGAGCAGCACGTGAGCGGCTCGGTGGGCATCGCGCTCTATCCCGAGGACGGGCGCGACGCGCAGACGCTCATGAAGAACGCCGACACGGCGATGTTCCACGGCAAGAGCCTCGGCAAGAACACCTACCAGTACTTCACCGCGCAGATGAACATCGCCGTGAAGCGGCGCATGACGCTCGAGTCGGCGCTGCGCCGCGCGGTGCTGCAGCGCGACTTCGTCCTGCATTACCAGCCGCAGATCGACCTGGATTCCGGCGAGATCATCGCGTGCGAGGCGCTGGTGCGCTGGAAGACCGAGGACAGCGGCGTGGTGATGCCCGGCGACTTCATCCCGCTCGCCGAGGAGACGGGCCTCATCAACGAGATCGGCGAGTGGGTGCTGCGCGAGGGCTGCCGCCAGGCCAAGGAGTGGCGCGACATGGGACTGTCGCCCCTCAGGCGCATGGCGATCAACCTCTCGGCGCGGCAGTTCGCCGACAAGGGCTTCCTCGACATGGTCACGCGCGTGCTCGCCGACACGGGGCTGCCGGCGAGCTGCCTCGAGCTCGAGATCACCGAGAGCCAGGTGATGCGCCAGACCGAGGGCATGATCCAGCTGCTCAACAAGCTCTCCGAGATGGGCGTGCAGCTCGCGATCGACGATTTCGGCACGGGCTACTCGAGCCTTTCGTACCTGAAGCGCCTGCCGATCCAGAAGCTCAAGATCGACCAGTCGTTCATCCGCGACATCACCGTGGACCCGAACGACACCGCGATCGTCGTGGCCATCATCAACATGGCCCGGAGCCTCGACCTCGCCACCATCGCCGAGGGGGTGGAGACCGCCGGGCAGCTGGCGCTCCTGCGTTCCAAGGGCTGCAACGTGGGGCAGGGCTTCTACTTCTCCGCGCCGGTGACCGCGCAGGAGATCTATCCGCTGCTCAAGATGAACCGGATCGTCGTGGGCTAGGCTTCGAGCAGGAAGATCGCGGGGCGCTTGCCGATGGCCGCGGGCCGCATGTGCCAGGCGTCGATGCGGTCGGTGCGGATCCACTCGCGCGGCGAGGTGAGCTCGACCGCGATCGACACGCGCGTGGAGGGGCGGCACGCCTGCACCAGGTCGGAGAGCATCGCGTCGTTGCGATAGGGCGTCTCGATGAACACCTGCGTCTCGCGGTGCTTCGCCGAATGGCGCTCGAGCTCCACGATCGCCGCGCGCCGCGCGGCCGCTTCGGCCGGGAGATAACCCACGAAACGGAAGCGCTGGCCCTCGAGCCCGCTCGCCATGAGGGCGAGCAGGATCGACGAGGGCCCCACGTAGGGCACGACGCGTATGCCGCGCGCATGCGCTGCCGCCACGAGCGCCGCGCCGGGATCGGCGATGGCCGGCAGGCCTGCCTCCGAGAGCAGTCCCACATGCTGTCCCGACTCGATGGGATCGAGGAGGGACTCGATCTCGCCCGGCGGCGTGTGCTCGTTCAGCGTCTCGATGGAGATCTGGCGAAGGGGAAGCGGATGGCCGCAGGCCCGCAGCCACGCCCGCGCCGACTTCGCGTCCTCGGCGATGAAGGCGGCGAGCGACCGGATCTTCTCGAGGGCCGCCGCGGGAACGACCGACTCGGGCGGCGCGTCCTGCGAGAGCCACGCCGGCAGCAGGTGCAGGGTTCCCTTGCTCATGGGACGGCCACGCCCGCGTTGCGCAGCATCTGGGAGAGCGCGATGAGCGGCAGGCCCACGAGCGCCGTGGGATCGTCGCCTCCGAGGCGCTCGAGGAGCGCGATGCCGAGCCCTTCGCTCTTGGCGCTGCCCGCGCAATCGAGGGCAGGCTCGCGCGCGAGATACGCTTCGATCTCGGCGGCGCTCAATTGGCGGAACACCACGTCCGTGGTCACGACCCGCGTCTGCGCCTCGCCGCGCGCCGCGTCCAGGAGGCACAGGCCCGTGTGGAAGAGGACCTCGCGTCCGCTCAGTCGCGCCAGCTGCCGGCGCGCGTTGTCGAGCGTCCCCGGCTTGCCGACGGCTTCGCCCGCAAGATCGGCCACCTGGTCGGAGCCTATGATCAGGGCTTGTGGCCAGCGCCGGGCGGCGGCATCTGCCTTGGAGCGGGCGAGCCTCGCGGCGGTCTGCCGGGGCGACTCGCCGGCGAGAGCGCTTTCGTCCACGTCGGGAGACCACGACTCGAACGCGAGCCCGAGCCGCGCGAGCAGCTCCCGGCGATAGCGCGAGCCCGACGCGAGGATGATATTATATTTAGTCAAAACAATAGATTATAATAAATAGTTAAAGTTGATTCTACATGACTCGAGAGCTGCTCATCCACCCCGAACGCATTTCCGACAAGCCCCTGGTGTTCGAAGGCCGCGTCGACATCGAAGAGTTTCCCCGACTCGCGGAGTCGCTCGCAACGCCCGAGATCGACCTCACCTACAAGGTCACGGCCCGCCTGGACAAGCAGCGTCGCAAGGTGGTGTCGTGTATAATCGAGGGCTTCGTTTTTCTCACGTGCCAGACGACGATGGAGGACTTCCGGCACGGGATTTCCATCGATGAGCGCCTCGTGCTCGTGGACCACGAATCGAGCCTGCCGCCCATCCAGGAGGAGAGCGACGCGGAAGATTACCTCGTTCCCGACGGCCCCGTGGACGTCCTGGACCTGGTGGAAGACGCGATCCTCCTCGCGCTCCCGATGGTGCCGAGAAAGCCCGGCGCGGGCGAGGCGCACGTGGAGCTGAAGGCGCAAGGCGCGGACGAATCGCCCTTCGCCGCGCTCGCGGGGCTCAAGAAACGAACCGAATGATTCGATAATTCAGGAGAAGCAAATGGCCGTACAACAGAACAAGAAGTCGCCCTCGAAGCGCGGCATGCACCGCGCGCACGACCACCTGGGCAAGCCCCCGGTCGCGGTCGAGCCCACCACGGGCGAGACGCACCTGCGCCACCACATCTCGCCGTCGGGCTACTACCGCGGCAAGAAGGTCGTCCAGACGAAGGACTGACCGAGCGACTGCTGGCCTCATTGCGGCGCACGCAATGAAGACGGTCATCGCCGTCGACGCCATGGGTGGGGACCACGGGCCGCAGGTCACGGTCCCCGCCTGCGTCGACTTCCTCGCGACGCATCCCGGGGCCGAGCTCCTGCTCGTGGGCCTCGACGAGCCCCTTCGCCGCGAGCTCGCGCGCCATCGCGCCGCGAGCGATCCGCGCATCGCCGTGGTCGCCGCCACCGAAGTCGTGGGAATGGACGAAGAGGTGCGCAGCGCCATCCGCACGAAGAAGCACTCGTCCATGCGCCTCGCGATCGACCTGGTGAAGGAGGGCCGCGCGCAGGCCTGCGTGAGCGCCGGCAACACGGGCGCGCTCATGGGCACCGCGAAGTTCGTCCTGAAGACGCTGCCGGGCATCGACCGCCCGGCCATCTGCGCCGTGCTGCCCACGCGCACGGGCCAGGTCTATGCGCTCGACCTGGGCGCCAACGCCGATTGCACGCCCGAGCATCTCCTTCAGTTCGCGATCATGGGCTCCACGCTCGTGAAAGCGGTGGAGGGCAAGGCCAATCCCACGGTGGGCCTGCTCAACATCGGCTCCGAGGAGATCAAGGGCAACGAGGTGGTGAAGAAGGCGGGCGAGCTGCTGCGTTCGGCGCCGGTGAACTTCCACGGCAACGTCGAGGGCGACGACATCTACAAGGGAACCACGGACGTGGTCGTGTGCGACGGGTTCGTGGGCAACGTGGCGCTCAAGACCTCCGAGGGGCTCGCCAAGATGCTGGGCGACTTCCTCAAGGAGGAGTACACGCGCGGCGTGCTGTCGCGCCTGGCCGCCGCGATCTCGTACCCGGTCATCAAGCGCTTCCGCCGCCGCGTGGACGCCCGCCGCTACAACGGCGCGACGCTGCTCGGGCTTCGCGGCATCGTCGTGAAGAGCCATGGATCGGCCGATCGCCTCGCGTTCCGCACCGCGCTCGCGCGCGCCGCGTCCGAGGCGAGCCACGGCCTGAACGAGCGCATCGGCGAGGAGATCGCGCGCCTCAATGCGCTCACCCCGGCCGCGCCGCGCCCGGCCACGCAGGGCTCGCGCAGCGAGGCCGCATGACCTACTCGCGCATCACCGGCACCGGGAGCTACCTGCCCGCCAAGGTGCTCACCAACAAGGACCTCGAGTCCATCGTGGACACCACCGACGAGTGGATCTTCGGGCGCACCGGCATCCGCGAGCGCCACATCGCGGCCGACGGCGAGTTCACGAGCGACCTCGCCCTGCACGCCTGCCGCGCGGCGCTCGCCGCCGCGGGGCGCAAGCCCGAGGACGTGGACCTCATCGTGCTCGCGACCTCCACGCCCGACATGGTGTTTCCCTCGAGCGCGTGCCTGCTGCAGGCGAAGCTCGGCGTGAAGCGCGGCGCCGCCTTCGACGTGCAGGCGGTGTGCTCGGGCTTCGTCTACGCGCTGGGCACGGCCGATCTCTTCATCCGCTCCGGGGCGCACAAGTGCGCGCTCGTCGTGGGCGCCGAGGTCTTCTCGCGCATCCTCGACTGGAAGGACCGCGGCACGTGCGTCCTCTTCGGCGACGGCGCGGGCGCGGTGGTGCTCGAAGCCTCCGACGCGCCGGGCATCCTTTCGAGCGAGCTGCACGCCGACGGATCCCATGCGGCGATCCTCAACGTGCCTGGCCACGTGTGCCGCGGCGGGGTGCTGGGCGATCCCACGCTCAAGATGGACGGCGGCGCGGTGTTCAAGCTCGCGGTGCGCGTGCTCGAGGAAAGCGCGCGCTCCATCGTCGCGAAGCACGGCATGCAGGTCTCCGACATCGACATCTACATTCCGCACCAGGCCAACGTGCGCATCATCACGCACGTGGCGAAGAAGCTGGGGCTGCCGGACTCGAAGTGCATCGTCACCGTGGACCGTCACGCCAACACGTCGGCCGCCACGATCCCGCTCGCGCTCGACGTGGCCGTGCGCGACGGCCGCGTGAAGAAGGGAGACAACGTGCTCCTGCAGGGCGTGGGCGGCGGCTTCACCTGGGGCTCGGTGCTCCTCAAATACTAGGAACGGACATGAGTCTCGCAATCGTGTTTCCGGGGCAGGGCTCGCAATCGGTCGGGATGATGGCGGGCTTCGCCGATGTTCCCGTCGTCGAGAAGACGTTCCTCGAGGCCAACGCCATCCTCGGCGTGGACCTCTGGTCGATGGTGCGCGAGGGTCCCGCGGAAGCCTTGAACCAGACCGTGAACACGCAGCCCGTGATGCTGGTCGCAGGCGTCGCATGCTGGCGCGCCTGGACCGAGCGGGGCAATCCCGCGCCCTCATGGCTCGCCGGGCACAGCCTCGGCGAGTACAGCGCGCTCGTGGCCTCGGGCGCCATGCGCTTCGAGGACGCGCTGCCGCTCGTGCGCTTTCGCGCGCAGGCGATGCAGGAGGCCGTCCCCGAAGGCACCGGCGCGATCGCGGCGATCCTCGGTCTCGACGATGCGGCGCTTCCGATGGTGCTCGCGGAGGCGGCGCAGGGCGAAGTAGTCGAAGCGGCCAACCTCAATTCGCCCGGGCAGGTCGTCATCGCGGGCCATCGCGCCGCCGTGGAGCGCGGCATGGCGATCGCAAAGCAGAAGGGCGCCAGGATCGCCAAGATGCTGCCCATGAGCGCGCCGTCGCATTGCAGCCTCATGAAGCCTGCGGCCGATCGCCTGCGCGAGCGGCTCGCGGCCATCGACGTCCGCAGGCCCTCGATTCCCGTGATCCACAATCGCTTCGTGGAAAGCTTCGACGACCCGCAGAAGATCCGCGCGGCGCTCGTCGAGCAGCTTTGCAACCCGGTGCGCTGGATCGAGACCATCCGGCTGCTGGGCTCGAAGGGCGCGACGCGCATCGTCGAGTGCGGGCCGGGCAAGGTGCTCACGGGGCTGGGCAAGCGAATCGCGCCCGATATCGAATACATCGCCATCCAGGACTCGGCCGCGCTCGCCGCGGCCGGCGCGTGAGGATCGACATGCTGAACGGACAAGTGGCCCTGGTGACCGGCGCTTCGCGCGGGATCGGGGAAGGCATCCTGCAGGCGCTCGCGGGCGCGGGCGCGACTGTGATCGGGACCTCCACCTCGGACAAGGGCGCCGAAGGCATCGCGAAAGCGCTTGCCGACCGTGGCGCGAAGGGCGCGGGCCGCGTGCTCGACGTGCGCGACGCCGCGCAGTGCGCCGCGCTCGTGGACAAGGTGCAGGAGGAATTCGGTGCCGTGGCGATCCTCGTGAACAACGCCGGGGCCACGCGCGACAACCTGCTCGCGCGCATGAAGGACGAGGAATGGGACGACGTGCAGGCGACGAACCTGAAGCCCGTCTTCACGCTCTCCCGCGCGGTGCTGCGCGGGATGATGAAGGCGCGCGCGGGCCGCATCGTGAACGTGAGCTCGGTGGTGGCGTTTTCCGGCAACGCGGGGCAGACCAACTACGCGGCCGCCAAGGCCGGCATGGTGGGGTTCACGAAGAGCCTCGCCCGCGAGGTGGGCAGCCGCAACATCACCGTCAACTGCGTGGCGCCCGGCTTCATCGAGACCGACATGACGCGCTCGCTCGCCGAGGAACAGGTGAAGAAGCTCGTGGAGAACGTGCCGCTCGGGCGCCTTGGGCGCGTGGAAGACATCGCGCAGGCGGTGCTGTTCCTGTGCTCGCCCGCGGCCTCGTACATCACCGGCGCCACGCTGCACGTGAACGGCGGAATGCACATGGAGTAGGGGTGGGCGCGTGGTAGAATTACGCGCTTTTTTGTGTAACACAAACCGTGGAAACAAGCGCACCTGGAGGAAGTCGATGGACAACATTGAAGCCCGCGTGAAGAAGATCGTCGCCGAGCAGCTGGGAGTGGCCGAAGCCGACGTGAAGACCGAGTCTTCGTTCACCGAAGACCTGGGCGCGGATTCCCTCGATAACGTGGAGCTGGTGATGGCGCTCGAGGAGGAGTTCGAGTGCGAGATTCCCGACGAGGAAGCCGAGAAGATCACCACGGTCCAGCAGGCGATCGATTACGTCAAGTCCCACTCCAAGCAGTAGCCCCGCGGCGCGCGCATTCCGCGTGTAGCCGGGAATCGCGCCGCACCAATCACAATGTCGAAGCGCAGAGTCGTCGTCACCGGGCTGGGGGTCGTCTCGCCCATCGGGATCGGCATCACGGCCGTCTGGGATAGCCTCATGAAGGGCGCGAGCGGCGTCGCGCCCATCACGCGCTTCGACGCAAAGGACCTCACCACGCGCTTCGCCGCCGAGGTGAAGGGATTCAATTCGGCAGACTGGATGCCGCCGAAGGAGACGCGCCGGTCGGACCTCTTCGTGCACTTCGGCCTTGCGGCCACCCGGCTCGCGCTCGATGACGCGGGCCTCGTCATCGACGATTCCAACGCGGAGCGCGTGGGCGTGAACGTGGGCTCGGGCATCGGCGGCCTGCCGATGATCGAGGACAACATCCGCGAGATGATCGCCAAGGGGCCGCGGCGCCTGTCGCCGTTCTTCGTGCCCGGCACGATCATCAACATGGTCGCGGGCATGATCTCCATCCAGTTCAAGGCCAAGGGCCCGAACGTGTCGATGGTGTCGGCGTGCACCACGAGCGCGCACTGCGTGGGCGAGGCGGGCCGCATGATCGAGTACGGCGACGCGGACGTGATGATCGCCGGCGGCGCCGAGGCGTGCATCAACATGTCGGGCGTGGGCGGCTTCTGCGCGTGCAAGGCGCTCTCGGAGAGGAACGACGATCCGGCCACCGCCTCGCGCCCGTTCGACAAGGACCGCGACGGCTTCGTGCTCGGCGAAGGCGCGGGCATCCTCATCCTCGAGGAATACGAATACGCGAAGAAGCGCGGCGCACGCATCTACGCGGAGCTCGCGGGGATGGGCATGAGCGGCGACGCGAACCACATCACCGCGCCCAACATGGACGGCCCGCGCCGCGCCATGCTGGCGGCCATGAAGAACGGCGGAATCAATCCGGCGGAAGTGCAATACGTGAACGCGCACGGCACTTCCACGCCCCTGGGGGACGCCAATGAGACGGCCGCGATGAAGGCCGCGTTTGGCGATCACGCGTACAAGCTCGCGGTGAATTCGACCAAGTCGATGCACGGCCACCTCCTCGGCGCCGCCGGCGGGGTGGAGGCGGTGATCACGACGCTCGCGATCCACCACCAGGTGTCTCCGCCCACCATCAACATCTTCACGCCGGACCCGGCGTGCGATCTCGACTACGTGCCGAAGACGGCGCGTGAGATGAGGATCGACGTGGCGCTGTCGAACTCGTTCGGGTTCGGCGGCACGAACGGAACGCTCGCGTTCCGCCGGCTCTCCTAGCCGCCATCAAGAAGGCTACCAGGCTCTTCGTCGCGGCCGCCGTCCTCGGCGTGGCCTGGCTCGCCTATTTCGCGCTCACGCCGATGGCGCTGCCCGCCACGCCCTACGAGTTCACGGTGAATTCCGGCAGCGGCCTGAAGGCCGTGGCCCGCCAGCTCGCGAACGACGGCGTGCTCGCCGAACCCGAGTCGCTGTGGATCGTGGCGAGGCTCCTGGGACGCGGCCAGGCGATCAAGGCGGGCACGTACCGCCTGGAGAGGGCCACGACGCCCCTCGAGCTCATCGACAAGATGGAGCGCGGAGACGTGGTGCTGGACGAGATCCTCTTCGTCGAAGGCTCGACGCTCCGCCAGTGGCTCGCGCAGCTCGCCGCGCAGCCGAAGATCCGCCAGACCCTCGCGGGCAAGAGCGAGATGGACCTTCGGGGGATGCTGGGCGAGATCGACCCGCTCGAGGGCTGGTTCTTCCCCGATACCTACCGGTATGCGCCCGGCACCACGGACCTGGACATCCTCAAGCGCGCCCACGCGGCGATGAAGAAGAAGCTGGACGAGGCGTGGGCCGCGCGCGATCCGGGCATCGTGCTCGCCACGCCCTACGAGGCGCTCACCATGGCCTCCATCGTCGAGAAGGAGACGGGGCAGGGCGTGGAGCGCCCGATTATCGCTTCGGTGTTCGAGAACCGGCTTCGCCGCGGCATGCGCCTGCAGACCGATCCCACGGTGATCTACGGCCTTGGCGAGCGCTACGACGGCGCGATCCACAAGCGCGACTTGCTCGAGGACACGCCGTGGAACACCTACACGCGGGACGGATTGCCGCCCACGCCCATCGCGATGCCGGGCGCGGCATCGATTCGCGCGGTGCTTCATCCGGCCTCCACGCCGTACCTGTATTTCGTGGCGCGCGGCGACGGGACCCACGAATTCACCGCCTCGCTCGAGGAGCACAACCGCGCGGTGGCAAAATACCAGCTGGGAAAATGAGCGCGCGCGGAAAGTTCATCACGCTGGAAGGCATCGACGGGGCGGGCAAGTCCTCCCACGTCGAGTTCCTGTGCGAGCAGGTGCGCAAGCACGGCGCGCGGGCCGTGGTCACGCGCGAGCCCGGCGGCACGCCCGCGGGCGAGAAGGTCCGCGAGATCGTGCTGCACGCGGCGATGAATCCCAAGGCCGAGGCGCTGCTCATGTTCGCCGCGCGCGCCGAGCACGTGGCGCGCGTGATCGAACCCGCGCTCGCGGCGGGCGATTGGGTCGTCTGCGACCGTTTCAGCGACGCGACCTACGCCTACCAGTGCGGCGGCCGCGGGCTCGCGCGCGATTTCGTCGTGGGCCTGGAGCGCCTGGTGCACCCGGGGCTGCAGCCCGATGCGACGTTCCTCTTCGACGTGGATCCGGCCGTGGCCGCCGAGCGCCAGCGCGGGCAAAGCCGCATGCCCGACAAGTTCGAGCGCGAGCAGGCGGAGTTCTTCGCGCGCGTTCGCGGCGCCTATCTCGATCGCGCCCGCGAGCATTCGCGCCGCTTCCACGTGATCGATGCCTCGGGCGACCTGCGCCAGGTGCGCGATCGCATCGAGGTGGCTTTCGCGCAGGCCTTCGCGTGACGGCGCTGCCCTGGCATCGCGAGGCGCTGGCGCGGCTCGCCGCTTCGCGCGAGCGCCTGCCCCACGCGCTGCTGCTGCAGGGGCGGGCGGGCATCGGCAAGGTGGAGTTCGCGCGCGCGCTTGCCGCGTGCGTGCTCTGCGAATCGCCGAAAGACGGCCTCGCGTGCGGGCAATGCGCCTCGTGCCATTGGCTCGCGCAGGGCAACCACCCCGACTATCGCGAGATCGTTCCCGAAGCCGCGAGCGACGACGACGAGGAGGGCGAGGAGGCCGCGAGGCCGGACAAGGCGAAGAGCCTGGTGATCAAGATCGACCAGGTGCGCGCCGTGTCCGACTTCATCGCGCTCACCACGCACCGCGGCGGCCATCGCGTGCTCGTCATCCATCCGGCCGAGTCGATGCCGCCCGCGGCGGCCAATGCGCTGCTGAAGACGCTCGAGGAGCCGCCCCCGCGCACGCTCATCGTTCTGGTGAGCGACCAGCCCGCGCGACTGCTGGCGACGATCCGCAGCCGGTGCCGCCAGGTCACGTTGCACGCGCCCGATCAGGGCGCCGCGCTTCGCTGGCTCGCCGCCGAAGGCGTGGCGGGCGCCGACGAGGCCCTCGCCGCCGCGGGCGGCGCGCCGCTGCTCGCGCGCGAGCTCGCGCAGCCCGAAGAGGCGGAGCTTCGCAAGCGCATCGTGAACGAGCTCGCACGCCCGGGAGGCGCCGATGCGATGCAGCTCGCGGCCGCGCTCGACAAGGGCGCCCTGCCGCGGCTCGTCTTCTGGATGCAGACGTGGGTTCACGACCTGGTGCGCGTTCGCGCGGCCGGCGAGCCGCGCCACCACATCGGGCAGGCGCAGGCGCTGCGCGCGCGCGCGAAGGGCGCGAGGCTGGAGGCCCTGTTTGATCTGGATCAAGATCTTGCCGAGGCGCGCCGCCTGATTTCCCATCCCCTCAACGCGCGGCTGGTGGCCGAGCACCTGCTCATGGCCTACAATCGAGCCACCATGGAAGGCCGTCCATGAACGATGCCGCGCCCGAAGCCCACGTCACGCGCCCCGGGGTCTTCACCCTCACGATCCGCTCCAAGGCGGCGCTTTACGCGGCATGGATTCCGCTGCTGCGCGGCGGCGGGATTTTTTTGCCCAGCAACAGGTCTCATGCTCTGGGCGAAGAGATCCTCATCCTGCTGTCGCTCCTGGACGACCCGAACAAGATCCCGCTGCAGGGCAGCGTGGCGTGGATCAATCCGGCGCACAGTGCGGGCAACCGGCCGCAGGGCATCGGCGTTCAGCTCCAGGACAGCGAGGCCGGGCGCGAGTTGCGCAAGAAGGTAGAGGGCCTGCTCGCCGGGGCGCTGCAGTCGTCGCGCCCCACGCATACGATCTAGCCGGCGTGCGCCCGGGGGCGCGCGCGAAGGAGGCCTCGTGTTCCGGGACAAGCAGATCGACCTCGCAATCTCCAGGCTGAAGGCGAACGTGCACACGCCGCTGCGCGTAGTGCTTTGGGACGGGCGCGAGGTGGCCTTCGACGACGAGGCCCGCGCCACAATCAGGCTGAACGATGCCCACGCCGCCGAGGCGCTGCGCCGCCCCTCGCTGCTGGCCCTCGCGCGTGCCTATATCGACGGCGAAGCCGAGATCGAGGGCGACCTTCGCGAGGCGATCCGCGGGGCCGAGGCGATCTCGCGCGCCATCGCTCCGCGCACGGCCCGCGCTTTCGCGCCGGAGCACCACTCTCGCCGCGACGACCGCGACGCCATCCACCACCACTACGACGTCTCCAACGAGTTCTACGCGCTGTGGCTGGATCCGCGCATGGTCTATTCGTGCGCGTACTTCCGCACCGATGCGGATTCGCTGGCGGCGGCGCAGGTGCAGAAGCTCGACCACATCTGCCGTAAGCTCCGCCTCGCGCCGGGCGAGCGCTTTCTCGACATCGGCTGCGGATGGGGCGCGCTCGCCATTCACGCCGCCCGCGAATATGGCGTGGACGCCACGGGCATCACGCTCTCGCAGAACCAGCATCGCCTCGCCACCGAGCGCATCCGGGAAGCCGGCCTCGAAGGCCGCTGCCGCGTGCTGCTGCAGGACTATCGCGACCTCGCGGGCGAGGAGCGCTTCGACAAGGTCGCGAGCGTCGGCATGTTCGAGCACGTGGGCCTCGCCAACCTGCCGGCCTATTTCGCGGTGGTGCGCCGCGTGCTGCGCGAGAAGGGCCTCTTCCTCAACCATGGCATCACCTCCTCGGACGTCCGCAACCTCGAGGTCGGCATGGGAGCGGGCGAGTTCATCGAGCAGTACGTTTTCCCGAAAGGCGAGCTTCCGCACCTGCATCGCGTGGTGCACGACATGAGCGTGCAGGATTTCGAGGTGCATGACGTGGAGAGCCTGCGTCCGCACTACGCGAAGACGCTGGGTTTCTGGAGCGCCGCGTTCGAAGCGAGGCTCGGCGAGGCCGCGGCCGCCTCGAGCGAGCGCACGGCGCGCATCTGGCGCCTGTACCTGGCCGGCTGCGCCCACGCGTTCGAGCAGGGATGGGTGTCGATCCACCAGGTCCTCGCGTCGCGTTGCACGCGGCCCGGCCCCACGGAATTGCCGCTCACGCGGGAGTGGATGTACCCGCGATAGTAAAATCGCGGGATGCTCGTCGATTCCCACTGTCACCTGGACTTCCCGGAGCTGCGCGCCGATCTCGCCGGCGTGATGGCGCGCATGGTCGACAACGGCGTGACCCATGCGCTCACCATCAGCACGACGCTCGCGACGTTTCCCGCGGTCCGCGAGGTGGCGCGCTCGCAGGGCAATCTCTGGTGCACTGCCGGCGTGCATCCCGACGAACGCCGCGACGATCGCGAGGCCACGCTGGACGACCTGCTCGCCATGGCGGGCGACGAGAAGGTGGTGGGCATCGGCGAAACCGGCCTCGACTACTTCCGCGTCGAGGGCGACACCGGGTGGCAGCGCGAGCGCTTTCGCACGCACATCCGCGCCGCGCGCCGCTGCGGCAAGCCGCTCGTGATCCACACGCGCGCGGCCGCCGAGGACACGCTCGCGATCATGAAGGAAGAGGGCGCGGGCGAGGTAGGCGGCGTGATGCATTGCTTCACCGAGAGCTGGGACGTGGCCCAGGCTGCGATGGCGCAGGGCTTCTTCATCTCGTTCTCGGGCATCGTCACCTTCAAGAACGCCACGGACCTCAAGGACGTGGCCAGGCGCGTTCCGCTCGATCGCATGCTGGTGGAGACCGATTCTCCATATCTCGCGCCGGTGCCCCACCGCGGCAAGCCCAACCAGCCGGCCTTCGTGAAGCACGTCGCCGAGGAGGTGGCGCGCCTTCGCGGCATCTCCTACGACGAGGTCGCGGCGGCGACGTCGAGAAACTTCTTCTCGCTCTTCAGGCACGCGCGGGCGGCGTGAGCGCCTCCCGAGTCCTGCTCTACTGCCGCGCGGGCTTCGAGAAGGAGTGCGCCCAGGAGATCACCGCGGCCGCCGGCGAGATGGGCGTGGAGGGATTCGTCAGGGCGCGGCCCGGCAGCGGCTTCGCGCTCTTCCAGGCGCACCAGGACGACATGGGCGCCGACCTCGCGAAGCACCTCGAATTTCGCCGGCTCGTCTTCGCGCGCCAGATGGTGAGGGCGGGCGAGCTCGTCGCGCTGCCGGAATCCGACCGCGTCACGCCGATCGTGGCCGGGGCGCGCGAGCTGGGAAGGCGTTTCGCCGCGCTTCGCATCGAGATGCCCGACACCAACGAGGGCAAGTCGCTCGCCACGCTCACGCGTCCGCTCGCTCCGCACCTGGAGAAGGCGCTTCGCAAGGCGGGCATCGTCTTCGACGATGCGGGCGCGCCGGAGCGACTTCACGTGTTCTTCGTGGGAGGCCGCGCCTGCCACGTGGGCCTGGCGCCGGTCGACAACAGCTCCCCATGGCCCATGGGCATCCCGCGGCTTCGCATGCCCGGCTCGGCGCCGTCGCGATCGACCCTGAAGCTCGCCGAGGCGTTGGGGGAATTCCTGGACGAGAAGGAGCGCGCGAAGCGCCTCGCCCCGGGCATGAGCGCAGTGGACCTCGGAGCCTCGCCCGGAGGTTGGACATGGCAGCTCGTGCAGCGCGGCATGATGGTGACCGCAGTGGACAACGGCCCCATGGACGCGAAGCTCCTGGAAAGCGGGCAGGTGAAGCATCGCCGCGACGACGGATTCCACTTCCGCCCGGCCGAGCCCGTGGACTGGATGGTGTGCGACATGGTCGAAAGTCCCTCGCGCATCGCGCGCCTCGTCGCGCACTGGATCGCGGAGGGCTGGTGCCGCGAGACGATCTTCAATCTGAAGCTGCCGATGAAGAAGCGCTGGGAGGAGGTCCTGCGATGCCGCGGGATCATCGACGAGGCGCTCGGCGGGGGCGGCTATTTCCTGAGGATGAAGCATCTCTACCACGATCGCGAGGAGATCACCGGCCACCTGGCACGCCGCAAGCGCGAGCCGATACACTAGGCCCATGACTTCGCGAATCGTGATCAGCGAGTTCATGGACGCGCCCGCGGTGGAGGCGCTTCGCGCGCGCTTCGACGTGGACTACCGCCCGAAGCTCGTGGACGATGCCGCGGCGCTCGAGGCGGCGCTGCCCTGGGCGGACGCGTGGATCGTGCGCAATCGCACGCAGGTGCGCGGGCGGCTGCTCGAGGCCGCGGCGAACCTCAAGGCCGTGGGCCGCCTGGGCGTCGGGCTCGACAACATCGACCTCGCGGCATGCGCCGCGCGCAGCATCGAGGTGATCCCGGCCACGGGCGCCAATGCCGAGTCGGTCGCGGAATACGTGGTGACCGCCGCGCTCCTGCTGCTTCGCGGGGCCTATGCCTCGTCCAAGGCCGTGGAAGCCGGTACCTGGCCGCGCCAGACGCTCTCGCAGGGGCGCGAGGCTTCGGGCAAGACGTTGGGCCTCGTGGGCATCGGCAGCATCGGGCGGCTCACGGCGCGCAAGGCGCTCGCCCTGGGCATGCGCGTGATCGCACACGATCCCCATGTGCCCGCCACCGCCGAGGCGTGGCGCGAGCTGGGGACGCTTCCCTGCGCGCTCGAAGAGCTCCTGCGCGAAAGCGACGTGGTCTCGCTGCACGTGCCGCTGGTCGCCGAGACGCGCGGGCTCCTCGGCCGCGAGCGCCTCTGGCTCATGAAGCGCGACGCGATCGTGATCAACACCGCCCGTGGCGGCATCGTGGACGAGGCGGCTCTCGCGGCGATGCTGCGCGAGGGGCGCCTCGGCGGGGCGGCGCTGGACGTCTTCGAGCACGAGCCGCTCGCCGCGGGCTCGCCCCTGGTGGGCGCGCCGCGCCTGCTCCTCACGCCGCACATCGCCGGCGTCACGGTGGAGTCCAACGAGCGCGTGAGCGCGCTCATCGCCGAGCGCGTGGGCGCGCTCCTCGCCGCTACTTGAGCACCTGCCGCAGGTTGCTGTAGTCGTCGGTCCAGAGGCCCCAGTCGGGGCGCGGCGCCACGGGCTCGGTTACCTCGATGATCCTCGGCTGCAGGATGAAGCGCTTGTTGCGCGTGAGCAGCACCCAGTCGCTGGTGGTGCCGCCGCTTTCTCCCGAATCGAAGAGGTTCGCGTATTCGAGGCCCTGGGCCCGGGAGATGGCGAGGAGCACGGGCTTCAGGTCCAGGAATCGGTTGGAGACGTGGAAGGCGATCACGCCGTCCGGCTTCAGGTGGCGCAGGTACTGCGTGACCGCCTGCATCGTGATGAGGTGCACCGGGATCGCGTCGCCGGCGAAGGCATCCACCGCGATCACGTCGTAGCCCTGCGGAGCCTCGCGCTCCATGCTCAGGCGCGCGTCGCCCAGCACGATCTCGGTCTTCGCGGGCGAGTCGGCCACGTACGTGAACCACTTCTTCGCCACGCCGACCACCGCCGGATCGATGTCGTAGAAGCGATAGACGTCGCCTTCGCGTCCATAGACGGCGAGCGAGCCCGCGCCCAGGCCGATGACGCCCACGCGCACCGGGCCGTCGTAGGAAAGGAGCGTCCGCCCGATGCCGGAGCTCGCCTTGTAGTAGGTCGTGGGCGAGCGGCGGTACTTGTCCGAAAGGTACTGCTCGCCGTGCAGGATCGAGCCGTGGACGAGCGAGCGGTAGCGCGTCTCCGGGTCGTTGTCGTCGGTCTGCGCTTCCTTCACGCGGACCACGCCGTAGTAGTTGCGCTCGATGTAGACGGTGTCCTCGTAGAAGTAGTTCACGCGCCAGAAGAACGCCGAGGAGGTGAAGGTGAGCACCGCCACGAGCAGGATTCGCAATGCGAGCCACGAGCTCCAGCGAATCCCCAGCGCGAGCGCGGCCGCGGCCACGAGCGCGATCTCGAGCTCGAGATAGCCTTTCAGGACCACCGGCGCCACGATGCCCACCAGCACGCCGCCCAGGACGCCGCCCAGCGAGACCACCAGGTAGAAGAGCGTGAGGTGGCGCGGCCCCGGGCGCCGGCGGGCGAGCTCGCCGTGGCAGAACATGCACACCACGAAGAGCCCCACGGTGAAGACTCCGATGTGCCAGAACAGCTTGAACTGCAGCTCCTTGTCGGCGAGGAACCACGCCATCACGCACAGCATCCACGCGAGCGCCCCGAGGAAGAATTCGCGGCGATACCAGTTGCGCCCCTCGAAGCACAGGATGAAGGTGAGCAGGTAGACGGCGAGCGGGACCACCCACAGCAGCGGGATCGCGGAGATGTTCTGGGTGAGGTGGTTCGAAACCGCGAGCAGCATCACGGAGCCAAGCGCGGAGAGCGTGAGCCACAAGCCGATCTCGCCGCGCCGGGGCGCCGGCTCCTCGGCGACGGCGGCGAGCTGGCCGCTTTCGACCGTGAGCGGCGGAAGGTCCCGGCTTCGCCAGGCGAGCGCGCCGCAGCACGCCACGAAGATCGCGTAGCCCACGGACCACCAGAACGACTGGCGCGTGTTGGTGAGCCATGGCTCGAAGAGGAACGGATATCCGAGCAGCGCCAGCATCGAGGCGAAATTCGAGAGCGCGAAGAGGCGGTACGGGCTGGAGCCCGGATAGGCGCGCGCGAACCACGCCTGGATGAGGGGGCTCGTCGCCGAGAGCAGGAAGTAGGGCAGTCCCACCGTCGCGAAGAGCAGGCCCAGGATGCCCCACACCGGGTTGTCGCCGCCCTGGGGCTTCCACCCGGGATCGGGCGTGATCGGCAGGAACGCGAGGCTCGCGGCGAGAAGCGCGATGTGGATCAGCGCCTGCCTCGTCCCCTTCGCGCGGCTCGCCAGCGCATGCGCATAGGCGTATCCCAGCAGGAGCACGAGCTGGAAGAACACCATGCAAAGCATCCACACGATCGCCGCGCCGCCGAACCAGGGCAGGATCTGCTTGGCGAGCAGCGGTTGGACCAGGAACAGCAGGAAAGCGCTGAGGAAGACGGTCGCGGCGTGAAGCGGCATTCTGTGAGGGCAGTGGAAGTGCGCGGCATCTTAGCATGGGGTCGCCGCTATACTCGCAGGCGATGGCCGCCGCATACCTGCGAATGCTGCTCATCGCCGAGATCGGCGCCTACGCCGCGATCGGGCTGTGGATTCACGCGGCGCTCGGCTGGAGCTATGCCGCCGTGGCCGCGCTCGCCGTGACGGCTTCCGTCGCCATCCGCCTGCTCATCGTGATGTGCGGCGTGGCCCTGAGCAATCTCGCGCGCTCGCCCCGCGCGCCCGGGCACCGCATCGGGCCGGCCGCCGCGCTCGCGCTCTTCGCGCGCGAGTGGTATTCCGTCCTGTCGACGAACTACTGGCTCTTTCCCTTCGAGCGCTGGGCACTGCGTCCGGACCGGCCGGCCGGACCGAGCGCAACGCCGCCCGTGCTCCTCGTGCACGGCTACTTCAGCAATCGCGGCTACTTCAACCGCATCGTGCCGATGCTGGAAGCGCGTGGGGTGGCCCCCGTCTTCACGCCCAATTTCCCCTCGGCGTTCGGCTCGATCGAACGCCTCGCGGCGGCGCTCGACGGCGAGATCGAGCGGCTCTGCGCCGCGACCGGGCAATCCCGGCTGGTGCTCGTTTGCCACAGCATGGGAGGGCTCGCGGCGCGCACGTACCTCTGCGGGCGCGGCCCCGGGCGCGTGCGCAAGCTCATCACGATCGGCACGCCTCACCATGGGACCGTGATCGCCTGGTTCGGCATGGGGCGGAACGCCGCGCAGATGCGTCCCGGAAGCCGTTACCTGCGCGAGCTGGAAGCGCGCGAAGGCGGCGAGGGGCCCGCGTGCGAGACCGTTTCCATCTACACACCGCACGACAACCTCGTGGCGCCCCAGGCGAGCAGCATCCTGCCGCGGGCGAGGAACGTGGCGATACCCGGCCACGGACACGTGGACCTGCTCGAATCGCCGCGCCTGCTGGAGGTGATGCTCGAAGAGCTGCGCGCGGCCGGCGTGCGCGTGGGCTAGAGCAGCGCGAGGACTTCCCCGGCGTGGTTGGCGACGTCGGGCTTGTCGATCACGTGGGCGATCTTGCCCTTTTCGTCGATCACGAACGTGACGCGGTCGGCCATTCCCGCGGCGGACTTGAGCCTCGAGATGATGCCGCCGCCGCCCAGCGTGCCGTAGGCGCGGCCCACGATGCCGTCGGTGTCGGCGAGCAACGGAAAGTTCAGGCCGTATTTCTTCGTGAACGCCTGGTGCGACTGTTCGCCCTGCGTGGACACGCCGAGGATCGCCGCGCCCCTGGCGGCGAGCTCCGCGTTGCCGTCGCGCAGCGAGCACGCCTGCTTCGTGCATCCCGGGGTGTCGTCCATCGGGTAGAAGTAGAGGACGAGCTTGCGGCCGCGGTAGTCCTTCAGCGCGACGCGCTTTCCGTCTGTGGTCGAGCCTTCGAAATCGGGCGCGGGATCTCCGGCCCTCAAGGGTGTGGACATCGTCTCTCCTCCTCGTGCCCGGCCGCTCCAGGCGCAGCGCGGCGGGCGCTTCTTGTCGGCGAATGATACAGCGGCCGCCCGCGTTCCGCGGCGAGCCATGGCGGCCGCTCACGATCATGGACCATGTCGCTTTCGACAGGCTGAAAGCGATCTCGGCTCCGGACGCGCAGCGAAATCGCCTCGTTTCCAGAGGCACGCGAGATTCGGCTGCGATGTTGCGCAGGCGACACTTGCCGCGAAAAAAGCCGTTCTCCAGAGTGAAAACGGTTGACAAGCGATTTTGCCTTGCGCATCCTCTCGCTGTCGCGCCTGGAGAGGCGAGATGATCAGAACTCGATTACGCCACCGGGAATACCGGACCCATCAGATTGGAGGACTCATCAATGGCAGCTAAGAAAGGCAAGAAAGCAGCGAAGAAACCGGCCGCGAAGAAGGCTCCCGCCAAGAAGCCGATGAAGAAGGCAGTCGCCAAGAAACCGGCGAAGAAAGCCGCAAAGCGCAAGCCGAACGCCGCTTTCATGAAGCCGATGACGCCCAGCTCCACGCTCGCCGCGGTGGTGGGAAGCAGCCCGATGCCTCGCACGGAAGTGACGAGCAAGCTCTGGGGATACATCAAGAAAAACAACCTGCAGGACAAAGTGAACCGTCGCATGATCAATGCCGACGACAAGCTGCGGGACGTCTTTGGCGGCAAGAAGCAGGTCTCGATGTTCGAGATGACCAAGCTGGTCGCCAAGCACCTCAAGTAACCGCAGCAACGCCGGCGCGTGCCGGCGGGCAATCCTCGGGAAGGCCGGTCGTTCGCGACCGGCCTTTTTTCTTTCGTGCCATGATCGGGCGAGTCGCCATCCGGCTACAGGAGCTGCAGTGAAACTCATCTCGACCGATTCCGCGCCCGCGGCGCGCGGCCACTATTCGCAGGCGCTCGTCCATGGCGGCACCGTGTACGTCGCCGGGCAGCTGCCCGGCGTGCCCGGCGATCCCGACCGGCGCCTCGCCACGTTCGACGAGCAGGCGCGCCGCGTGATCGACAACGTCTTCGCGATCCTCGAGGCCGCCGGCAGCGCACCGGGCCTCGTGCTGCGAACCACGGTGTACATCGCCGATGTGGCGCACTGGCCCGCGTTCAACGCGATCTACGCGGAGAAGTTCGGCGCGCACCGCCCGGCGCGCACGGTCGTGCCGGTCGCCGCGCTCCACTACGGCTACCTCGTGGAGATGGACGCCGTCGCGGCCCTGCCGGACGCCTGACTGATACACTCGGCGCGATGGACTCCGACCGCGTGTGGCTCAAGTCGTACCCGCCCGGCGTTCCCGCCGAGGCGGACCTGGATGCCTACGCCAACATCGGTGAGATCCTCCAGGCGACGTGCAGCAAGTACGCGGACCTTCCGGCGTTCACCTGCATGGGGACGACGCTCCGTTACTCCGACCTGGAGCGCCTCTCGGCGCAGTTCGGCGCGTGGCTGCAGCACGAAGCCGGCCTCACGCGCGAGGACCGCGTGGCCATCATGCTCCCCAACGTCCTGCAATATCCCGTGGCGATCTTCGGGGTGCTGCGCGCGGGCATGGTGGTGGTGAATTTCAACCCGCTCTACACGCCGCGCGAGGTCGAGCACCAGCTGAACGACTCGGGCGCGACCGTCATCGTGGTGCTGGAGAATTTCGCCAAGACCGTGCAGGGCGTGCTCGCCAACACCAAGGTGCGCAAGGTCATCACGACGCAGCTGGGCGACCTGCTGGGATTCCCCAAGTCGCTCGTCGTGAACTGGGTGGTGAAATACCGCAAGAAGCTCGTGCCCGCGTGGGACATCCCCGGATCCATCGGCTTCAAGGCGGCGCTTTCGGCGGGCGCCCGCCACAAGCTCGAGGAGCCCAAGCTCGGCCACGAGGACCTCGCGTTCCTGCAGTACACGGGCGGCACCACCGGGGTCTCCAAGGGCGCGATGCTCACCCACGGCAACATCGTCTCGAACCTGCAGCAGACCACGGCGTGGATCGGCCAGGCGTTCGAGTACGGCAGGGAGATCTCGATCACCGCGCTGCCCATGTACCACATCTTCGCGCTCACGGGCTGCTGCCTGGTGTACATGAAGCTGGGCGCGCACAACATCCTCATCACCAATCCGCGCGACATGAAGGGCTTCGTGGCGGAGCTCGGCAAGTACGAGTTCACGTCGCTTTCCGGGGTGAACACGCTCTTCGCGGGGCTGCTCAACGCACCCGGTTTCGCCGAGCTCGATTTCTCGCACCTCAAGCTCTCCCTGGGCGGTGGCATGGCGGTGCAGCGCGCCGTGGCCGAGCGCTGGAAGAAGGTGACGGGGATCCCCCTGCTGGAGGCGTACGGCCTCACGGAGACCTCGCCCGCGGCCTGCATCAACCCGTTCGTCCCCGGCTTCGAGTACAACGGCACGGCGGGCCTGCCGATCCCCTCGACGGTCGTCACCATCCGCGACGACAGCGCGCGCGTGCTGCCGCTGGGCGAGACCGGCGAGATCTGCATCTCCGGGCCCCAGGTGATGAAGGGCTACTGGAACCGCCCCGACGAGACGGCGAAGGTGATGACCTCCGACGGCGCCCTGCGCACGGGCGACATCGGCTTCATGAACGAGCAGGGCTACGTGAAGATCGTCGATCGCAAGAAGGACATGATCCTGGTGTCCGGATTCAAGGTCTTCCCGAACGAGGTGGAGGACGTGATCGCGATGATGCCGGGCGTGCTGGAGGTCTGCGCGGTGCCGGCGCCCGACGAGCATTCGGGCGAAGTCGTCCGCGTCGTGATCGTGCGCAAGGACCCGTCGCTCACCAAGGAGCAGGTGATGGAGTACTGCCGCGAACGCCTCACCGGCTACAAGCGGCCGAAGATCGTCGAGTTCTGGAAGGAGCTGCCCAAGACCAACGTCGGGAAGGTCCTTCGCCGCGAGGTGAAGGACCGCCCGGTCCAGGCCTGAGGGCGCGCGTCAGGCCGCCTTCTCGTACACCGGGCCGTATTCGCCCAGCGCTTCGCGGATGCGCTCGACGGCCCAGTCGACCTGTTCGCGGTCGATGATGAGCGGCGGCGCGAAGCGGGCGACCGTGCCGTGGGTATCCTTGCTGAGCACGCCGTGCCTGAGCAGGGTCTCGACGAACTCGCGCGCCGAAGCGCGTGCGGTGTCGATCTCCAGGCCGATCAGCAGGCCCTTGCCGCGCACGTCCTTCACCATCGGGCTGGAGATCGCCTTCAGGCGCTTGAAGAGGTAGGCGCCCATCGTCGCGGCGCGCTCGGCGAGCTTCTCGTCGAGGAGCACGTTGAGCGACTCGAGGCCGACGGCCGCGCCCAGGGCGTTGCCTCCGAATGTGCTGCCGTGGTCGCCCGGGCGGAAGACGCCCATCACTTCCTCACGCGCGGCGAAGGCGGACACGGGGATCAATCCCCCGCCCAGGGCCTTGCCGAGGATGATCGCGTCGGGCTTGATGCCTTCGTGGTGGACGGCGAGCACCTTGCCCGTGCGGCCGAGGCCCGTCTGCACCTCGTCCACGACCATGAGCACGTTGTGCTTGCGGCAGATGCGAAGCGCCTCCGTGAGGTAGCCCTCGGGCGGCATGATGATGCCGGCCTCGCCCTGGATGGGCTCCACGAGGAACGCCGCAGTCTCGGGCGTGATCGCCTTCTCGAGCGCCTCGGTGTCGCCGAAGGGGATGGAGACGAACCCGTCGGCGTACGGGCCGAAGCCCTCGCGGTATTGCTCCTCGGACGAGAACCCGACGATTGTCGAGGTTCGGCCGTGGAAGTTGCCGTTGCACACGATGATCTTCGCGCGGTTGGCGGGCACCTTCTTCACGGTGTAGGCCCACTTGCGCGTGCACTTGATGGCCGTCTCCACGGCCTCGGCGCCCGTGCTCATGGGCAGTGCCCGATCCATTCCGGTCACCTCGCAGATCTTCGCGAGGAACGGCGGCAGGCGGTCGCTGTAGAACGCGCGCGAGGTGACGGCGAGGCGCGCGGCCTGCGCGTTCAGCGCAGCCAGCAGGCGCGGATGGCCGTAGCCGAAGCTCACGGCGGAGTACGCGGACAGCATGTCGAGGTAACGGCGGCCCTGGTCGTCCCAGAGCCAGACGCCTTCGCCGCGCGAGAGCACGACGGGCAGCGGTGAGTAGTTGGTCGCGCCGTAGCGGCGCTCCAGAGCGATTTTGTCGCTCATGACGTTTCCTTTCCTGCTTTTCTCCGCTCGTGGCGGAGGGCGGGCGCCGTGCCGGCGGCCTACAGCAGGCCCGCGGGAGACTACATTATACCGGGAGGGACGGGGCTTTTGTACCCGCGGTTCACGAATGGCGCAGGCCCGCGGCGAGCCCGCTCGCCATGCGCGCCGCGATCGCATAGATCGACAACTGCGGATTGGCGCCGAGGCTCGTGGGGAATACGGAGCCGTCATGGATCGAGAGGTTCTCGACCTGGTGGTGCCGGCCCGACTCGTTCACGACGGAGGACCGCGCATCGCGTCCCATCGCGCACCCGCCCATCACGTGGGCCGACACGACCCGGGCGATGCGCGGCTGCATCGCGAGCGCCTCGATCTGCGTGCGCGCCGCTTCCCACGAGTCCGCGCCGCGCGCCTGCTCGTGCACGGGTTTCACCGCCTGCGCCCCGGCGGCGAACTGCACCTGCGCCATGGCGAGGAACGCGCGCCGTGCCGCGTCCCACAGGTAAGGGGTCATCGGATAGTCGAGCACCGGCGTGAGGTCGCCGCGAAGCACGACGCGTCCGCCGGCGGACTCGGGATGGAATCCGTCGCGGATCAGCGCGATCGTCACCTGGAGGTGATCGAAGCGCGACATCCATCGCGCGTGCTCGTCGCCGAAGCCCGGCAGCACGCCGCCGACGAGCACGGGATGCGCCGGGGCGACCTCGAGCTTGAAGCCCGCGGGGCCGTCCAGGGCCGCCTCGAGGAAATGGTCCGAGTACGTCGATTGCGGTGCGCCGTAGAAAGCCTCCACGGGCTCGCGCATGAGCGCCCCCGAGACCACCGTCGGATGCAGGAAAGTCCGGCGGCCCACTTGGTCGTATGGATCGGGCGCCTCGCTGCGAAGCAGGATCCCGGGGCTGCCGATGCCGCCCGCGGCGAGCACGAAGTGGCGAGCACGGATCCGCACGCGGTGGATCGACGGCGCGGCGCCATTTCGCTCGATGCCGTGCGCCACGCACGACTCGATGCGAGTGCCTTCGACCACGAGCCGCGTCACCCGCGCGCGGTGCACGAGGATCGCGCCCTTGTCGAGCGCGGCGGGGATCGTCGTGACGAGCATCGACTGCTTCGCGTTCGCGGGGCACCCCATGCCGCAGTAGCCGAGGTTGAGGCAAGCCTTCACGTTGCGGCGCATGATCGCCGACGAAAAGCCCAGCTTCTCGCAGCCCACGCGCAGCGCGTCGTTGTTGCGATTGGGCGCGAGGCTCCACGGCGCGATGGAAAGCCGCTCCTCCATGCGCGCGAACCACGGCGCGAGCGACGCCTCGTCCATCGTCGCGAGGCCGAGCGAGTCCTTCCAGTAGGCGAGCGTGCGCCTGGGCGTGCGAAAGCTCGCGGTCCAGTTCACCGTGGTCGAGCCCCCGACGCAGCGGCCCTGCAGGATCGTGATGGCGTGATCGGAGGTCTGGCGTCCGGCGTTTTCCTGGTAGAGGTTCTCGTACGCTTCGCGCTCGCGCATGCGGAACTCCGTGGAGCCCGCGAACGGCCCTTCCTCGACGATCGCCACCCTGAGGCCGGCCTGCGCGAGGATTTCCGCGGTGACGCCGCCCCCGGCGCCGCTGCCCACCACGACTACGTCGGCCTCGAGCTCGGTGTCGCGCGTGAGCGTCGCGGCGTCGATCGTCTTCCAGCCGGACGCGAGCCCCGCGCGGATGGGGTCCGGGATCATCTTCCGAGCGCCGGCGGGCCCGGATACGCGATGGCGCCCCAGGATTCCGGCATGTCGTACCACGAGGCCTGGATCAACTGCGTGAGGGCCTGGTAGCTCGCCTGCTGCAGCTCGAAGCGGCTCGCGCGCCACCTCGAGAGGAATGCCGCGATCTCCTCGGGCGTCGATTCGGCGACCGGCGCCCACAGGCCCGCGAATGCGACCCGCGTCGGCGCGAAGTCGAGGAAGGTGAAGAGATCCGAGATCTCCTTCTGCACCGAGACGGCGAGTCCCGAGACGCCGCGATCGAACGAAGCCGCGACCGCGGCGATGGCCCGGTCCTTCGCGGCGGCATCGGCCGGCAGGGCGCTCGCCAGGACCACGGGGGCGATGGCCCTCACCATGCCCGCGGATTTCTCGTCGAGGACGCGATAGGCGATCGCAGGGGCGGCCAGCGCGGGCGCGCCCAGGCGGGCGAGCGCGAAGAGGGCCGCGCCGCCGATGCCGACCCGGATGAACGTGCGCCGGCTGGTGGGTCGCGGTCCTACGGCGCGCCCCTCAACGGTGGACCGGCCCCATCAGGTGGTCCGGAAGCCAGGTCGCGATCTCCGGGAAGGCGCAGAGGATGACGATCGCGAGGAACATGCAGAGCACGTACGGGATGGTGCCCCACATCACGCGGGTCACCGGTACGTCCGGGGCGATGGAGTTCACGATGTAGATGTTGAGCCCCACGGGCGGGTGGATGAGGCCCACCTCCATGTTGATCGTGAGGATCACGCCGAACCACACCGGGTCGAATCCCGCGGCCGTGATGATGGGCAGCAGGATCGGGCTCGTCATGAGGATGATCGCCGCCGGCGGGATGAAGAAGCCGCACACCAGCAGGAAGAGGTTGATCATCGCCATCAGCGCCCAGCGGTTCAGGTGCATGTCGGCGATGGCCGTGGCGAGCGTCTGCGTGAGGTAGAGCGAAGTGAGCATGTAGCCGAAGAGGACGGCCCCGGCGATGATCATGAGGATCATCACCGACTCGCGCATCGTGTCGCGCATGATGAGCCACCACTGCTCCGCCTTCCACATGCGGTAGATGACCACCGCGAGTATCACGCAGAGCGCCGCGCCGACGCCGGCCGCCTCGGAGGGCGTGGCCACGCCCCCATACAGCACCCACATCACGCCCACGATGATGGCGATGAACGGCGCGACCTTCGGGATCGACGTGAACTTCTCCTTCCAGCTGTAGCGGAATTCGGGCGCGTGCGCGCGGAATCCCCGCTTCCAGATGATGAACAGCGTCCACAGCATGAAAAGTCCGGTGAGCAGGACCCCGGGGACCACGCCCGCGAGGAAGAGCCTGCCGATGGAGGTCTCCGTCGCGATGCCGTAGAGGATGAACGTGATCGAGGGCGGAATGAGGATGCCGAGCGTGCCGCCCGCGCAGATCGACCCGGTGGCGACGTCGTCGGGGTAGCCGCGCCGGCGCATCTCGGGGATGCCCATCTTGCCGATGGCCGCGCAGCACGCGGGCGACGATCCCGTGAGGGCGGCGAAGATCGCGCACGCGCCCAGGTTCGAGATCACGAGGCCGCCGGGCAGCCGGTAGAGCCAGCGGTCGAGCGCCTCGTAGAGGTCCTTGCCGGCGGGCGAGGAGCCGATCGCCGAGCCCATCATCACGAACATCGGGATCGACACGAGCGTGAAGTCGTCCAGCCCCGACCAGAAGGTCTCCGCCACGACGCGCAGCGCGTCGAAGCCCTGGAAGATCAGCAGGAACACGATCGAGATCGCCCCCAGCCCGAAGGCGACCGGGACGCCGGAAAAGAGCAGCAGCAGCGTGGCCGCGATGACGATCGCGCCCTCGGTGGTGGGGCTCATGCCCTGGGCTCCAGTCCGAAAGGCTTCGCGCGGCCCGTGGCGAGCGCGAGGAGCTCCACCACGTATTGCAGGACCAGCAGGCCCAGGCCGATGGGCATCGACAGGTAGGGAATCCACAGGCGCGCGCGCCAGACGGTGTTCGACTTCCAGTTCTCGCTATAGGCCTCCTGCCAGTAGCGGGTGCAGGCCACCAGCAGCACCACGCAGAAGGCGAGGGAGAGGACCGTGGTGAACATCGCGAGCCAGTAGCGGCCGCGCGGGCCCAGCCACAGCGGCAGGATGTCCACGTTCACGTGCCCGCGGTGCATGAGCACGTAGGAGCTGCCGATGAAGGTCGCGCCCACGATGCTGTAGGTCACGACGTCGATCTGCCAGATCGTGGTGCGATTCAGGCCGTAGCGTTCGATCACCATGTCGCAGATCACGAGCACGGCGAGCGCCATCAGCGCGGCAGCGGCCACACCCGCCGCCCGCGACAGGAAGCGGACGCCCTCGATGAAGCGATCGAGGGCGCCCTGCTTTCGCGTCATTTGACCGACAGCGCTTCGTCGATCAGCTTCTGGCCGTTGGGCACGTCCTTCGCGAAGCGCGCGTAGGCGCTTTTCTTGGCCACGTCGACCCACGCGTCGTAGTCGGCGTCCGAGAGGGTCACGACCTTGGCCTTGTGGTCCTTGAAGGCCTTGATCGCCTCCTCGTTCACGGCGTCGGCCTTGGCCTCGTAGTAGGCCTGCGCCTTCTTGCCCGCGTCGAGGATCACCTGCTTCTGCTTGGCGTCGAGGCGCTCGAAGCTCTTCTTCGACATGAGCACGGGCTCGTACATGAACCAGAGCGCGTTGTCGCCGGGCGCCGTGAGGCAGTCGGTGACCTCATACAGGCGCATCGACGCGAACGTGCCCAGGCTCGTGTCCGTGGCGTTCACCACGCCGCTCTGGAATGCGTTGTAGATCTCGTTGGACGGCGGGCTCACGATGCTCGCGCCCGCGGTCTCCCACATCGCCGCGAACGTCGGGCCCGCTGCGCGGAACTTCAGGCCCTTCAAGTCGTTGGGATGCACGATGCAGTTGCCCTTGGCGGCCATGCCGCCCGCGAACCACGCGTCGGAGAGCACGATCACGCCGTGCTTCTCGATTTCCGCGCGCACGTCCTTCATGAACTGCGACTGGTTGATGCGCTTGGCGCGCTCCTGGCTGCGGATGAGGCCGGGCATGAGCGTCGCGCTGAACGCGGGCACCTTGCCGCTCGCGTAGTCGAGCGGGAAGAGCGTGATGTCGAGCTGCCCGTTCACCATCGCGTTCCACTGGTCGTTGGGCTTGAAGAGAGAAGCGCCCGGATAGACTTGGATGTCCAGGCCCACGTTGGCGGCCTTGGCGTCCTTGGCGATCATCTGGACCATGTCGTCCCGGACGTCGCCCTTGCCCCCGGGGAACTGGTGCGAGGCGCGCATCGTGATGTCGGCCGCGAAGGCGCCGGCGCCGAACGCCGCGGCGGCGAGGCCGAGCGCGAGTTGCTTGCGGATCTGCATGGTGTCTCCTCGTTGTGTTCGATTCGTCGTGTGCCGGATCGAGCCGGCCCATCGGCAGTGCGTAACTCTAACAGCCTCAGGCAGCGCGGCGTGAAGCCTCCCGTTCGCGGGCCGCGGCCGCGAGGTAGTCCATGGCGGCCTGCGCGCCGCCTTTCCTGTGGGGAACGGCGGCGAGCTCCAGGCCCATCTCCACGCCGCAGAGCGTGCCCATCAACATGAGGTCGTTGAAGTCGCCAAGGTGGCCGATGCGGAAGATCTTGCCCGAGAGCCTGGTGAGCCCCTGGCCCAGCGACATGTCGAAGTGCCGCAGCACCACGGCGCGGAAGGCATCCGCATCGTGCCCGGGCGGCATCATCACGGCCGTGAGCGAGGAGCTGTATTCGGCCGGGTCGGCACAGAGGATCTCCAGGCCCCAGCCGCGCACCGCCCGGCGCGTGGCTTCCGCGTGACGGTCGTGGCGCTTGAAGACGTTGGCGAGGCCTTCTTCCTCGAGCATGCGGATGGCTTCGCGAAGGCCGTAGAGCAGGTTGGTCGCGGGCGTATAGGGGAAGAAGCCGTTGGCGTTGGCCGCGATCATCTCGTTCCAGTCCCAGAACGAGCGGGGGAGCTTCGCGTTCTTCGAGGCGGCGAGGGATTTCTCCGACACGGCGTTGAAGGAAAGGCCCGGCGGCAGCATGAGGCCCTTCTGCGAGCCGCCCACCGTCACGTCCACGCCCCATTCGTCGTGCCGATAGTCGATGGAGGCGAGCGAGGAGATCGTGTCCACCATGAGCAGCGCGGGGTGCTTCGCCTCGTCGATGGCCTTGCGCACCGCCGCGATGTTGCTCACCACGCCGGTGGAGGTCTCGTTGTGGATCACGCACACGGCCTTGATGGCGTGGGCCTTGTCGGCGGAGAGCTTCGCGCCGATCTCGGCGGCGTCGGCGCCGTGGCGCCAGTCGCCCGCAATGAAGTCGATGTCGATCGCGAGCTTCCTCGCCATCTTCTGCCAGAGCGTGGCGAAGTGGCCCGTCTCGACCATGAGGACCCTGTCGCCGGCGGACAACGTGTTCACGAGCGCGGCTTCCCATGCGCCTGTGCCCGAGGCGGGATAGATGATCACGGGCGAGCGCGTCTGGAAGATGCGCTTCACGCCTTCCAGCACTTCCTTGCCGAGCGCCTGGAACTCCGGACCGCGATGGTCGATGGTGGGCCGGTCGATCGCGCGAAGGATGCGGTCGGGGACGTTTGTCGGGCCCGGGATCTGCAGGAAATGGCGTCCGGCGCTCATGCAATGGCTCCTCGCGGGTAACAAGCCCCTATCAGCGTTGCGGCGGGGACGTGTTTTTCGATCATAATGCCGCAGCCTCGACCCGTTTGGCACGC
>DATJVS010000238.1:0-22320 GCA_035501715.1 Usitatibacter sp.
GCGGAACATCATGTACACCTGGCTGATGTGCGGGATCGAGTACACGGTGTAGAGGTCCTCGATCTGCACGCGCGCGTTGGCTTCCTCGAGCGCTTCGCGCGCCGCGCCTTCGGAGGCGGACTCGTCGTTCTCCATGAAACCTGCGGGCAGGGTCCACAGTCCAACACGAGGCTCGATCGCGCGCTTGCAGAGGAGGATCTTGTCGCCGTAAGCGGGAAGGCAGCCCACGACGATCTTCGGATTCTGGTAGTGGATCGTGCCGCACGCGTCGCACACGGCACGCACGAACGAATCGCCCTCGGGGACGCGATGTACGACTTCGGCACCGCAGGAATTGCAGAACTTGATCACCTTCGTATGCTAACATAACCCTATGAAATAACACGGTAATTCGATGATTCCACTCCACCGCATCCTCGTCGCCGTCGCCGTCGCGATTCCCGCCGCATCGATCGCCGCGACGCCATCGGCCGTGCAGCGAATCCTCGATGCGGCCACGGCTGCGCGTTCCATGCCTTCGCGAACGTTCGAGAGCGCGCCGCCCGCCGCCATCGCATGGCGCGCGCCGTCGCTTGCGCCCGACGATCTCGTATCGATGCCCGCATTGAATGTGGAGAAATCCGCGCTGGTGCAACCGGCGCAGTGGGGGCATCCGCTGCAGGTGGGCATCAACAGGGCGCTCGACAAGGACATGCCCATCGATGATTGGCATGCGGCCCCCGGCGGCGGATACGTCGCGAAAGTTCGCGTCACGTCCGAAGGCGCGCTGGGCCTGAGGCTGCGGCTCGACCTGGGCACCGTGCCGGGCGCATTCGAGCTCGTGGCGCAGGGCTCGGGGTCGCCGCGCCTGGAATCGATGCCGGTCGATCCCACGCTCGGCAACACGCACTGGACGCCGTGGACCGACGGAGCCTCGCAGGTGATCGAGCTCTTCAGTCCCGTGCGTCCTTCGCCGGGCGCGGTGAGCGTGGGGCTCGTCTCGCATTTCTTCGATTCGCCCATCGAGGCCAAGCAGGGCGCGGGCTCATGCACCGTGTCGGCCCAGTGCAGCACCGGCAATACGGCGCTCGATGCGGCCATCGCGCAGCGCACGAAGTCCAACGTCAAGATCTCGTTCGTGAACTCCAGCGGCGCGTTCCTCTGCACCGCGACGCTCATCAACAGCCCGCTCGCCCCGGCCCCGTTCCTCGTCACGGCCAACCATTGCATCACCACCGCCAACGAAGCGGCGTCGATCACGACCTACTGGTTCTACGAAGCCACCTCGTGCACGGATCCCGGCACCGCGCCCGGCCTGTTGCAGGTGGGCGGCGGCACGCAGCTGGTCTTCACCAACTACAACGTCGATTCGACGCTGGTCCGCATGAACCAGGCGGCGCCCGCCGGGGCGGTGTTCTCCGGATGGAGCGCCGCGCACGTCGCCGACGGGACCTCGATCGTGAGCGTGAGCCATCCCGAAGGCGACACGAGCCGCGTGGCGCTGGGAAGCGTGTCCACGGAGTTCCGGGTCTCCGACTGGCCCTACGACATGTACGCGATCACGTTCACGAGCGGGATCATCCAGCCGGGCTCGAGCGGATCGGGGCTCTTCACGCTGAACTCGAGCGGCTCGCTCGACCTGCGCGGCGTGCTCACGGGCTCGACCACGGACAACAGCAGCGACGGCCTGTCGTGCACGGACCTGAACGAGTACGGCCTCTACGACCGATTCGAGGTGTTCGAGCCGGAGATCGACCCGTACATCTCGGGCAACATCCGCACCGACGACGCGCCCAATCGCATCCAGGATTTCACCGGCGCCGACACCGGCACGCCGCTCGACCAGCGCGGCTCGGCGCTCGTCTATCCGAACATGAAGATCGACTATCCGGGCGACATCGACATCTGGCGCTTCACCCTCGCCAGCGCGGCGACGGTGCACGTGTTCTCGTCGGGCGGGCTCGACACCGTGGGCACGCTGATGGATTCGCAGGGCAACGAGATCGCGGCCGACGACGACGAGAGCAGCGCCGGGGTCGACTTCGGCATCAGGAAAGCGCTGCAGCCGGGAACGTATTTCGTCGCGGTGGGAGACTGGGACCCGCAGGGCACCGGCACCTACACCATGAACCTCGCGACGCAGGCGGCGTCCACGTCGGTGAACTACACCGACCTCTGGTGGAACTCGCCCGCGGGCAGCGAATCGGGCTGGGGGCTCAACATCAACCACCAGGGCAACATCCTTTTCGCCACGCTCTTCACCTACGACATCACGGGCGCGCCGCTGTGGCTCGTGATGTCCGACGGCGCGAAGCAGAGCGACGGATCGTTCGCGGGCACGCTCTATCACACCTCCGGAGCGCCCTTCAACGCGAACCCGTGGAACCCGGGCCTCACGCAGTCAACGGTGGTGGGATCGATGACGCTCGCCTTCGACAGCTCGAGCACCGGCACGCTCACCTACACGTACAACGGGACGACGGTGACCAAGCACATCGTGCGCGAGTCGTTCTCCACCCCGAGCACGACCTGCGCGGCGACCACGGCCGATCGCAGCACCGCCACCAATTACCAGGACCTCTGGTGGAACCCGAACGAGTCGGGTTGGGGGATGAACGTCACTCAGCAGGGATCGATCGCGTTCGCGACGCTCTTCGACTACGACAGCACCGGGCACGCCACCTGGTGGGTGATGTCCGACGGCGAGCAGACGGGCGCCGGCACCTTCACGGGCCAGCTCTACTCCACGACGGGACCCGTGTTCAACGCGAGCCCGTGGTCCGCCATCAGCGTCACGAACGTGGGCACGATGACGCTGAACTTCACGAGCGGCACCGCGGGAACGCTCACCTATTCGGTGAACGGCATCACGGTGCAGAAGTCCATCCAGCGACAGACGTTCTCGTCGCCCCTGCCGCTGTGCCAGTAGCCGCGGCGAAGGCGGCGAGCGCCGGCGAGGCGCTGATCGAGTCCATCGACCACGAGGGCGTGGGGGTCGCGCACGTCGACGGCAAGGTGGTCTTCATCGACGGCGGCGTGACGGGCGAGCGCGTGGCGTTCACGCGGCGGCGCAGCCGCGGCAATTTCGATTTGGGCACGGTGACCTCGGTGCTGCGGGCGAGCGCGCAGCGCGTGGAGCCGCGCTGCCGCTACTTCGGCACGTGCGGCGGATGCGCGATGCAGCACGTCGACGCATCGGCGCAGGTGGCGGCCAAGCAGCGCGTGCTCGAGGACAATCTCGCGCGCCTGGGCAAGGTCACGCCCGAGATGATCCTTCCTCCCGTCGTGGGCCCGCTCTGGGGCTATCGCAACCGCGCACGGCTGTCGGTGCACTACGTGGCGAAGAAAGGCGGCGTGCTGGTGGGATTCCACGAGCGGCGCTCGAGCTACGTGGCCGACACGATGTCGTGCGAGGTGCTGCCGGCGCACGTGTCGGCGATGATCCCGGCGCTTCGCGAGATGTTCACGTCGATGAAGCTTCGCGAGCGCCTTCCGCAGCTGGAGCTCGCCGTGGGCGACGAGGTGACTGTCTTCGTGCTGCGCCATCTCGAGCCGATTCCCGACGAGGACGCGGCGAAGCTGCGCGCGTTTGCCGACGGGCACGGCATCCAGTGGTGGCTGCAGCCCAAGGGGCCGGACACCGCGCACCCGTGGTATCCGGCCGGCATGCCCGCGCTCGACTACAAGCTGCCGGAGTTTGGGCTTTCGCTGAGATATCGCCCGACGGAGTTCACGCAGGTGAACGCGGGCGTGAACGCGGTGCTCGTGCGCCGCGCCGTGGACATGCTCGATGCCCGGGCCGGAGAGCGCGTGGGCGACCTTTTCTGCGGGCTGGGGAATTTCACGCTGGCGATCGCTTCGCGCGGCGCGGATGCGGTCGGGATGGAGGGCGCACCTTCGCTGGTCGAGCGTGCGCGCGAGAACGCGAGGCTGAACGGCCTCGAGGCGAGGGCGTCGTTCATCGCGTACGACCTTTATGCGGATGCGCCCGGCGCGCTCGCGAAGCTGGGCCGCGTGGACAAGCTGCTCATCGATCCGCCCCGCGACGGCGCCGTCGAGATCTGCAAGGCGATTGGCGGCAATGGGCCTTCGCGCATCGTGTACGTGTCGTGCAGCCCGTCGACGCTTGCCCGCGATGCGGGCGTGCTCGTCAACGTGCAGGGCTACCGCCTGCGCTCCGCCGGCGTGGTCAACATGTTCCCCCACACCGGCCACGTGGAATCCATCGCGCTCTTCGAGCGATGAAAAAAAACCGGGGTCTGGCCCCGGTTTGGGTCAGTCGTTGCTGCCGCCCGTGAAACCCAGCAGGGCGAGCAGGTTCACGAAGACGTTGTACACGTCCAGGTAGAGGGCCAACGTGGCGCTGATGTAGTTGGTCTCGCCGCCCGTGACGATGCGGTTCACGTCGTAGAGCATGAAGGCCGAGAAGATGCCGATCGCGATCAGCGACGTCGCGATCATCAGCCCCGGAAGCTGCAGGAAGATGTTCGCGAACGAGGCGAGGATCAGCATGATCACGCCAACGAACAGGAACTTGCCCAGGCCCGACAGGTCGCGCTTGATCGTGGTGGCGAGCGTGGCCATGGCCGTGAAGACGACCGCCGTGCCGCCGAAGGCGAGCGCGATGAGGTTCGCGCCGTTCTTGAAGCCGAGCATCACGGCGAGCAGCTGCGACAGCCACAGCCCCATGAAGAACGTGAACGCGAGCAGCAGCGCCACGCCCCAGCCGCTGTTCTTGGTCTTCTCGATGCCGTAGAAGAATCCGAACGCGATCGCGAGGAACAGCACGAAGCCGATCGCCGGATGCGCCTTCTGGAAGAAACTGAATCCCATCTGGATGCCCAGCCACGCGCCGAAGATCGTCGGCACCATGGACAGGGCGAGCAGTGCGTACGTGTTGCGCAGGACCCGGTTGCGGGCGAGCGCGAACGTCGAGGAAGCGGACGTTCCCTGCGCCATCATCGGGGTTTCCGGTTGCATATGAGTCCTCTGGTAGTTGTAGTCGGCCTGGAGTGGCCGCCTTGTTAGAGTATGGGACGGAGAGGACGGTTTCAAGACTCCGGACCCGCCCTCAAAAACTGCTTTAAAATCAGGGCGTAGCAGCCTGTTTTCGGAGGAGGGTTGGCCGAGTGGTTGAAGGCACCGGTCTTGAAAACCGGCAGGGGCGAAAGCTCCTCGTGAGTTCGAATCTCACACCCTCCGCCAAGTTGATGACCCGTGAGGCCGATGGATCGGTCTTCACCGGCGGGGACTCGCGCCTTTACCGCGCCACGGCCCCTTCGATCAGCTTCTCCGCCGGCGCGAGATTCTTCGCCATCTCCGCCGGAAGCGAGTGCCGCTCGACGATGTACTGCGCGGCATTCCAGCTCACCACGATCTCGCCGGGCCTCGCCTCCGTCACCAGCACCTTGAGCGGCAGGTCGAGCGCGGAGAGCGCCTGCATCGCCATGAGTGGCGTTCCCGCCCTGGGATTGCCGAAGATGATGAGCGTGGTGGGCGCGAGCGTGAGCCCCACCGCGGCCGCCTCGGCGCATTGGTCGATCGTCGCGAAGGTCTTGATGCCGTGGCTCGCGAACGTCGAGAGCAGGCGCTCGACGGTCTCCGCGAAGGGATAGGCGCTTGGGATCGTGACGATGCCCTTGGCGTTCGAGGTCGTCATTTCAATCGATACGTCGCATGGCAGGCCACGCACTGCCGCATCACTTCGGAGAGCGCTGCAAGTGCGGGCTTCGGATCGTTGCTCACGGCCGCATTCTGCGCCGCGATGGCGAACCGGCTCGCAGCCCGGTGCATCTGCTCGCCGATCTGCTGCATGCCCAGGGGCATGAACTGCGCGAGGTGCGCGGCGCCGTGCGCGTCGAGAGAGGTCATTCCGAGGCGCTCCTCGGCGAGCGCGGCGGCGGCGTCGTAGTCCCCGCGAGCGAGCGCGCTGTCGATCTGCTCCAGCGTGCGCAGGTGATCGCGCATGTTGGCCAGCGTGTGCGTGCGCATCTCCTCGGGGAACTCGACGACCAGCCTCGGATCTTCAGTGGCCCCGGCCGCGGCTGAAGCGGCGTGCAAGTGCGGCGCCTCGGCGCACGTGGCGAGCGCGAGGCAGCACGATAGTGACGCGAGAAGCACGGCCAGTCGGCGCATGCCTGCAGGGTACTCCGTTACCGCGAGGTGCGAAGCCCCTCGTCGCCGAAGCCGCAGTAGTGCGCCACGACGCTCGCGAAGAGCGTGAAGAGCGCGGCGCTGGAGACTCCGCTCCAGGCGAGCGCGGTAAGCTCCGCGGCTCCGCCGTCGTGGATCGAGCCATCGACGAACACGGTGAAGCCCGTGCAGATGACCGCGACAGCGAGCCCGCCCTTGCGTCCGAAGACGAGCGCGGCGAGCGCCACGGGCATGAGGTAGAAGAGGCGCAGCGAGAAATCCGCGCCCAGGAGGTGGTCGAGGAGGGCGAGCGCCGCGAGCACGAGGAGCAGCAATCCTGCGCTGGGTTCGGCCCGCTCGGCGGGCGCCAACGCCCGGGTGGAAGTGGTGTTCATGGCGGCTTGGAGGGGATGATCAGAATTCGGTCCAGTCGTCGCCCGCGTTGCCGGCGAGCGCGACGCGATTGGGGACGGGCATCGGAGCGAAGGGCGATGCCATCGGCTGCTGGGCGGCAGGCGCCTCGGCGCGCTGCGCTTCGGGAGCGGGGTCGGCCTTCGCCGCGTCCTCCGAGAGGCGGAAGACGGACACGGCATCGGTCATTTCCACCGCGAGGATGCGAAGCGATTCGGAAGCGGCCGTCGATTCCTCGACGAGCGCGGCGTTCTGCTGCGTGACCTTGTCGAGCTGGCTCACGGAGGCATGCGCCTGCGCGATGCCCGAGCTTTGCTCGGCGGTGGCCGTGGCGATCTCGCTGATGATCTGCGAGACCTGGTTCACGCTCTTCACGATCTCGATCATTGTCTCGCCCGCGCCCGTGGCGATCTTGGCGCCCGCGTTCACGCGCTGCACGGATTCGGCGATCAGCTGCTTGATCTCGCGCGCGGCGTCGGCCGAGCGCTGCGCGAGGCTGCGCACCTCGGAGGCCACGACCGCGAAGCCGCGGCCCTGCTCGCCCGCGCGCGCCGCCTCGACCGCCGCGTTCAGCGCGAGGATGTTGGTCTGGAACGCGATCGAGTCGATGAGGCCGGTGATGTCGCCGATCTTGCGCGAGCTGGCCTGGATGCCTTCCATCGTCTTCACGACTTCGTCGACGGCCTCGCCGCCGCGCTGGGCGACCTGCACGGCCGACGACGCGACCGAATTGGCCTGGGCCGCGTTCTGCGCGTTCTGGCCGACGGTGGCGGTCATCTCCTCGATCGACGCCGCGGTCTCCTCGAGGTTGGAGGCCTGCTCCTCGGTGCGCGCGGAAAGGTCGGTGTTGCCCGCGGCGATCTGCGTGGCCGCCGTGCTCACCGCTTCGGACGACGCGCGCACCTTGCTCGCGATCTGCTGCAGGCTCAGCTGCATCTCGCGAAGCGCCGCCAGCATGTCGGCCACTTCGTCGCGTCCCTGCACGTTGATCTCCTCGGTGAGGTCGCCCGAGGCCATGCGCACGCAGCTGGAACGCGCGGTGCGGATGCGGCGCGAGATCGAGCCCGCGGCGGAGGCGGCGGCGAGCAACGAGGCGGCGAAGCCCATCGCGAGGAGCGCCATGAGGAGCACCCGAGTGCTTCGCACTTCCTGGTCGGCCGAGGCCCGCGCGGCGCTGAGCTCGCGCTCCTCGATCTCCACGAACTGGTGGACGGAATCCAGGTACGCCTTGGCGAGGGGCTCGAGGCCGCGCTTCATGTCGTCGTGCACGTCGTCGCCGGCTTCCTTGCCCTCGATCAGCATCGCGCGGCTGTCGGTGTACTGCGTGCGGTGCTCGGCGATCGAGGCGAGCGCCGTGCGGTCCTCGTCCGTTTCCGCGAGCGCCGTGATCCGCTTCTGGTCCTCGGTGATCTGTTTGGAAGTCGCTTCCATGGCGTGCTTCAGATCGGCCACGTGCTGCGGATCGTTGGACAGCAGCAGGTCGTTGGCGCGCACCGCGTTGATGGAGATGCCACGTTCCCAGCGCTGCGCGACCGAAAGGCGGGTGGCGTGAACGCTCACGAGGCGATCGACGGTGGAGCGAAGGCCCTCGAGCTTCCAGATCCCGGCCACCGTGCCCACGGCCGTGAGGCCGAACACCAGCAGGAACCCCAGCGTGAGGCGGGTCCGGATCTTCATTCGCTCGAGCAGGCTCGCAACCGACATGGCAGTCTCCTGGAAAGAGACTCGCACGATATCGCAGCGGGCTTGCGCGAGCCATCGTCTCCATGGCCCAGTACTTTCGTCTGGGGTGCCCGGGGGCCGTAAAATCGACCCATGCCCGTCCCCAGGAAAGGTTCCCGAAAGGTCGCCCCGGCCGCGTGCCGCGCCGACCGCGAGGCCGCGGGGCGGGGCTGCCGCAAGGGCGTTCCCCGCGCGCTCCACGGCCAGTGGAAGGCGGCGGGCGGCGGCCGCGATCCCATCGCCATCCTCCAGGCCTCCAACAAGGGGCGCCTCGAGAACCTGATCCCGATCCGCTACGGGCGCATGGTGAAGAGCCCCTTCACGTTCATGCGCGGCTCGGCGGCGGTGATGGCCCACGACCTCGCGGGCACGCCGGTGACGGGACTCGACGCGCAGCTCTGCGGCGATTGCCACCTGCTCAACTTCGGCCTCTTCGCCACGCCCGAGCGGCACCTGGTCTTCGACCTGAACGACTTCGACGAGACGCTGCCCGGCCCGTGGGAGTGGGACGTGAAGCGGCTCGCGGCGAGCGTCGTGGTCGCGGGACGCGAGAACGGTTTCTCCGAGGCGCAGTGCCGCGGCGCGGTGATGACCTGCGTGGGCTCCTATCGCGAGACGGTGCGGGCGTGCGCGCGCATGTCGCCGCTGGAAGTCTGGTACATGCGCCTCGACTGGCAGGACGTGATCGACCGCGAGCGCGATCCGGAAGCGCGCAAGGTCGAGGAGCGCGTGGCGGAGGCCGCGCGCAAGCGCGTGATCGAGCACCTCTCCCCGAAGATCGTGAAGGCCTCGAGCGGCGGGATGCGCTTCGTGGACACCCCGCCCCTGCTCTACCACGCGCCGGACCTCAAGATCGAGCAGCGCATCGCCGCAGCCATGGCGCGCTATCGGCTGTCGCTGCCCGGGGACCGGCGCGTGCTCTTCGACCGCTATCGCGTGAAGGACTTCGCGCTCAAGGTGGTGGGCATCGGAAGCGTCGGCACGCGCTGCGCGATCGTGCTGCTGCTCTCGCACGACGACGACGTGCTGATCCTGCAGCTGAAGGAAGCGCGCAAGTCCGTGCTCGAGCCCTACGCGAAGCGCTGCTCCTACGCCAACCAGGGCGAGCGGGTGGTGCAGGGCCAGCACCTCATGCAGTCCTCGAGCGACATCTTCCTGGGATGGGTGAGGGCGGAAGACGGCCGCGACTACTACGTGCGGCAGCTGCGCGACATGAAGTTCTCCGCGCCCATCGAGCAGGCGAGCCCGCGGCAGCTGAACGAGTACGCGAAGCTCTGCGGCTGGACGCTCGCCCGCGCGCATTCCAAGTCGGGCGACGCGGCGGCCATCGGCGGCTACCTCGGCAAGGGCGATCGCTTCGACCAGGCGCTCGCGAAATTCGCCGTGGCCTATGCGGACCAGACCGAGCGCGACCATGCGGCGCTCGTGAAGGCGATCCGCTCGGGCCGCGTCGAGATGATCGCGGAGCAATAGCGCCGGCCATGGCGGACCTCGATCGCGACGTCGCGAGGAAGTTGGACGAGATCGTCGGCAAGCGCTTCGACGAGGACGCGAAGCACCCCGCGCGCCGTTGGCGCAACGCGGTCGTGAAATGGGTCGTGGCGGCGTGCCTCGCGGTGGGCACCGCGGCGCTCATCGTCTACACAATCGAGTCGCACCGAATGCCTCCGCCGGCGCAGATGCCGCCCGCGAAGCCCGTGACGGTGCAGATCCTGCCGGCTAAGCCGCCTTGAGGTGACGCAGGTGCGCGCTGCCCACTTCGAAGGCGGCGCGGCGGCCCTTGAGCTCGAGGCGCATGCGGTCGGCCGCGGTGGCGAGCTCTTCGGGGGGATCGACGACCTGGGTGAGGTTCTCTTCCATGTCGTTCAACGACTCCACGAGCTGCGCGATGCGGGCGCGGTGAAGCTCCACCTCGATCTCGAGCATCCTGCGTTGGTAGTCGTCCATGGGGCCCAGTCTCCGCGCCGCGGCGGGCCGCGTCTGTGCGATATTGCACATCCGGACGGCGGCTTCTGTTACGGCCGAAACGTGCCGCGTTCCAACCTAGGCGTAGGGCAGGCCCCGGACGTTCACGTAGAGGGCGTACACCGAGTGGCTGGCCGCCATGAAGAGGCGGTTGCGCTTCACGCCGCCGAAGCAGACGTTGGCGCAGCGCTCCGGCAGGTGGATGTGGCCCAGGGCGTCCCCCTGCGGGCTGAAGACGCGCACGCCGTCCAGCTCCCCCTTGCCCATGCCCCAGCCGCACCAGAGGTTGCCGTGCTCGTCCACGCGAAAGCCGTCGGGCGTGCCTTCGCCCGCGTCGATCACCACGCGCGACTTGCCGAGCTTGCCGCCGTCCAGCACGTCGAACGAATGGATCTTGCGGGGCGCCGCGCTGCACTCGACCACGTAGAGCAGCTTCTCGTCGGGCGAGAAGGCGAGGCCGTTGGGCAGCGTGATGGAGTCGATCACGAGCGTAATTGCGCGCGTCGCGGGGTCGATGCGATAGACGTTGGTGCCCAGCTCCGGCTCCGAGCGATGCCCTTCGTAGTCGGACATGATCCCGAACGAGGGATCCGTGAACCAGATGGATCCGTCGGACTTCACCACGATGTCGTTGGGCGAATTGAGGCGCTTGCCCTGGTAGCTGTCCGCGAGCACCGTGATCGTTCCGTCGATCTCGGTGCGCGTGACTCGCCGCGTGCCGTGCTCGCAGCTCACGAGCCGGCCCTGGCGGTCGCGGGTGTGGCCGTTGGCGAAGTTCGACGGCGCTCGGAAAACGGACACGGCGCCGGTCTCTTCTTCCCACCGCATGATGCGGTTGTTGGGGATGTCGCTCCAGAGCAGCGCTCGCAGGTCGCCGAACCACACGGGACCCTCGGCCCAGCGGCATCCCGTGGCGATGCGCTCGACGCTCGCGCTGCCGATGCGAAGCTTCCTCCAGCGCTCGTCGAGCTGCTCGATGGCCGGGTCGGGATAACGCAGCGAGGGTTGCCAGTCACTCATAGGGTCCGGAGATCACGTAGGCGCCGCCCTGGTACTTCTCGACGGGCGACGATGCATCGACGGGCGGACCGGCTTCGCGCGCGGCGCGGAACCTCTCCGTGTTGTCCTTCGGCTGCCAGTTGAGGTGCGAGGCCTTCGAATTGTCCCACCACGAATCGCGATTGGCGGAAGCGCCGAAGACGATCGTGTGGTCCACGCGCGGAGCGAAGAGCGAGGCGCGCACGAGCTCGGTCAAGTCCGCGTACGAGAGCCACGTGATGAGCATGCGGCGGTCCTTCGGCTCGGGGAAGGCGCTTCCGATGCGAAGGCACACGGTCTCGATGCCGTAGCGGTCGAAGTAGTAGCGCGAGATGCTCTCGCCGAAGGTCTTGGACACGCCGTAGAGGCTGTCGGGGCGGATCGGGTCGTCGGCATCGATGCGGCGCGAGCGCGGATGGAAGCCGATGGCGTGGTTGGAGCTCGCGAACACGATCCGTTTCGTGCCGGCGATGCGCGCCTGCTCGTAGAGGTTGTACACGCCCACGATGTTGGCGTTGAGGATCGGCGCCCAGGGCTTGTCGGTGGAGATGCCGCCCATGTGCACCACGCCATCCACGCCGTCCAGGAGCTTCGCCATGGCGCGCTCGTCGCCCAGGTCGCAAGGCATGGCCTCTTCGTTGCCTTGCGCGGGATCGAGCGCCGCGATGTCGGAGACGCGCAGCTTCGCGGCCCACGTGCGCATGGCGGGGCGCAGCACGCGGCCGAGCGCGCCGGCCGCTCCGGTGAGCAACAAGCGTCGATACGAGACCGGGGTATCCATGGCACGATAGTACCGGAGGAGGAGCCCCACAATGAGAACGCGCCTGCTGGGCGCCGTTGCGCTCGCCGCCGCCATTGCGTTCGCTGCGCCCGACGCCGATGCGCAGACCAGGCTCAAGTGGGCGCACGTGTACGAAAGCGCCGAGCCGTACCACCTGCAGGCGCTGTGGGCCGCGCGGGAGATCAGCAAGCGCACCAACGGCCGCTACGAGATCGACGTCTTCCCGTCCTCCTCGCTCGGGAATGAAACCGATATCAACCAGGCGCTCTCGCGCGGCACGATCGACATCATCTACACCAGCATGGCCTTCGCGGGCCGCAGCTACCCGCCGATATCGATCGCCTCCGCGCCCTTCGTGTTCCGCGACTTCGACCACTGGCAGAAATTCAGGAACGGCCCGATCTTCAGGGAGCTCGCCAGGGGCTACGAGGAGAAGAGCGGCAACCACATCGTGGGCTACACGTACTACGGGCAGCGCGACCTCACGGCGAACAGGCTCATCACCAGGCCCGAGGACATGAAGGGCCTCAGGCTTCGCGTTCCCGACGCGCCGCTCTTCACGATGTTCCCGCGCGCCGTTGGCGCGAACCCCATGCCGATCGCCTTCGCCGACGTGTACCTCGCGCTCCAGAACGGCACCGTGGACGCGCAGGAAAATCCCCTGCCCACCATCGAGGCGAAGAGGTTCTACGAGGTGCAGAAGTACATCATCCTCACGCAGCACATCACCGAGTCGCTCGTGACGATCGTCTCCGGCGGCACCTGGGGCAAGCTCTCCGAGGCGGACAGGAAGGTATTCTCCGACGTGCTCTGGGAGGCTTCCACGCGCGCCACCGACGAGATCGTCGAGGCCGAGGGCAAGCTCGTCGCCGCGTTCGAGAGGCGCGGCAAGACCGTCGTGAAGGTCGACCGCGGCCCCTTCATCAAGGCGGTCCAGCCCTATCTCACCGCGCCCGACGCCCCGTGGCCCCGCGAGCTCTACGACCGCATCGAGGCGATCAAGTAGAATCAGGGCCCACACGACCCTCGAATCTGGGGAGAAATGCCATGCGTTGGACCGCGGCCCTGATGTTCGCCGCCGCCGCCGCGATTCCCGCCTACGGGCAGGACTCGAAGGCGTGGCTCGAGAAGGAAAACCTGGTTGCGGTCGATACCAAGTCCTTCAACGAATTCGAGGTGGTGATCGCCACGCCTTCGGGCGGGGGCGAGCAGCGCGCCGCGATACTCGCCAAGGGCAAGCCCGCGTGGCAATCGAACCCGAAGGAGACCGACCCCGGCAGCAAGTGGACGATCGTCTCCGTGGGGCGCGACCTCGAAGGCAAGGGCCAGCCCGACGCGCACTTGTCGGTGAACACGGGCGGCGGGAACTGCTGCACCACGCACTTCGTGTTCTCGTTGAAGCCCCAGGTGAAGCGCCTCGCGGTGTATTCGGCGGGCAGCATGGGCGGCGGCGATTTCATCGAGGTGAAGGACCGCAAGGCGCCGGTGATGATCTCCGCGGACGACGCGTCGGCCAACGCATTCGCTCCGTACGCCAATTCGTATTTCCCGCTGGTGGTGCTCGAGGTGGGGCCGAAGGGGCGCCTGCAGTTCGCGCAGGACATGATGCAGTCGCGGCTTCCGGGCATGCCGCCGCCGGTGTGCTCGCAGCAGTTCGCGAGCGCGAACCCGTGGCTGAAGGAGCGCTGCGCCGAGTACCAGACGGCGCGACGCCAGGCGCGCACCGCCGACATCAAGCAGCGCCTGGCCGCCATCAAGGCCACGCGCTCGGCCGCCGAACTGAAGTGGGAGGACTACTTCGAGAACGGCGTGCTCTCGGCCGTCTCCGCCGAGATCAACCGCTACACCTACACCGGCCACGGCGCCGCGGGCATGAACTGGCTCGAGACCGTCTGGCCCGGCAACGACGCCGTGAAGGCCAAGTTCGTGAACACCCTGCGCATGACCCAGGCCAAGAGCGTCTTCGCCGAGGACCTGAAGGCGATCGCCACCAACTAAACCGGGGTCTGTCCCCGGTTTTTCATGCGCTCTTCTCCGCGGCGCGGCTGAGCAGGCGCGCCACCTGCGCGGCGGGCATGGGCCGCGCGAGCAGGTAGCCCTGGCCGCGCTGGCAGCCGAGGCGTCGCAATTCCTCCAGCTGCTCCTCGGTCTCGATGCCTTCGGCGACGACTTCCACGTCGAGGCTTCCTGCCATGGCCACGATGGCGGTGACGATCGCCGCATCGTCGGGATCGACGGTGAGGTCGCGCACGAAGGACTGGTCGATCTTCACCGTGTCGATGGGCAGGCGCTTCAGGTACGCGAGCCCCGAGTAGCCCGTGCCGAAGTCGTCGATGGCGATGCCCACGCCGAGCGCGGCCAGGTCGTCCAGCGCCTCCCGCGCGTCTCCCGCGCCCTCGATGATCACGCGCTCGGTCACCTCGAGCTCGATGAGGTGCGGATCGATGCCGAACTCGTTCACCAGGCGGCGCAGGCGCTCGACGAACACGCTTCGCGACAGCTGCGTGGCCGACACGTTGATTGAGATCGTGAGCGGCCGGCCCGGCGACTGCCACGACTTCGCATGCCGCAGCGCTTCGCGCATCACCCATTCGCCGATGGGCACGATGAGCCCCGAGTCCTCGGCCACGGTGATGAACTCGGCGGGCGCCACCACGCTCGAGGCGTCGGCCGGATGCCAGCGAAGCAGCGCCTCGAATCCGGTGATGCTGCGGTCGCGCAGGTTGAAGAGCGGCTGGTAGTGCAGCTCGAACTCGCGTGCTTCCAGCGCGCGGCGCAGCGAGTTCTCGAGATTGAGGCGCTGCTGCGCCGCCACGTTCATGTGCTGCGTGAAGAACTGGAAGTTGCCGCGCCCCGAGTCCTTCGCGTGGTACATCGCGGTGTCGGCGTTGCGCATGAGCGTCTCGGCATCGGACCCGTCGGCCGGATACAGGCTGATGCCAATTGAAGCCGCCACGTGCAGGTCGTTGCCGTGCAGGTGGAAGGCGCTTCCGAGCACCTCGAGGATCTTGCCCGCCACGCTCGAGGCGTCCGAGGCCGAGCCGATGCCCGGGATCACGATCACGAACTCGTCGCCGCCCACGCGCGAGACCGTGTCGCCCTCGCGCACGCACACGAGGATGCGGCTCGCCACCGATTGCAGCAGCCGGTCGCCCAGCTGGTGGCCGAGCGAATCGTTGATTGTCTTGAAGCGGTCGAGGTCGAGGAAGAGCACCGCGAGCTGCGTGCCGTTGCGGTGCGCCTGGGCGATGGCCTGCTGGATGCGGTCGCGCAGGAGCACGCGGTTGGGCAGGCCGGTGAGCGCGTCGTGGTGCGCCATGTGCGCCACGCGCTGCTCGGCGATCTTGCGCTCGGTGATGTTCATCCCCACGCCGATCAGGCGCTGCGCGCGCCCTTCGAGGTCGCGGTGCACCTGGCCGCGGTTGGCGATCCAGTGCACCGAGCCGTCGGGCCAGACCACGCGGAAGTCCGCGGAGAAGTCGTCGCCCTGCTTGATGGCGTGGCGAAGCGTCGCATCCACGAGCTCGCGGTCGTCCGGATGCACGCGCTCGCGAAGGTCGCGATAGTTGGCGAGCGAGCTCTCGGCCGGGCGGCCGAAGAGGACGTTCAGTCCCTCGGAATAGGTGAAGCGGTCGCTTTCGGTCTCCCAGTACCACATGCCGAGCTGCGCGGCGTCCATGGCGAGGCGCAGCTGCGATTCGCTTTCGCGCAGCGCCGCCTCGGCGGCCTTCTTCTGCGTGAGGTCGGCGATGGTGACCATGGTTCCCACGACCTTTCCGTCGCCGCCGTAGATCGGCGCGGCCGAGAGCGACACGTCGATGGCGTGCCCGTCGCGGTGCATGCGGCGGGTCTCGATCTCGAGGTGCGTCTCGCCCTTCTGCGCGAGCGCGCGGTAGCGGGAGGCCTCCTCCACGAGCTCGGGAGGCACGATGGAGGTGTTCGTGCCCAGCACCTCGGACTCCTTCCAGCCGAACATGCGCTCGGCCGCGGGGTTCCACATGGAGATCACGCGATTCATGTCGCGCGCCACGATCGCCACGGGCGCGGCCTGGATCACGGCGCGCAGCAGCTCGATGCTCTCCTGCGTCTCCTTCTCGAGGGTCTTGCGCTGGGTGATGTCCACGAGCGAGCCCACGATGCCCGCGATCTCGCCGTTGGGATCGAGGAAGGTCGCCTTGTTGACGATCACCTCGCGCGGGGCGCCGTCGGTGGCGACGATGCCGCGCGACTCGTAGCTCACGGTGCCCGGGCTTTCCATCAGCGCGCGGTCGGCTTCGTCGGAGCGGGACGCGAGCTCCGAGGGCGCGAGCTCGCCGTAGCGCTTGCCGATGATGGACTCGCGCGGCTGGCCGAAGTACTGCTCGCAGGCGCGGTTCACGCCCAGGTAGCGGCCCTCGCGGTCCTTGTAGAACACGGGGTTGGGGAGGACCTCGATCAGCTGCTGCGTGAAGGAAAGCTGCGAGCGAAGCTCGCGCGTGGCCTTGGAGGCGAGGGCCACCGCCTCGCTTCGCGTGCGCGCCACGGTGAAGAGGATGCCGAAAAGCAGCGCCGACATCGCAAGGCCCGCACCCAGGACCAGCAACGGGAAGGGCGTGAGCCAGGGGCTCAACGCCGGCTCGTCCTCGAAGCGCACGAGCCACTGGCGCCCCGCGATGGCGAGGGGCCGGTCCAGCGTGCCGCGCGAGGTGAGCCACGGGTTCGCCGCCTTGCCCTCGTCGGCGGCGGTCTCGAAGAAGAGCGTGTCGCCCGAGGGCTCGCGGGCCGGCTCGCCCATGGCGCCCACGTCGTGGATGCGCATGCGGATGCCGTGCAGCGCGGGCTCGTTCAGCATGTCGGCGAAGATGTCGTCCACGCGCAGCACCACGTTCACGAATCCGCGAAGCGCCTCGCGGCGCTCCTCCCGGGTGAGGAACGGCCCCGGCCCGTACACCGGCAGGTAGAGCACCAGGCCGAAGCTCGTCGATTTCTCCTGCACGAGGCGATAGCGGCCCGTGGCGGTGGCCTCGCCCGTGTCGCGCGCGCGCTCCGCGGCGTTGCGGGCGCCCTCGCGCATGCGGATGTCGAGGCCGAAGACTGCCTCGTTGCCCGGGTAGGGCTCCACGTAGTCCACCACCCAATACTCGCGCCGGGTGCCGGCCGGGCGAATGGAGAAGCGCGAGAGGTTCGCGGGCGGCGCCGAGCGGTCGTCGCGCACGGAGGCCACGAAGGCCTCGCGGTCCTCCTCCTTCACGCGGCGGATGAACTCCACCGCCGTGAGCCCGGCGAAGCGGCGATGGATCTCGAGGGCCGCGGCATAGCGCGAGAAGTCGGCGCGCGACAGGTCGGTCTCGTGGTAGGCGAGCGCCTCCAGCCCGTAGAGCACGTCCACGTAGCGTTGCACGCGCCGCTCCAGGAGGTTCGCGGCGAGGTTGGCGTGGTTGTTGAATTCGACCCGGGCCTCGCGGTCGGCCTGCCGCGCGGCCATGAACCAGGCGAGCAGTGTCGCCGCCACGCCCAAGGCGAGGGCGGCCAGAGCAACGACATGGGGTCGCAGGGGCCGGTTCATTCGTTATTGGGTTGCCGCCACGATAGAATAGCGGCTTTTCCGCGAAATCTCCCCTCGTGTCCCTGATCGTCCAGAAGTATGGCGGCACCTCCATGGGCAGCCCGGAGCGCATCCGCGAGGTGGCCAAGCGCGTGGCGCGCTTCGCCCGCGAGGGGCACCAGCTCGTCATCGTGCCCTCGGCCATGTCGGGCGAGACCAACCGCCTCCTCGGACTCGCGAAGGAGCTCAATCCCGACGCCAGCCCGCGCGAGCTGGACGTGATCGCTTCCACCGGCGAGCAGGTCTCCATCGGGCTGCTCTCGATCGCGCTGCAGGCCCTGGGACTCAAGGCGAAGAGCTACACCGGCTGGCAGGTGCCCATCGTCACGGACACGGCGCACACCAAGGCGCGCATCCTCTCCATCGAGGACAAGAAGATCCGCGCCGACCTGGACTCGGGGCACATCGTGATCGTGGCGGGCTTCCAGGGCATCGACGGCCACGACAACATCACCACGCTCGGGCGCGGCGGCTCGGACACCACGGGTGTCGCGCTCGCCGCGGCGCTGACGGCCGACGAATGCCAGATCTACACGGACGTGGACGGCGTCTACACCACCGACCCGCGGATCGTCCCCGAGGCGCGGCGCCTGGACCGGGTCACCTTCGAGGAGATGCTCGAGCTCGCTTCCCTCGGCTCCAAGGTGCTGCAGATCCGCTCGGTCGAGTTCGCCGGCAAGTACAAGGTCAAGCTTCGCGTGCTCTCGTCGTTCACCGACGTGAGCTCCACCGACATGGGCACGCTGATCACCTTCGAGGAAGACGAGAACATGGAACAAGCCATCATCTCCGGCATCGCGTTCAACCGCGATGAAGCCAAGATCACCGTGCTGGGCGTGCCCGACCGCCCCGGCATCGCCTTCGGCATCCTCGGCCCCGTGGCCGACGCCAACATCGACGTGGACATGATCATCCAGAACGCCTCCACCGAAGGGCTCACGGACTTCTCCTTCACGGTGCACCGCAACGAGTACAAGCGCGCGATGCAGATACTCGAGTCGAAGGTGAAGCCCGCCATCGGCGCGAAGGGCATCGTGGGCGACGACCGCATCGCCAAGGTCTCGCTCGTGGGCATCGGCATGCGCACCCACGCCGGCATCGCCTCGAAGATGTTCGGCGCGCTCGCCCGCGAGGGCATCAACATCCAGATGATCTCGACCTCGGAGATCAAGACCTCGGTGGTCGTCGACGAGAAGTACATGGAGCTCGCCGTGCGCGTGCTGCACCGCGAGTTCGAGCTTGACAAGGCCCCGAACGAAGAGAAGATGAAGCCATGAGACCCCACGCCGCTTTCCTCGCCGCACTGCTCACCACGATCAACATGGCCCACGCCCAGACGCAGAACCCCAACGACGATCCGTACCTCTGGCTCGAGGACGTGACCGGCGAGAAGTCGCTCGCGTGGGTGAAGGAGCAGGACGAGAAGAGCAAGGCCGAGCTCGAGGCCCGTCCCGGGTTCCAGGCCCTGCACGAGCGCCTCCTCGCGATCTACAACTCGAAGGAGCGCATTCCTTCGGCCACGAAGCACGGCAAGTGGCTCTACAACTTCTGGCAGGACGAGAAGAACCCGCGCGGCATCCTGCGGCGCACGACGCTCGACGAATACCGCAAGGCCGAACCCCAGTGGGAGACGGTGCTCGACATCGACAAGCTCGACGCCGACGAGAAGACCAACTGGGTGTTCAAGGGCGTGGACTTCCTCTACCCGGACTACGAGCACGCGCTCGTCTCGCTCTCGCACGGCGGGGCGGACGCGGTGGAAGTGCGCGAGTTCGACGCGGTGAAGAAGGAGTTCGTGGCGGGCGGCTTCCTGCTGCCCGAGGCCAAGAGCGAGGTCGAGTGGATCGACCGCGACACGCTCTACGTCGCGAGCGACTTCGGTCCCGGCACGCTCACCAGGTCGGGATACCCGCGCATCGTGAAGGTGTGGAAGCGCGGCACGCCGCTCTCCGAGGCGAAGGTCGTCTTCGAGGGCAAGGAAAGCGACGTGGGCGTGGGCACGAACGTCGTGAACGAGAAGGGCCGGCGCTACGAGACGCTTCGCCGCGCCATCACGTTCTGGGAATTCGAGTGGCGGCTTCGCGTGGGCGACAAGTTCGTGCCCGTCGCGGTGCCCAGGGACGCGCGCATCGACGTGGCCAACGGCTGGCTCCTGGTCTCGCTGCGCAGCGACTGGAAGCCGAAGGACAAGCCGTTCAAGGCGGGCTCGCTCATCGCGACGAACCTGGACGATTTCATGAAGGGCGGGCGCCGCTTCGAGGCGATCTACGTGCCCACGGCGCGCGCGGCGCTGCAATCGCATTCGGTCACGCACGATGCGATCCTGCTCAACATCCTCGACAACGTGAAGAGCCGCGTGGTCGAGGTGCGCCGCGAAGGCGGCAAGTGGGTGAGCACGAACGTGCCGGTGCCCGACACCGCGTCCATCGGCGTCTCCGCGTTCGACCGCGACGACAGCGACGCGTACTGGATGACGGTGACCTCGTTCACCGAGCCCACGACGCTCTACCTCGCCGATTACACCAAGGGCACGCGCGAGAAGTTGAAGTCGCTGCCGGCGTTCTTCGACGCGAAGGGCCTCGTCACCACGCAGGGCGAAGCCACGTCCAAGGACGGCACCAAGATCCCGTACTTCGTGGTGATGCGCGAAGGCACGAAGATGGACGGATCGAATCCGACGATCCTCTACGGCTACGGCGGATACGAGATCTCGATGCTGCCCAACTACAGCGGCATCATCGGCGCGTCGTGGCTCGAGCGCGGCGGCGTTTGGGTGCTGTCCAACATCCGCGGGGGCGGCGAGTTCGGCCCCGCGTGGCACACGCAGGCGATCCGCGAGAACCGCCACCGCGTGCACGACGACTTCATCGCCGTGGCCGAGGACATCGAGCGGCGCGGCATCACCTCGCCCAAGCACCTGGGCATCATGGGCGGCAGCCAGGGCGGGTTGCTCGTGGGCACCGCGTTCACGCAGCGCCCCGAGCTCTACAAGGCGGTGGTCTGCCAGGTGCCGCTGCTCGACATGTATCGCTTCAACAAGTTGCTCGCGGGCAATTCGTGGATGGGCGAGTACGGCAATCCCGACGTGCCTTCCGACTGGGCGTTCATCTCGAAGTACTCGCCGTACCAGAACGTCTTCAAGGACAAGAAGTATCCGCGCATCTTCTTCTACACCTCGACGCGCGACGACCGCGTGCATCCGGGCCACGCGCGCAAGATGGTGGCGAAGATGGAAGCGCAGGGCCACGACGTCCTCTACTACGAGAACACCGAGGGCGGCCACGCGGCCGGCGCCACCCCGGCGCAGCAGGCCTACATGTGGGCGCTGACCTACACGTTCCTGCAGAACGAGCTCAAGTAGCGCGGTATAATTCGCCTTCGCCGGAGAGATGCCCGAGTGGCCGAAGGGGGCGCCCTGCTAAGGCGTTATACGGGCTTAAACCTGTATCGAGGGTTCGAATCCCTCTCTCTCCGCCATGAACCCTCCGGGTAATCCCGACGAATTCCTCGCGCATGCCGCCTCGCGGCTGCGCACCGCCGTCGCCGAGCCGGTCCTCGATTCGCGCATCGTCTCGTGGTACGCCGAGGCGGGCATCCTCTCCACGCGCGGCTTCCTTCCCGAGATTCGCGAGCGGCTCTACGAGCGCGTGCTGCCGCGGCCGCACCAGCCGGGCGAGCTGAGGGAAGCGTTCGAACAGGTGTTCGCGTCGCCGCGGGATGCGGAGTGGGTGCGAACGGCGCCGCGCGGGAAATGGATCGAGCTCGCGAGCGCCATCGCGGGCGAGGGGGCGCAGGGGCGCGAGGTCTTCGATCGGCTTCGGCGCGGCATGACGGGCGCGGCCCAGGTGCTGGCGCTTCGCATCGCCGCCTCGGGCACCGAGACGGAGCTCCTGCACATCGACCCCGATGCCGAGCGGCGCGAGTCGCCGTTCCTCGCGCTCCAGCACGAGGTGGCGATGTTCCTGCTGGCGGTCGAGGCCGGCGAAGGCGATTCCTCGATCGCGGTCGAGCCGCCGAAGCATGCGCGAGTGCTCGTCGCGCAGTGCCACGAGGCGGTCGCGCGGCTTCGCACGATCGGGCGGCGGCGCGGCACCAGCATCCGCATCACCTATCTCCTCGTGCGCATGGACCAGCAGCTGGCGAGGCTGGACATCCTGCTGCGCGCGCTCGGCTCCACGGGCGAGGACCGGCGCGACGCGTGCTTCGAGCTCTTCGAAAGCCTCGCCGACGCGGGCGCCACGCGCCTGAGCGTCGCTCACGTGTGGGAAGCGAACACGCGCATCCTCGCGCGGCGCATCACGGAAAGCGCGGGGCGCACGGGCGAGCATTACGCCACGAGCGACCGCGCCGAATATTTCGGCATGATGCGCGCGGCCATGGGCGCGGGCATCTTCATCGCGTTCATGGCGCTCTTCAAGGTCCACGTGCGCACGCTGCACCTGCCGCCGCTGATCGACATGATCCTGCTCTGCGCGGACTACTCGCTGGGCTTCGTCGTGATCCATCTCTTCCACCTCGCGGTGGCCACCAAACAGCCGGCGATGACGGCGGCCACGATCGCCGCGACAATCGAGGACACGCAGGCCGGGCGCGCACCGCTGGACGACCTCGCCGTATTGATCGCGAGCGTGGTCCGCACCCAGATCGTCGCCATCCTCGGCAACATCGCCATCGCGATGCCGCTCGCCATGCTGGTTGCGTTCCTCTA
>DATJVS010000239.1:0-3846 GCA_035501715.1 Usitatibacter sp.
CTACGAGCGAAGCGACGTGGAGGTGCGGACGCTCGAGGGCCTCGCGCCGCGCACGGGCGCCTTGCTGGGCGACGTGAAGGGCCCGGTCCGCATCCACGAAGGCGGCATCGCTTATGAGGTCGACGTCGTGAACGGACAGAAGACCGGCTTCTACCTCGACCAGCGCGACAACCGCGCGCTCGCCGGATCGCTTGCCGCGGACCGCGACGTGCTGAACGCCTTCTGCTACACCGGCGGGTTCACGCTCGCGGCGTTGAAGGGCGGCGCGAAGCACGTCACCTCGCTCGATACGTCGGAGGAGGCTCTCGCGCTCGGGCGGCGCAATGTGGAGATCAATTCGCTCGACGCCTCGCGCGCCGAGTGGCTGGCCGCGGACGTCTTCGCGCAGCTCAGGAAATTCCGCGACCAGAACCGCAAGTTCGGTCTCGTCGTGCTCGATCCGCCGAAGTTCGCGCCGACGGAGAAGCACGTCGCGAACGCCGCGCGCGCTTACAAGGACATCAACCTCTGGGCGATGAAGCTGCTCGCGCCCGGCGGGCATCTGCTCACGTTCTCGTGCTCGAGCGCGGTGAGCCCGGATCTCTTCCAGAAGATAGTGGCGGGCGCCGCCGCCGACGCGCGCGTGGACCTGCAGATCCGCCGGCACCTTGGCGCATCGCTGGACCATCCCGTGTCGATCCACTTCCCCGAGGGCGAATACCTCAAGGGACTCTGGCTGCAGGCGAGCTAGGAAAGCCCGAAGAGCGCGCGCGAGAAACGCGCCTGGTGGCGCATCGCCTGGACCGCGTGCGCTTGCTGGTCCTGCATCCACTCGAAGAAGTGGGTCTGCGGCGTGCCGGGCGCGAGCTCCAGGCAGGCGTCGGATTCTCCGTTACCCGAGCTGACCTGCATGCCATTCTTGCGCGCGAGGTGCATCATCGTCGCGTTCTCCGAAAGGCAGTGGACGTCGACCGCGCGGATGTTGCGGTTGCGCAGGTACATCACGGCGCGCGCGAAGAGCGCGCTGCCCAGGTGCGCGCCGCGATAGCCGGGCAGCACCGAAAGGCCGAGCTCCGCGCGCTCGCCGGTGCGCGCCACGTGAATGGCGGCCACGATGCGGAGGCGATCGTCCTGCACGGCGAACACGCCATGGTCGGCGAAATCGATGCGCTCGACGTAATGGCCGATCGCCTGGTCGGGGATCGGCGAGCCGAAGCGAAGCCGGCGATCCTCGATCCCGAGGGCGAGGAAATGTTCGAGCAACGCCCGGCGATCAGGCTCGCGCAGGCGAACGGGCAGCGGGGCGATATTCATGTTCATCTATATTGGACATCACTTTTCGAGTAAAATTCCTGGTTCGAATCACGAGGCGCGTAGCTCAGCTGGTTAGAGCACCACCTTGACATGGTGGGGGTCGTTGGTTCGAGTCCAATCGCGCCTACCAGTCTTCCACGGTTATGCATGAAAAGGGCCGCTTCGATGAAGCGGCTTTTTTGTTTCGATCCTCCCTCGCTGTAGGACAAACGCACCTCTTGCGAAGCGCGTCGGCGTACACGCGAACCCTTTTCCGGCCTACAGATGCCGGCCGCGCGCCCCGGTAAGTTGGCAGCTATCGGCACGACATCGAGGCCAACCACGGGAGATTCGAGATGACCCGCTCCAACCGCTTCCTCGCATTCACCGCAACGCTGCTCATGGCGACCATCCTCGGCTGCGCGTCGACGCCGAGGTCCGAAGGCACGGGCGAATACGTCGACGACACCGTCATCACGACCAAGGTGAAGGCCGCGATCCTCGACGAGCCGACGCTCAAGTCCTCGGAGATCAACGTCGAGACCTTCAAGGGCATCGTGCAGCTCTCGGGATTCGTGAGCTCGCAGTCGGACATCCGTAAGGCCATCGTCGTCGCCGAGAACGTCCGCGGCGTGAAGTCCGTCGAGAACGACATGCGCCTCAAGTAGGAGACCGCGATGAACACGACACTCAGGGCTGCCCTGGCCGTCGCGGGGCTCGCCTTCGGCGGGCAGGCGTGCGCCGACGTCACGTTCTTCCAGAACGAGGACTTCCACGGAAGCAACTTCACGGCCCGCGGCCCCGTCGGCGATTTCGAGCGCTACGGCTTCAACGATCGCGCCTCGTCCGTGGTCGTGGCCGGCGAGCGATGGGAGGTCTGCGAGGACGCGCACTTCGCCGGCAAGTGCATGGTCCTTCGCCCCGGACGGTATCCGTCGCTCGCTTCGTTCGGCATGGACAAGCGCATCTCCTCGGCGCGGATGATCGCCCGCGACGCGCGCGTCGACGATTATCGCTACGCGCCGCTGCCCACGGGCTATGAATATCGCCGCCGCGACAACGAGCGTCTCTACCAGGCGAACGTCACGTCGGTGCATGCCGTCGTGGGGCCTCCCGAGCAGCGCTGCTGGGTGGAGCGCGAGCAGGTGCAGGACCGCGGCGGCCCTAACGTGGGCGGCGCGGTCGTGGGCGCGGTGATCGGCGGCATCCTCGGCCACCAGATCGGCAACGGCCGCGGCAACGACGTCGCCACCGCGGGCGGCGCCGTCGCCGGCGCGGTCGTGGGGTCGAACGTGGGCCGCGACAGCGGCGGAACGTACGCGCGCGACGTCCAGCATTGCAAGAGCGTGCCCAGCTCCGCGCGCCCCGACTACTGGGACGTCACCTACGAGTTCCGGGGCCAGGAGCACCACATGCAGACGACCGCCCCGCCGGGTCAGACGGTGACCGTGAACGAGCATGGCGAGCCCCGGGCATGAGCGTGCTCGTCCTCACCCCGCTCATATCGCTCATCGCCGGGATCCTCATCTTCATGGTGCCCCGGCTGCTCAACTACATCGTCGCCATCTACCTCATCGTGATCGGCCTGGTGGGTCTCTTCGGCGCGGCGAGCCTGAACATCCACTGAACGGGGCCGCGATGCGCGGCCTCGCCGTCCCTTAGCGGCGCGGGCGATTTCGGGCACAGTGGCGGCATGCCGATGCCCATCCGCGCCGTCCTGATCGACCTCGACGGCACACTCGTCGACACCGCGGGCGAGATCGGACGCGCGCTTACCCGCACATTGGACGATTTCGAGATCGTGCCGCTGCGCCAGGACGAGGTCACCGCGCTCATCGGAAAGGGCGTTCGGGCGCTGGTCGAGAGGGCGCTCGCCAAGCGCGAAGCGGCGGGCCTCGACGCGGAAGCGGTCGTCGAACGTTTCCACCATCACTATCGGGAGACGGTGGCCACGGATGCGACGCTCTATCCGGGCGCGCGCGCCGGCATCGACCGGCTTCGCGCCACGGGGATCAGGCTCGCGGTGGTCACGAACAAGCCGCGGTCCTACAGCGAGAGGCTGCTGGCGTATCTCGACGTCGCGTCGCAGATGGATGCGCTGGTGGCCGGCGACGACGGCATCGCGCGCAAGCCGGCGGGCGACATGATCGTCGCGGCGTGCGAGCGGATGGACGTGCCGCTGGACGAGGCGCTGATGCTCGGGGATTCGGACAACGACGTGCTCGCGGCGCGAGCCGCCGGATGCCGCGTGTGGTGCGTGCCCTACGGGTACAACGAAGGGCGGCCGGTGGAGTCGCTGGATTGCGACCGGATCGTGGCGACGATCGAAGAGGCCGCGCGGTTGCTCGTCGGGGCCTAGACGCGTTCCAGCGCGATCGCGATGCCCTGGCCCACGCCGATGCACATCGTGCACAGCGCGTAGCGGCCCTTGCGGCGCGCGAGCTCGTTCACGGCGGTCGTGACCAGGCGCGCGCCCGAGGCGCCCAGCGGATGTCCGAGCGCGATGGCGCCGCCGTTGGGATTCACGTGCGGCGCGTCGTCGGCGACACCGAGATCGCGCAGCACCGCGAGGGC
>DATJVS010000240.1:0-6463 GCA_035501715.1 Usitatibacter sp.
ACCCGCTGGTGCAGGCGATCGTGGATGCCTACGACCGCCGGACGAAGTCGAAGAAGTGATCATCCAGCGCGCTTCGCGCGCGGCCCACATCCCGTCCGACGCGCTCCTGAGGAGATGGGCGCGCGCCGCGCTTTCGCGCGAGGCGCGCGTGACGCTGCGCTACGTCGCCGAATCCGAGGGCCGGCGCCTCAATCGCTCGTATCGCGGCAAGGACTACGCGACCAACGTGCTCACGTTCATCTACGGCACGAAGCCGCTCGAGGGCGACGTCGTGATCTGCGCGCCGGTCGTGGCCCGCGAGGCGAAGGCGCAGGGCAAGGCCGTGGCCGCGCACCACGCGCACCTGCTCGTGCACGGGCTGCTGCACTTGCAGGGCTTCGACCACGAGCGGGAACGCGAAGCGAAGAAGATGGAATCGCGGGAAAGGCGCATCCTCGCCCGCCTGGGGTTTCCCGACCCCTACTAGGCGTCATGCACGGAAATCCGCGGCTTGCTACAGTATTCCGTCCTACCGCGCCCATCCCGATGAAAGAAGACCACAAGCCGGGCCTGCTCGAGCGCCTGTCGTCGATGCTGCTGCGCGAGCCCGAGGACCGCGAGCAGCTGATCGCGCTGCTGCACTCGGCCTTCGAGCGCAGGCTCCTGGACGCCGAGGCGCTCTCGATGATCGAGGGCGTGCTCCAGGTGTCCGAGACCCAGGTGCGCGACGTGATGATCCCGCGCTCGCAGATGGACGTGATCGACGTCTCCGAAAGCCCCGAGGCGTTCATCCCGTTCGTGATCGAGAAGGCGCACTCGCGCTTCCCGGTCTTCGAGGACAACCGCGACAACGTGATCGGCATCCTCCTCGCCAAGGACCTGCTGCGCTTCTACGCCGAGGAGGAATTCAACGTCCGCGAGATGCTCCGGCCCGCGGTGTTCGTGCCCGAGTCCAAGCGCCTGAACGTGCTCCTCAAGGAGTTCCGCGCCAACCGCAACCACATCGCCATCGTCGTGGACGAGTACGGCGGCGTCTCGGGGCTCGTGACAATCGAGGACGTGATCGAGCAGATCGTGGGCGACATCGAGGACGAGTACGACTTCGACGAGACCGAGGACAACATCCTCGCCGACAAGAGCGGGCGCTTCCGCGTGAAGGCCGTGACCGAGATCGCCGATTTCAACTCCCACTTCGGCACGAACTTCTCCAACGAGGATTTCGACACCGTGGGCGGCATGGTGGTGAGCCGCTTCGGGCGGCTTCCCAAGCGCGGCGAGTCCATCACGATCGACGGATACACGTTCCAGGTGTTGCGCGCCGACAGCCGCAAGGTGAGCGCGCTCCTCGTGGACAAGCCCAAGCCAAAGGAAACGTGATCCGCGCCGCGCTCGCGGGGGCCGTTTGCATCTTCGGCTTTGCGCCGTACTACCTGTGGCCCATCCCGATGCTGGCGCTCGCCGTGCCGTTCCTCGCGTGGTCGCGCGCGCCGTCCGCGCGCAGCGCCTTCGCCACGGGTTACGCCTTCGGCCTCGGCTTCTTCCTCGCGGGCGTGTCGTGGATCTACGTGGCGCTTCACGAATTCGGCGGGATGCCGGCCGTCCTCGCGGCGATCGCAGTGCTGCTCTTCTGCGCGTTCCTCGCGCTCTTCCCGGCGCTCGCGGGCTGGGCCACGGTGCGCTTCTGCGCCAATCCCGGCTGGCGCCTGGTGCTCGCACCCGCCGCCTACACGCTCGCCGAGATGCTGCGCGGGTGGATCTTCACGGGCTTTCCGTGGCTCGCGATCGGCGCGTCGCAGGTCCCTTCGAGCCCGCTCGCGGGCGCCATTCCCGTGATCGGCATGTACGGCGTTTCGCTCGTCGGGTGCCTGGCCGCCTCGATGGGAGCGATCGCGTTGCGGCGCGAGTCGAAGGTGCGCACGCGCTCGGCGATGGTGGTCGCGATCGCCGCGCTCTTCGGCATCGGAGAAGGGCTCGACTACATCGAGTGGACGGAGCCCGCGGGGCCCGCCATCCCGATCGCGCTCCTCCAGGGCAATGTCGCGGAGGAGCTCAAGTGGCGCGACGAGGAACGCGTGCGCACGCTGGATGAATATCGCGACATGATCGAGGCCGCCAAGGCGAAGGTCGTGGTGCTTCCCGAGACCGCGCTTCCCTCGAGCTTCGATGCGCTTCCTCCCGAATACGTGCAAGGGCTTCGCGAGAGCGCGCGGCGCGAAGGCAAGGACATCGTGATGGGCGTGATCGAGCGCGAGCGAAACGGCAACGCCATCGCCTACTACAACAGCGTGGTGAACCTCACCGCCGAAAAGCCCGTGTTCTACCGCAAGCGCCACCTCGTCCCCTTCGGCGAATTCATCCCGCCGGGCTTCGGATGGGTCTTCGCCGTGCTCAAGATTCCCATGGGCGATCTCGCGCGCGGCGCCGATTCGCAGGGCGCGCTCACGGTCGACGGCACCGCGTTCGGCGTGGCGATCTGCTACGAGGATCTCTTCGGCCGCGAGGTGATCGATTCGTTGCCGGCCGCGCAGATCCTCCTCAACGTGAGCAACGACGCGTGGTACGGCCACTCGCTCGCGGCCGACCAGCACCTGCAGGCTTCGCAGGTCCGCGCCGCGGAGACGGGGCGCTGGATGCTGCGCGCGACCAACACGGGCGTGACCGCGGCGATCAACCCGGACGGCGAGGTGGTCGGGCAGCTTGCGCAGTTCACGAAGGACACGCTCGTCGCGTCGGCCGAACCGCGGATGGGCATGACGCCGTACGCGCGCGCCGGCGATGCGCTGGCGCTGGCACTCGCGGCGGCGCTCGCGCTCCTCGCGGCGTGGCGCGGGCGCCTTTTTGATGCGCTGCGGGAAAGCCTTTAAAATCGAAGTTTTGGCGATCCTCCCCGCGCGATGTTGACCTTCCAGCAATTGGTCCTGCGGCTCCAGGACTACTGGGACCGGAAGGGCTGCGCGATCCTCCAGCCCTACGACATGGAAGTGGGTGCGGGCACGTCCCATACGGCGACGTTCCTGCGCGCGCTCGGCCCCGAGCCATGGCGCGCCGCATACGTGCAGCCCTCGCGCCGTCCCAAGGATGGCCGCTACGGCGAGAACCCGAACCGCCTGCAGCACTACTACCAGTTCCAGGTCGTGCTCAAGCCCTCGCCGCCGGAGATCCTCGACCTGTATCTCGAATCGTTGAGCGCGGTGGGCTTCGACCTGAAGAAGAACGACGTGCGCTTCGTCGAGGACGATTGGGAGAATCCCACGCTCGGCGCCTGGGGCCTGGGCTGGGAAGTGTGGATGAACGGCATGGAGATCACGCAGTTCACCTACTTCCAGCAGGTGGGCGGCCTCGACTGCAAGCCCATCACCGGCGAGATCACCTACGGGCTCGAGCGCCTCGCGATGTACCTGCAGGGCGTGGAGAACGTGTTCGACCTCGTGTGGACGGAGTTCAAGGACGCCGCGGGGCGCACGCAGCGCATCACCTATCGGGACGTGTTCCACCAGAACGAGGTGGAGCAATCGACCTACAACTTCGAGCACTCCGACACCGCCGTGCTCTTCCAGCACTTCACGGACCACGAGTCGGCCGCCAGGCGCCTCATGCACGCGCAGCTGGCGCTCCCCGCGTACGAGCAGGTGCTCAAGGCCGCGCATACGTTCAACCTGCTCGATGCGCGCGGCGCGATCTCGGTCACCGAGCGCGCGGGCTACATCGGGCGCATCCGCGCGCTCGCCCGGAGCGTGGCCCAGAGCTACTACGAATCGCGCGAGCGGCTGGGCTTCCCGATGCTCGCGCGCAAGGTGGGCGCCTGATGTCCGCGACCCTTCTCGTCGAGCTGCTCTGCGAGGAGCTGCCCCCGAAGGCGCTGGAGCGCCTGGGCCGCGCGTTCGCCGACTCGCTCGCCGCGGGATTGAAGAAGCGCGGGCTGGTCGATGCGCATCCGCAGCATCACGCCTATGCGACGCCGCGCCGCCTCGCGGTCTCGATCGCGGGCGTGAGGGCCGCATCCGAATCGAAGGCGACGGAGCTCAAGCTCATGCCCGTCTCGGTGGGCCTCGATGCCTCGGGCAATCCCACGCCGGCGCTCGCGAAGAAGCTCGAGGCCGCGGGCCTCGCGGGGCTCGATCCGGCGAAGCTCAAGAAGCGCGTGGACGGCAAGGCCGAGATGCTCTTCGCCGACGCGATGACGCCCGCGATGCCGCTCGCCGCGGCCCTGCAATCGGCGCTCGACGACACGCTCACCTCGCTGCCGATCCCGAAAGTCATGAGCTACCAGCTGGCCGACGGCGAGACCACCGTGCAGTTCGTGCGGCCCGCGCACGGCCTCGTCGCGCTGCATGGCGGCGACGTGGTCGATGTCGCCGTGCTCGGCCTCAGGGCGGGGCGCGTCACGCACGGCCATCGCTTCCAGGGGGCGGCGGACATTTCGCTCGCGAAGGCCGAGGACTACGAGGCCAGGCTTGGCGACGAGGGCCGCGTCATCGCCGACTTCGCGAAGCGGCGCGCGCGGATCGAGCGGCTGCTCGAGGAGAAAGCCGCCGGCCTCACCAATGCCTTTGCGCCCGACGCGGAGCTGCTGGACGAAGTGACGTCGCTCGTCGAGTGGCCGGCGGTGTACGTGGGGACCTTCAACGAGGAGTTCCTCTCGGTTCCGCAGGAGTGCCTCGTCCTCACGATGCAGAAGAACCAGAAGTACTTCCCGCTCGCGGGAGCCGACGGCAAGCTCCTCAACAAGTTCCTGATCGTGTCGAACATGGAGCTCGACGATCCCGCGAACATCGTGCAGGGCAACGAGCGCGTGGTGCGCCCGCGGCTCGCCGACGCGCGCTTCTTCTTCGAGACCGACCGCAAGACCCGGCTCGCCGACCGCGTGCCGCAGCTCGCCTCCATCGTCTATCACAACAAGCTGGGCACGCAGCTCGAGCGCGTCGAGCGCCTGCGCAGGCTCGCGAGCCGCATCCAGGCGACGTTGCCGCGCGGCGAGAAGGGGCGCGCCTACGCCGACCGCGCGGCCTTCCTCGCGAAGGCGGACCTCGTCACGCTCATGGTGGGCGAGTTCCCCGAGCTGCAGGGCGTGATGGGCAAGTACTACGCCGAGGCCGACGGCGAGGAGCCCTCGGTCGTTCGTGCCATCGAGCAGCACTACCTTCCGCGCTTTTCCGGCGACGCGCTGCCCACGGGCGACACGAGCATCGCGGTGGCGCTGGCCGACCGCCTCGACGCGCTGGTGGGCATGTTCTCCATCGGCCTCGTCCCCACGGGCGACAAGGATCCCTTCGCGCTTCGCCGCGCCGCGCTGGGCGTGATCCGCATCCTCATGGAGACGCAGCCCTCGCTGCAGATGGAGCTGGCGCCCCTCATCAAGGCCGCGGCGGAGGTGATGAAGGTGCCCGCGGAGAACGTGAACGCCCTCATCGCCTCCATCGAGTCGTTCGTGCGCGACCGTGTCGCCAACCTCATGCGCGAGCGCGGCTTCACCGCCAACGAAGTGTCCGCCGTGCTCGAGGTGGACAGCGCCGAAGCCAAGCCCGATCGGCTCGACCTCCTGCCGAAGAAGCTGGAAGCGGTGCGCGAGTTCGGCAAGCTTCCGGAATCGGCGAGCCTCGCGGCGGCCAACAAGCGCATCTCCAACATCCTGAAGCAGGCCCACGAGAAGGGCGAGCGCTTCGGCTTCGTGGACCACGACAACTTCAACGAGCGGCTGGAGCGCGACCTCTACCACGCGTTGCGGGAGGCCTCCGCCAAGGCGAGCCCGCTCTTCCAGAAGGGCAACTACACCGAGTACCTGAAGAGCTTCGCCGTGCTGAAGGCGCCCGTCGATGCGTTCTTCGAAGGCGTCATGGTGATGGTTGAAGATCCCGTCGTGCGCAAGAAGCGCCTGAACCTGCTCTTCGAGCTGGAGTTCGAGATGAATCGCGTGGCCGATATTTCGAAGCTCGCGTCGTGAAGCTCGTCATCCTCGACCGCGACGGCGTCATCAACTTCGACAGCGACCAGTACGTGAAATCGCCGTCGGAATGGCGGCCGCTGCCGGGCTCCATCGAGGCCATCGCGCGCCTGAACCAGAGCGGCTACCGCGTGGCGGTCGCCACGAACCAGTCGGGCATCGGGCGCGGGCTCTTCGACATGGCGACGCTCAACGCCATCAACGACAAGATGATGGAGATGGTGTTCCGCCAGGGCGGGCGCATCGACGCGCTCTTCTTCTGCCCGCACACGGCCGACGAGAACTGCAACTGCAGGAAGCCCCGCACCGGCATGCTCGAGGAGATCGCCACGCGCTTCCACGCGGACCTGAAGGGCGTGCCGGCGATCGGCGATTCGCTGCGCGACCTGCAGGCGGCCGACGCGGTGGGCGCGCTGCCGATCCTCGTGCTCACGGGCAAGGGAAAGCTCACGCAGGAGCAGGGCGGGATGCCGAAGAAGACGCTCGTCTTCGAAGACCTGGCGGAAGCGAGCCGCCACCTCATCGCCCACGCATGACGACGCT
>DATJVS010000241.1:0-5800 GCA_035501715.1 Usitatibacter sp.
GCCCGAGCACGTGAAGTTCATCCTCGCGACCACGGACCCGCAGCGCCTTCCGGTCACGATCCTGTCGCGCTGCCTGCAATTCAACCTCAAGCCGCTCACGCCGCAGCTGATCGCGGGGCACCTGAAGCGCGTTCTCACGGAAGAGAAGATTTCCTTCGAGGAAGCCGCGCTGCCGTTGCTCGCCAAGGCCGCGGCGGGAAGCATCCGCGACAGCCTGAGCCTGCTCGACCAGGCGATCGCGCACGGCGGCGGCAAGGTGTCGGCGGCGCAGGTTGCGGAGATGCTGGGCTCGCTCGGCGCCGACCTCGTGTGGCCGATCCTCGAGAAGATCGCCGCGGGCGACGGCAAGGGCACCATCGAGGAGGCCGAGCGCATCGGCGAGCGCAGCGTCTCGCTCGACACGGCGCTGGAAGACCTCGCATCGATCCTGCATCGCGTGGCGCTCGCGCAGGCCGGCGCCGCGCCCTCGACGGACGATCCCGATGCGCCGCGCGTGGCCGCCATGGCGCAGAAGCTCGATGCCGGCCGCGTGCAGGTGATGTACCAGATCGCGCTGCTCGGACGCCGCGACCTGCCGCTGGCGCCCGACGAGCTCGCGGGCTTCACCATGTCGCTGCTGCGCATGCTTTCGTTCGCGAACGTCTCCGCCGAGCCGCGACCGGTGGCCGCGCCCGCTCGACCCGTGGCGGCATCGCAACCGGCGGCGACGAAGTCAGCGACGGCCTTCGACGGCGATTGGCCGGGTTTCGTCGAGCGCGCGGGACTGACGGGCATGGCGGGCATGGCCGCGCGCAACGCCGAGCTCGTCTCCTTCGACAACAACCATCTCGAGCTGCTGGTGCCCGAGTCGGCGAAGATGTACGCGGAGAAGGGATACCTCGACAAGCTCAAGTCCGACCTCGCGCCGCACTTCGGATCGAACCTTCGCGTCACCGTGCGCGTGGGTTCCACCAACGGAAAGACCGTGGCGGCGGCGAAATCGCGCGAGCAGGAGAAGCTCCAGGCGCGCGCAACGCAGTCCATCGAGGGCGATCCGTTCGTGAAGAGCCTCGTGCAGGACCTGGGCGCCGAAGTCGTGCCCTCGTCCATCCGCCCGCCCGAAGCGGGCAACTGAACACTCGAAAGGCAACCACATGATCCCGAAGGGCGGCCTCGGCGCCTTGATGAAGCAGGCGCAGCAGATGCAGGAGAACATGCGCAAGGCCCAGGAGGAGCTCGCGAAGACCGAGGTCGAGGGCCAGTCGGGCGCGGGACTCGTGAAGGTCACGATCACCTGCCGCTTCGCCGTGAAGAAAGTCGCGATCGATCCGTCGCTGCTCACCGAAGACAAGGACATGCTCGAGGACCTCGTCATGGCGGCGATGAACGATGCGGTCGCCAAGGCCGAGGCCGCTTCGCAGGCGAAGATGGCGGGCTTCACCGCGGGCCTGAATCTCCCGCCGGGCTTGAACCTGCCGGGACTCTGAGTCTCCACGCGATGGACAAGCCCGCGGCCCTAGAGGAGCTGATCCAGGCATTGCGCTGTCTTCCGGGCGTGGGCCCCAAGTCCGCGCAGCGCATGGCCTATCACCTCCTGCAGCGCGATCCGCAGGGCGCGGGACGCCTGTCGCGGGGCTTGTCCGACGCGGTCGATCGCATCCGCCACTGCGCGCGCTGCAACACGTTCACCGAATCGGAGATGTGCTCGCTCTGTTCCTCGCCGCGGCGCGACGCATCGTTGCTCTGCGTGGTGGAGTCGCCCGGCGACCTGCTCATGATGGAGCAGACGCAGTCCTATGCGGGCCTGTACTTCGTGCTCATGGGGCGCCTCTCGCCGCTCGATGGCATCGGGCCGCGCGAGATCCACCTCGATCGGCTCCTCAAGCGCGCGATCGACGGCGTCGTGAAGGAAGTGATACTCGCCACGAACTTCACCGTCGAGGGCGAGGCCACGGCGCACTACATCTCCGAGATGCTCGCCGGCAAGGGCGTGAAGGTGACTCGCATCGCGCGCGGCCTTCCCGTGGGCGGCGAGCTCGAGCACGTGGACAGCGGCACGCTCGCCCAGGCGATACTCGAGCGCCGCCCGGCGTAGATGCCGGCCACCTACAGCAATCCCATCCTTTCCGGATTCCACGCGGACCCGAGCGTGGTGCGCGTGGGCGGCGACTACTACCTCGTCACCAGCAGCTTCGAATATTTTCCCGGCGTTCCGGTCTATCGCAGCCGCGACCTCGTGAGCTGGAAGCAGATCGGAAACGCGCTCACGCGCGAAAGCCAGTTGAAGCTCGCGGGCCAGGCGAGCTCCAAGGGCATCTTCGCGCCGACGATCCGCTGGCACGAGGGAACGTTCTACATGGTCACGACCAACATCGAGGCCGGCGGAAGCTTCTACGTGACGACGAAGGATCCGGCGGGCGAATGGTCCGATCCGATCTTCGTGGGCGAGAAGGGCTTCAGCATGGACCCGTCGCTGCTCTTCGACGACGACGGCAAGGTGTACTACACGCGCCACGGCGGCGGGCGCAACGGCGGCATCTACCAGTCGGAGATCGACGTGGCGACGGGCAAGCTGCGCGAGGAGCCGAAGCTCGTCTGGCCCGGAACGGGCGGCATCTGGCCCGAGGGCCCGCACCTCTACAAGGTGAACGGCACCTACTACCTGATGATCTCCGAGGGCGGCACGTCGTACGAGCACAGCCTCACGGTGGCGCGCTCGAAATCGCCGTGGGGCCCGTTCGAGGCGGACCCCGCGAACCCGATCCTCACGCATCGCGACAAGCCCGAGCTTCCCCTGCAAGCGGTCGGGCACGGCGACCTCGTGCAGACGGCCGAAGGCGCGTGGTGGGTCGTGCTGCTGGGCGTTCGCCCGCGCAACAGGCGCCATCACATCGGACGCGAGACGCTGTTGGCGCCCGTCACGTGGGACGCGAACGGATGGCCGCACGTGAACCACGACCAGCCGCTCGATCTCGTGATGAGCGCCGAGGGATTGCCGCGCTCGTCGCCCTGGCCCACGCCCGCGGTGCGCACGGAATTCGACGGCTCGAAGCTCGGGCCCGAGTGGGTGCACCTGCGCACGCCTTCGACGGAGCGGTGGTCGCTCACGGATCGCCATGGGTTCCTGCGGCTCAAGGGAAATGGCGAGACGCTGGACGAAGTGGGCTCGCCCGCGTTCGTCGCGCGGCGCCAGGAGCACATCCGCATGCGCGCCGCGACGAAGGTGGACTTCGTTCCGACCGCGGCGGAACAGATGGCGGGACTCACGCTGCGGCAGAACGAGCGCAACCACTACGATTTCGTCGTCACGGGATTTCCCAAGCGCCGCATCGACGTTCGCGCGCGGGTGCTGGGCGAAACGCAACCGCTCTACTCGGAGGCGATTCCCGACGGCGCCGTCTCGCTCAACATCGAGTCCTTTCCCGACGGCTACGCGTTCGGATATGCCGTGGGCGACGGCCTCATTCGCAACGTCGCCCGCGCTTCCACGGCGCCGCTGTCATCGGAGAAGGCCGGCGGCTTCACCGGCGTCTTCATCGGGATGTATGCGGCGGTCGATGGAGGCGGTACGATGCCGCCTGCCGATTTCGCATGGTTCGACTATGAACCGCTGGACAAGTAGCCTCGTCGCCGCCCTCGTGCTCACGCTCGCGGGCGCGCTGCCCGCCCATGCGCTGGGCCAGAGGTCCTTCATCCTCCACGAGGCGGGACCGGGCACGGTGGCGATCGCCCACGCCAATCGCGCCGCGCCGATCTACGCCGACGCGAAGGACTTCGTGGGCGTGCTGCGCGCCGTGGGCGACCTGCAGCAGGACATCGCGCGCGTCTCGACGGTGCGTCCGCAGCTCGTGAAGGAGGGCGCGCCCAAGGGCAGCGACGTGATCATCGTGGGCACGCTCGGCAAGAGCGCGATCGTCGATGCGCTCGCCAGGGCGAACAAGATCGACGCCGCCGCGATCCGCGATCGCTGGGAGGGTTTCCTCATCCAGGCGGTCACCAATCCGATGCCCGGCGTGGACCACGCGCTCGTCGTGGCGGGCGCCGACCGCCGCGGCACCATCTACGGCATCTACGAGATCTCGGAGCAGATCGGCGTCTCGCCCTGGTATTGGTGGGCGGACGTGCCGGTGGTGGAGCAGCGCGAGCTCTTCGTCACGGGCGGCACGCATGTCGCGGACGCGCCGGTGGTGAAGTATCGCGGCATCTTCATCAACGACGAGTGGCCGGCGCTGGGCACGTGGGCCACGGCGAAGTACGGCGGCTTCAAGCACGACTTCTACGAGCGCGTCTTCGAGCTGGTCCTGAGGCTTCGCGGCAATTACCTCTGGCCCGCCATGTGGCGCTCGGCGTTCTACGACGACGATCCGTTGAACGGAAAGCTCGCCGACGAGTACGGCATCGTGATGGGCACCTCGCACCACGAGCCGCTGATGCGCCCGCAGCCCGAGTGGCACCGCTACGGAACGGGCCCGTGGGACTACGAGAAGAACGGCGAGAAGCTGCGCGAGTTCTGGGCGCAGGGCCTCACCCGCACCAAGGGCTGGGAAGAGATCATCACGCTCGGCATGCGCGGCGACGGCGACATGCCCATGACGGAGGAGGCGAACGTGGCGCTCCTCGAGAAGATCGTCGCCGACCAGCGCAAGATCATCGCGAAGGAAGTGAACCCGGACGTGACGCGCGTCCCGCAGGCGTGGATGCTCTACAAGGAAGTGCAGGAGTATTACGAGCGCGGCATGCGCGTGCCCGACGACGTGACGCTGCTCTGGTGCGACGACAACTTCGCCAACATCCGCAGGCTCCCCACGCCCGAGGAGAGGAAGCGCCCGGGCGGCGCGGGCGTGTACTACCACTTCGACTACTACGGCAGCCCGCGCTCCTACAAGTGGATCAACGTGACGCCGCTGCCCAAGGTGTGGGAGCAGATGCACCTCGCGTGGAAGTACGACGCCACGCGCATCTGGATCGTGAACGTGGGCGACATCAAGCCGATGGAAGTGCCCATCGAGTTCTTCCTCACCTACGCCTGGAACCCGGAGCGCTGGCCCGCCGATCGCGTCCAGGAGTTCATGCGTCTCTGGGCCACGCGCGAGTTCGGGTCGCAGCACGCCGACGCCATTGCCGAGATCCTCGCCAGGTCGGTGAAGCTGAACGGCATGCGCAAGCCCGAGGCGCTCGAGCCCAACACCTACAGCCTGGTGAACTATCGCGAGGCCGAGGCGCACGTGGAGCAGGGCAACACGCTCGCCGATCGCGCTCGCGAGATCGCCGCGGCGCTGGAGCCGCGCTTCCGCGACGCTTTCTACGAGCTCGTGTACTACCCGGTGCGGGCCGCCGCGCTCGTGAACGAGATCAACATCACCGCGGGCCTGAATCGCCTCTACGCGGCGCAGGGCCGCACCTCGGCCAACGACGTGGCGCGCTACGTGCGCGGCCTCTTCACGCTGGACGCGGAGCTCTCGCGCAAGTACGAGGAGGAGATCGCGGGCGGCAAGTGGACCGGCATGATGTCGCAGACGCACCTCGGCTACAGCGCGTGGTACGACCCGCCGCGCAACATCATGCCCGCCGTCTCCGAGATCCAGGTGCCGGGCCCGGCCGAGATGGCCATCGCCGTGGAAGGCAGCGAGCTCGCGGGGCCGGGGCGCGGCGCCAAGCTCACGATCCCCGCGCTCGACGTGTTCGACCGGCGCACGCACTACTTCGAGATCTTCAATCGCGGCAATTCGCCTTTCGCCTTCCAGGCGGCGGCGAGCGAGCCGTGGATCGTGCTGTCCAAGTCCACGGGCAACGTCGAGCGCGAGGTGCGCATCGAAGTGGG
>DATJVS010000242.1:0-14226 GCA_035501715.1 Usitatibacter sp.
TCCAGCGCTGGAACTGCCTGGCCGGATCGCGATCGACATGGGACTCGTCGAGGGCCGCGCGGGAGTATTCGCTTCGCAGCTGGGCGAGGTCGGGGATGTCGGGACTGCCGGGGCACATGACGGAGTCATTATCGCGCAAACCCGGGCGCAGGAAATCTCGGCCCGGCGCCGGAAGGGCCTTCGTCCGCGCTGCGCTGGCTGCTGCCGCTGCGAGGCGCTCAGCGCGGGCCGTCGGCCGGCCCGGTTTCCAGCGGCTTCGGCCGTTCGATGCCGAATCCCTGAACGTAGTCCACGCGCAGCAGGCGCAAGTGCTGGAGCGTCTCCTCGTCTTCGACCTGCATGCAGACGGTCTGCACGCCGTGCTCGCGGCATCGCTGCACGATCGTCGCGAGCTCCGCCTTCTTTTTCGGCTGGCGCGCGATGACGGCGGAGAACGCGCCGTCGATCTTCACGTACGAGAAGCCCGCCTTCTGCATCAGCTCGAACTCCGCTTTCTCGCCGTTGAACCAGCTGAGCGCGAAGGTGACGCCCGCGTTGCGCAGCGGCGGGATGAACCGCTGCAGCGCCGGGCGGTGCGCCATGGCGTCGACCGTCGTCACCTCGAAGGTGAGCGCGGCGGCCGACACGCCCGTCTTCTGCAGGCCCTGCAGGACGTAGTCGCCGAACGCCTCGTCGCGCCGGATCGTGTCGATCGAGAGGTTCACGGTGCAACGGGGCATCCTGCGGCCGCCGGCTTGGACCGATCGCCCCCAGCCGAGAAGGCGCGCCACGATCCATCGATCGAGCAGCGGCAGCAGGCCCTGGTCCTCGAGGATCGGCAGGAACGACCCCGGCGGAAGGAGGTTTTCCTCCTCCTCCCGGTACCGCGCGAGGATCTCGCGCAGCGGCGGGTCGGTGCTGTCCGCGGCGGCCGGCACGATCGCCTGCGAATAGAGGACGAAGTTGTCCTCCCTGAGCTGCTTCACGAACTTCTCGCGGATGAGTGCCTGGTCGCGAAACTGCGAATCGGGTTGGTGGTCGGTCATATGAGGGACAAAGCTGCCATTCTCGTTGCCTGAAGCTCCAATAATGCCAGTACGCGGGCCCGGCGACGTCGGGAGCAAGCCCAACAAGACGAAGGGCCGGGTCCGAAGACCCGGCCCTTCGCACGCGGGACCTTCCTTACAGCGACCGCAGGAAGTTCAGCAAGTCCTGCTTCTGCCGCTCGCTGAGGTTGTTGAAAGCGTTCACGACTCCGTTCGCCTCGCTCGCGTTGCCCTGGCGCTGTGTGCCGCTCGCGTGCTGGTTGATGGCGTCGATGAGATCGCTCGAGCGCCCGTCGTGCAGGAAGAAGAGGCGCTGGCCGAGCCCCCACAGCGGCGCGGTGCGGAATTCGCTGCCGCTGGCCCCTCCCTGCGATACGCCGTCGGCCAGGTTCGGCCCCATGTCGTGCAGGAGGAGGTCCGAATACAGGTTCGCGTTCTGGTAGCGCAGCGCCGCGACCGAGGCGTTGCCGGTGCGAAGCGTGGGCGTATGGCAGAGCGCGCAGCCGGCGCTCGCGAAGAGCTGCCTGCCGTTGCCGATCGAGGAGGTCCCGCCGGGCGTGTCGTTCGAGGGCGTGGGCGGCGCGAGGAAGCGCTGGAACATCGCGAAGAGCGTCGTGTCCGCCATCGCGTCGGTCGGCGTGGCGGCCGTCGTGTCGGTCACGTCGTTGGGCACGGCGGCCACCTGGCAGGTCGCGGTCTCGTCGCGCTCGGTGGGGAAGAGCTCGTTGGAGATCCCCATCTCGACGTTGTAGGCCTCGCCCGAGAAGATCATGAGCGACTTGTTCTGCGCCTTCCATCCGAAGCGGGTGACAGTGCCGTCGTTGCCGCTGTTGTTGGTCTCGCCGCTCACGCGTCCCGGAATCTGGAAGTTGGGCCGCCCTCCGATGCCGAGGGGCTGCTTCGAGCCCTGGTTGGCCGCGGCGTTGGCGATTATCGTCGCATCGGGAATCGACTCGATGAGGCCCGCGCCGAACACCGGCGTGGGAATGCGGAAGATCACGTTGTTCGCGGAGACGGCCGCGGCGAAGTTCTCCTGCTTGAGCTGGCAGGCCGCGCCGATGTCGGACCGGCCCGCGACGGTGAAGAGGGCGTGCACGCCGCCGTCGGCGGTGCCGTCCGGATTCTTCACGAATCGCGCCTCGCGCACGGGGCCGTTGGCCTTGATGAACGAAGGTATCGCGTTCTTCGCTCCGTTCTTCGTGGCGAATCCCACCTGGGGATTCAGCACGGGGCTCGAGCCTCCGGTGGATGGCTGCGCGTGGCAGCCGGCGCAGGAGTCGAGGTTCATCGTGGGGCCCAGGCCGTCGGTGACGTCCTCGACTTCCTGGAATGCGGCCTTGCTCACCGCGAAGAACACGAGCTCGCTCGCGGTGAGTCCGTTGATGGGGCCACCGGCAGCGGGGGTTCCGCCTCGCGGACCGGGGTCGCGCGCGTGGAAGGTGGATTGGGGCCAGGCGTTGTTCGCTTGCAGCAGCGCGGCGGCGACTCCCGCGGCGAGCGGGGCCACGTACGAGATCTTTTTCATTTGTTCCTCCCAAGTGGTTGCACCGGCGAATACGCATGGCGCGTGCCAATTGTTGGGAGTACCGCGCAATCAGACTGTTAGCTACTGCATCGCGAAACCGAGGAGCATGCAACCGTCGGCGCGTGGCAACGCTCACGAAGCCGCGCTTCGCAATGTGATGAAACCGTGGAGGAAATCGAGTCGCCCGTTTACGACGCCGCGGCGTAGTTGGAAACCTCGATGAGGTTTCCATCGGGATCGCGGAAATAGACGCTCGTCATCGGGCCCAGCGCGCCGGTCTTGGGCACGGGTCCATCGACGATAACGATTCCGTTTACCCTGAGTGCCGCGATCACGTTTTCCAGTGGCGTTTCCGTGATGAAGCAGAGGTCCAGCGACCCCGGAACGGGCTTCAGGGCCTTGGGCTCGTACTCGCGGCCGGCCTGGTGGAGGTTGATCTTCTGCCGCCCGAAGGCGAGCCCGCGCCGTCCGCCGGCGAAGGTGATGGGCTCCATGCCCATGACGCGCGAGTAGAAATCGATCGTGCGATCGACGTCGAAGGCGGTGAGGACGATGTGGTCGATCCGCTCGATCTTCATGGAGTAACATTATTCCATGCATGCCGACCCCGCACTCATCCGCTCGCTGAAGGGCCAGGTCACCGCCGAGGAATGGGCGGCGCGCACGGATCTCGCCGCCGCGTATCGCGCCGTGGCGAGCTACGGCTGGGACGACCTCGTCTTCACTCACATCTCCGCGCGCGTGCCCGGGCCCGAGCACCACTTCCTCATCAATCCGTACGGGATGATGTTCGAGGAGATCACCGCTTCCAGCCTCGTGAAGGTGAACCTCGCGGGCGAGAAGGTGATGGAGTCGCCCTTCGAGATCAACCCGGCGGGCTTCACGATCCACAGCGCCGTGCACGAGGCGCGCGAAGATGCGCTCTGCGTGATGCACCTTCACACCACCGAAGGCGTCGCGGTCTCCTGCCAGAAGGAGGGGCTGCTCGCCATCTCCCAGTTCTCGCTCTTCCCGCTCGCGAGCATCTGCTACCACGACTACGAAGGCGTGGCGCTCAACCCCGACGAGAAGGCGCGCCTCGTGCGCGACCTGGGCGACAAGCACAGCATGATCCTTCGCAACCACGGGCTGCTCACGTGCGGGGCCACCGTCGCGGACACGTTCCTCTTCATGTACATCCTGCAGAGGGCGTGCGAGACGCAGGTGATGGCGCAGGCCGGCGGCGGCGAGCTCGTGAAGATCCCCAGGCCCATCCTCGACGGCATCGTCGCCGCTTCGAAGGCGGTGCTGCGCCAGTCGGGCGGAATGATCGCGTGGCCGGGCATCCTGCGCCGGCTCGACCGCACCGATCCTTCCTGGAGAACCTAGGGCTAAGGTAGTTCGTCTTTGCCGATTGTGAAGACGTAGCCCGTCCCGGCCGCGACCTTCGGCCACTCGAACGGCAGCTTCGGATACGCGCGCTCCAGCGCCGCGCGGTTGTGCCCGATCTCCACGACGAGCATTCCGCCGGGATTCAGGTGCTCCTTCGCCTGCGCGAGGATGCGGCGCGTGTGTTCGAGGCCGTCGTTGCCGCTCGCGAGCGCCATCTGCGGCTCCTTGCGGTATTCGTCGGGCAGCTTCCTCATGGACGAGGCCTTCACGTACGGCGGGTTCGAGACGATGAGGTCGTAGCGCCGCGTCGCGAGCGCCGAGAAGAGGTCCGACTTCACGAGCCGCACGCGCCGCGCGAGCTTGTAGTCGGCGACGTTCTTCCTCGCCACGGCGAGCGCGTCCTCGGAAAGGTCCGCGGCGTCCACCTTCGCGTGCGGCCACTCGAGTGCCGCGAGGATTGCGAGGCAGCCCGAGCCCGTGCAGAGGTCCAGGACCGAAACCGGGGCCTGTCCCCGGTTCAGCAGCTCGGCGATGAACGATCGCGGCACGATCACGCGCTCGTCCACGTAGAACCTGTGCTTGCCGAGCCACGCCTCGTGCGTGAGGTACGCGGCGGGCTTGCGCGTGCGCACGCGGGCATCCAGCAGCGACTTGGCGGCGCGGTATTGCGCGTCGGCGAGCGGCTCGTCGAGATGCGGGTTCAATTCATCGAGCGGATATCCCAGCGAATGCAGGATCAGCCACGCCGCCTCGTCGAGCGCATTGGCGGTGCCATGCCCGAAGGAAATGCCGGCGCGCTCGAAGCGCTCGACGCCGTAGGCGAGGAGCTCGCGCACCGTGCGTGTCATCGCGCGGCCAGCAAGTCCTCGATGGCGAGGCGGTACACCTCGGCGAGCGGCTCGATCTCCTCGAGCGCCACCGCCTCGTTCACCTTGTGGATCGAGCGATTCACCGGGCCGAACTCCGCAACCTCCGGGCAGATGTCGATGATGAAGCGGCCGTCGGACGTTCCGCCGGTGCAGTTGATCTCGGGCTTCACGCCGGAGACTTTCTCGACGGCGCGCACGAGCGTCTCGACCAGCCTGCCGCGCGGCGTGAGGAACGGCTTTCCGCCGAGCGTCCACTCGATCGTGTATTCGAGCCCGTGGCGCTCGAGGATCGCGGCCACGCGCGCCTTCAGCGCCTCGGGCGTGCTCGCCGTGGAGAAGCGGAAGTTGAAGTCGACCTGCGCCGTTCCGGGAATGATGTTCTGCGCCCCGGTGCCCGCGTGCATGTTGGAGACCTGCCACGTGGTCGGCGGAAAGTACTCGTTGCCGCGGTCCCATTCGGTCGCGGCCATCTCCGCGATCGCGGGCGCGGCGAGGTGGACGGGATTCTTCGCGCGATGCGGGTACGCCACGTGGCCCTGCACGCCCTGCACGGTGAGGCGCCCCGTGAGCGATCCGCGCCGGCCGTTCTTCACCGTGTCGCCGAATCGCTCCACCGACGAAGGCTCGCCCACGATGCAGTAGTCGATCGCCTCGCCGCGCGCCTTCAGCGCCTCGACCACGCGCACGGTGCCGTCCACCGAAGGGCCTTCCTCGTCGGAGGTGATGAGCAGCGCGATCGATCCGGGATGCGATGGATGCGCGGCCACGAGGCGCTCGGCGGCGGTGACGAACGCCGCGATGGACGTCTTCATGTCCGCGGCGCCGCGGCCGTAGAGCTTGCCGTCGCGCTCCGTGGGCTCGAAGGGATCCGAGTTCCATTTCTCGAGCGGGCCGGGAGGGACCACGTCGGTGTGCCCCGCGAGGACCACCAGCGGTTTCGCGCTGCCGTGGCGGATCCAGAGGTTCACCACGTCGTTGCAGCGGAACTCCTCCGCCTTGAATCCCAGGGGCACGAGCCGCTCGGCGATGAGCTTCTGGCAGCCGGCGTCTTCCGGCGTGACGGAACGGCGCCGGATGAGCTCGCGCGCGAGCTCGAGCGTCTCGTTCTTCAACGGGTCGCGGGATCCGCGGCGTGCGTGCGCCGCGCGACCACGGGACCGACGCGCTCCTCGATGTGGCGGCGCAGCGCCGCCTTCGCGCCGAAGATGAAGAAGGCCTCGGCGCAGATGAAGAGCGGCCCGATGGCAAGCCCCATCACGTCGTCGAAGAACGCGGGCTTCATCCCCTCGAACTTGTGGCCCCAGAACTGGAGGACCCAGCCCACGACGAAGATCGCGAGCGCGGTCCACAGGGTGGCGCCGGCGCCCAGGCGCGGCTCGAGCTCGCTCGCGGCCGCGCACATGAGGAAGAGCGTCACGGCCATGGCGATACCCAGGGCGCGGTCGAGCCTGAGGTAGTAGAGCGATGAGGCGACCGCCACCACCGCGGCGCCGCTCACGGCCCATCCCGCGACGGACCACGAAAGCGTCTCCATGGCGAGGACCACGGAGAACACGATCATCGGGATGCCCACGAAGTGCGTGGCGATGTTGCGGCGGTCCCGGTGGTAGGCCGCGTATTGCGTGAGGTGTTGTTCGATCGGCTTCAAGCTACTGCAGGCGCTCCTCGGACTCCTCGGTGATCTTGAACTCGCCGAAGGACGGCCCGCCCGCGCTGCCCGGCTTGGGCGGCATCTTCGCGCGCTCGCCCGCGGCGGGCATGATGCCCGAGTTGCCCAGCAGCAGCCCGAGGTTGGTGGCCGAATCGGCGTTGGCGAGCGCCTCGTCGGTGGAGATCTTGCCCTGGCGCACGAGGCGGAAGAGGTCCTGCTCGAAGGTCTGCGAGCCGGGCGACATGGACCTTTCCATGGCTTCCTTGATCTCGCCGATCTCGCCCTTCTCGATGAGCTCCTGGATGTTGCGCGTATTGAGGAGCACTTCCACCGCGGGTGCGCGCTTGCCGTCCACGGTCTTGATGAGGCGCTGCGACATGACCGCCTTGAGCGACACCGAGAGGTCCTGCAGCAGCATCGGCCGCACTTCCAGCGGGAAGAAGCTGATCACGCGGTTCATGGCCTGGTAGGCGTTGTTGGCGTGCAAGGTCGCGAGGCAGAGGTGCCCCGAGAGCGCGTAGGTGAGCGCCATGCGCATGGTCTCGAGGTCGCGGATCTCGCCGATGAGGATGATGTCGGGCGCCTGGCGCATGGCGTTGCGCAGCGCGTCGTGGAAGGTGTGCGTGTCGTTGCCCACCTCGCGCTGGTTCACGATGCACTTCTTCGGCGTGAAGACGTACTCGACCGGGTCCTCCATGGTGAGGATGTGCCCCGGCCCCTGGCCGTTGCGGAAGTCGATCATCGAGGCGAGCGAGGTGGACTTGCCCGAGCCCGTGGCGCCAACCACCAGGACCAGGCCGCGCTTCTCCATGATGAGGGAAGCGAGCACCTGCGGCAGGTTCAGGTCCTGCATCTTCGGGATGTCGGCCGTGATGTAGCGGATCACGCAGCCCACGGAGCCCTTCTGCCAGAACATGTTCACGCGGAAGTTGCCCAGGCCCTGCATCGGCTTGGAGAAGTTGAGCTCCTGGTCGCGCTCGAAGGTCTCGATCTGCTTGGGCGTGAGCATCTCGTAGCAGATCTTCTTGGTCTGCTCGGCGTCCATCACGGCCGGGTTGACCGGCATGATGGTGCCCATGATCTTGATGCTGATGGGGGAGCCGGCCGAGATGAAGATGTCCGAAGCCTTCTTCTCGCCCATCAGCTGCAGGAGTTTTTCGATGAACATTAGCGCCTCTCGGGTGCGCGGGCTTCAGTCGCCGCGCAGCAGTTCGTTGATTCCCGTCTTGGCGCGGGTCTTGGCGTCCACCTGCTTGATGATGACTGCGCAATAGAGACTATACCGCCCGTCGGCACCGGGCAAGTTGCCGGAAACCACGACGCTTCCTGGCGGGATCCTCCCGAAGGTGACCTCGCCCGTGGCGCGGTTGTAGATCTTGGTGCTCTGGCCGATGTACACGCCCATGGAGATCACCGAGCCTTCGCCCACCACGACGCCCTCGACGATCTCGCTCCTCGCGCCGATGAAGCAGTTGTCCTCGATGATCGTGGGATTGGCCTGGATGGGCTCGAGCACTCCGCCGATGCCCACGCCGCCCGACAGGTGCACGTTCCTGCCGATCTGGGCGCACGAGCCCACCGTGGCCCACGTGTCCACCATGGTGCCTTCGTCCACGTAAGCGCCCACGTTCACGTAGGAGGGCATGAGCACCACGTTCTTCGCGATGAAGGATCCGTGGCGCGCGGCGGCGGGCGGGACCACGCGGTAGCCGCCGGCCACGAAGTCGGCCTGCGAGTAGCGCGCGAACTTGGAATCGACCTTGTCGAAGTAGTGCGTGAATCCGCCCTGCATGATCTCGTTGTCGCGAAGGCGGAAGGAGAGGAGCACCGCCTTCTTGATCCATTGGTGCGTGATCCAGTCCGCGCCCTTCTTCTCGCTCACGCGAAGGCGCCCCGCGTCGAGGCCATCCAGCACGCGTTCGACGGCATCCTTCACGCCGGCGGGCGCGGAGGCGGCGTCGATCTCGGTGCGCCGCTCCCACGCGGCGTCGATCACGGGCTGCAGCGACGCGAGGTCGTCCATCATCCGGCCTTTCGCGCTTCGGCCGCGACGGGGCGGCGCGCGAGGTGGTCGTGAAGGCGCGTGGCCGCCTCGATGCCCTCGGCCACCGTGGAGACGAGCGCCATGCGAACGAAGCCGCGGCCCGGATTCACGCCGTGCGCATCGCGCCCGATGTAGCTGCCCGGGAGCACGGTGATGCCGGTGGAGGCGAACAGATCGCGGGCGAACAGGGTGTCGTCCCCTCCCACGTGGGCCCAGAAATAGAACGCGGCCTGCGGCATGGCGAGCGGCAGCACGGGATTCACGCGCTCGAAGAACGCCGCGAACTTCTCGCGATAGAGGCGCCGGTTCTCGACCACGTGCGCCTCGTCCTTCCACGCCGCGATGGAGGCCATCTGCACGGTGTTGCTCATGGCGGAGCCGTGGTACGTGCGATACAGGAGGAAGCTTTCCAGCACCTTCGCGTCGCCCGCGACGAATCCCGAGCGAAGGCCCGGCGCGCTGGAGCGCTTGGAAAGCGACGAGAGCGACACGAGGCGCGGGTAGCCGTCGCGCCCGAGCGATTGCGCGGCGGCGAGCGCGCCCAGCGGCGGATTCGATTCGTCGAAGTAGATCTCGCTGTAGCACTCGTCGGCGACGATGAGGAAGCCGTGCCTGTCGGACAGCTCGAAGAGGCGCTTCCACTCGTCCATCGTCATCACCCGGCCGTGCGGATTGCTCGGCGAGCACGCGATCACGAGGCGGGCCTTCGCCCACACCGCGGCCGGGATCGAATCCCAGTCGGGCTTGAGGCCATTGGCGGGAAGCGAGTTGATGAAGTACGGCCGCGCGCCGCCGAGGAGGGTCGCGCCCTCGTAGATCTGGTAGAACGGATTGGGGCAGATCACGAGCGCGTCGCGCTCGTCGGGATCGAGCGCAGCCTGCACGAGCGAGAAGAGCGCCTCCTTGCTGCCGTTCACGGGCAGCAGCTGCGTCGCGGGATCCAGGGACTTCAACGCGAAGCGGCGCGCGATCCACGCGGCGATGGTCTCGCGAAGCTCGGGCTGGCCCGCGGTCGCGGGGTAGCGCGAAAGGCCGGCGAGGTTCGCGGTGACGGCCTGCTTGATCAACGCGGGCGTGGGATGCTGGGGTTCGCCCAGGCCCAGGCTGATGGGCGCGAGGCCGGCGGGCGGGCTCACGCCGGCGAGGAGGCTGCGCAGGCGTTCGAACGGGTAGGGCTGGAGCAGCTTCAGGCGGGGATTCATCGCCCCAATTTTACTTGAGTATCCCCAGCCGGATGAGCGGGAGCTTCAACCACCAGCGCCAGCCGCGCCGCGAGTCGAGCTCGTGCTGCTTCTCCGAGAGCTGCAGGGCCCGCACCGCGAGCTCGGCCCGGGCCGCCTGCAGCGCGTGCTGCTCCTGCGCGAAGCGGCGCTGGAAGTCGTCGCGCTCGGCGAGGAGGCTGCGCAACTCGTGGCCCAGGCGGGTCACGTCGCCGTCGCGCTGCACGAGCTGCGCTTCCAGCGCTTCGCCGCGCTCGACGGATTCCTCGAGCATGCGCATCACCTTCTCGTAGTCGCGATGCACCCAGTCGCCGCGGTCCGAGAGCACCGAAAGCGCAGGCGCCACGGCCTCGAGGGATGCCTTCTCGCGGCTCGCGGCCACCACGAAGTAGAGCGGGTGCGCGAGCGTGCCGGAAGCCGCCGAGGGATCGGCCTCCTCGGTCTCCACGAGCTCGCCCGCCTTCGCGCCGCCTTCGGGCGCGATCACCGAGAAGAACGATGGGCGCTGCGCGAACCACGTGGAATGGGGCCATCGCGCGCCGATCAACGCCGCGAGCTCTTCGCGGTAGAGCTCCTTCACGTGGAACTCGTTCACGAAGGATCGCTTGTCGGCGTACTCGAGCTTGTTGGGGCAGGAAAGCAGCAGCACGCCGCCGGGCTTGAGCACCCGCGCGAGCTCGTCGAGGAACTGCGACTGCTCCGCGATGTGCTCGATCGTCTCGAAGGACACGGCGACATCGACGCTCGCGGCCTCCAGCGGCAGCGCGGTGCACGAGGCGCAGACGAACTCGGCGTTGGCGAGGGCCGAGTAGGCGGACTTCGCGTGCTCGATCGCCTGCGCCGAGATGTCGATGCCCACTGCGCTTGCCGCGCTTCGCGCGAGTAGCGCCGTGCCGTAGCCTTCGCCGCAGGCCACGTCCAGCACCCGCTTGCCCGCCGCCCAGCGCGAGGCGAAGTGGTACCGATGCCAGTGCTCGACCCAGATCTCGCCCCGGGCGCCGGGCACGAAGCGCTCGCCGGTGAAGGGAAGCTCGTTCATCGCAGCAGGCCCAGGCGACGCAGCACGCGCTGCGCCGGCTGGCGATAGGCCGCGATGCGCGCGAGCAGCCGGCTCGAGCCCACGAGGCGGCGCAGGTCGCCGCGCGTGACGACCATCACCGCCTGCCCGCGCACGTATGCGTCGGTCATCTCGGAGATCTGCCGCGGCGACAGCGTGACCTTCAGCGCGCGCTGGCGCTCGAGCGCGTCGAGGTAGGCCTTGTCCAGCAGGGCCTGGCGCTCGGCGGCCACGTGCGAGTTGGCGGGCACGCGATACTTGGACGTGGTCTTCTCCACGAGCACGAAGTCGTCCTCGAGCGTGTAGCGCGTCCACAGGTTCCAGTCCTCGAGCTGGTCCATGTCCTCGTCGAATCCGCCGTATGCCTCGTAGAGCCGCCGGTGGAACATCACCGCCTGGATCGGCAGGTAATTGTGGTGCCACAGCGTGAGGCGGTCAAAGCGCTGGTAATGGCGCGTCACGTGGAAGACCTCCTCGTAGCGCGCGTGCTGCTTGTCGAGGAACTCCGTCTGCGTCTCCCAGGCGAGGGCGTAGGCGCCGGCCACGCGCGCCTTCTGCACCGCGTCCACGAGCACCTCCACGTGGTCTGCGAAGAACAGGTCGTCGTCGTCGAGGAAGTTCAGCCACTCGCCGCGCGCTTCGGCGAGCGCGATGTTGCCGGCTTTCGCGCGGCCGCCCTTCGTTCCGGTGGCCCGGTAGCGGATCGCGAGGCGCCCCGCGAACTCGTCCACGATGGCGCGCGAGCTCTCGGGGCCGTCCTCGATCACGACCACCTCGAGGTTGGGATACGTCTGGTTGGCGCAGCTGGAGAGCGCCTCGCGAAGCCACGCGCCGCGATCGACGGTGCGGATGAGGATGGAGACGAGCGGCCGTTCGGGTTGCCGCTCTTCGCGTGCCGAATGGAACTCCACGAACGCGCCGTCGCGGCGAAGCTCGTAGCTCCAGCCCGTGAACTGCGGCCGGAAGCCGTGGGCGGGAAGCACCGAGGTCCAGAAGAAGTAGGGCCAGCGCCACAGGAAGGCGAAGCCGCACTTCACGAGGCCCCAGCGTCGCCCGGGAAAGGACTGCGGCGCGAGGATCTCGCCGCAAAGCATGATGAGGCCCTTCAGCGCCTGGATGAAGCCTCCGTAGCGCACTCTCAGGCACAGGTTCGTGAGCACGCCGCCGAAGACCTGCAGCGGCTTCACCTCGCCCGCCACGCGATAGGTGCGGTGCACGACCGCGAGGCGAGGCTGGTAGAGGACGCGCCAGCCCTTCGCGCGCAGGCGCCACGACAGGTCCACGTCCTCGCCGTACATGAAGATTTTCGGCTCGAAGCCGCCCACGTCGTCGAAAGCCCTGCGGCGCACCAGCATGGCCGCGCCGCTTGCCCATGGCGCGTCGAGCGTCACGGGGTCGTAGGCCTTCGGATGCTCGTAGGGAATCTGGCGCAGCTCCCACACGGCGACGTCGTCGGGCGCCGCCGCGGCGGCATCGAGCAGCCGCCCCAGCACGCCGGGCTCGAGCACGCAGTCCTGGTTGAGCACCAGCACGAGGGGCGCGTTCCCGCGCGAAACGTTCGCGTTGTGCCCCTTGCCGAATCCGAGGTTCGCGCCGGAGTACTTCACGTCCACGCGCGCGAATGCCGCTCCCGGCTGCAGCTCGGGCATCGCCACGAGGCTCACCGCGACCTGCGGGTCGGGGCTGTTGTCCTGGACGAGGAGGTTGCGGACCGTGTCGCCCGCGGGTTCCGAGAGGCTCTGGAGCAGCTGCGTGAGAAGGGCTAGATCCGGCTGGTACGTGACGATGCTGATGTCAACTTCGCGCATTGAGGATCTTCTTCAGCAGCATCTTGCGGATCACCTCCGGCAGCAGGTCGAACGCGTCCTTGTGGATCTGCAGCTGCACGTTCTCCTGGCCGAGCGCGCGGCGTGCCTCGACCTCGCGCGCGATCCCGGCCTGCACGGCGGCGATGTCGGCCTCGAGCTTCGCGATCCATTGCGTGGCCTCGGCCTTGAATTTCGCGGCTTCGCCGCGCTCGTGCTCGAGCGCCGTGCGCAGCTGCACGAACTCGTCGGCGAGGCGCACCAGCTCCTGGCGGAAGAGCGCGCCGTCGAGGTTCTTGGCAAGGAGCGCCGAGAGCGCGGCAGACGCGGACGCCGGCGCCGCGGGGTCGATCCCGAACCTTTCGTACAGCGCGTCGAGCGAGCGGGTCATCTCATCGAGGGAAGGCACGCGGCCGGGATCGGGCGTGGCGAGCCGTGATTTTACCCGCGCGAGCTCCGCCGCTCCCGCGGGCGAGAGCAGGCGCCGCAATTCGCCGGCCACTTCGCCCGCGCCGAAGCCCTTCGGCAGGAACCAGCCGCCGCCGAAGCGTGACACGCGCTCGCCCAATGCGCCTTCGTCCGGAACGAGCGCCGGCAGCCCCGCGCTCCACGCATCCGAGAGCGCGTAGCTGAAGCTCTCGGGCACCTGGTTCGGGAAGAGCGCGATCTCGGCGCCATAGGCATGCAGCAGGCCGGCCACTTCATCGTCGCCGTAGGCGCCGTGCACGAACACGTGGTCGCCGCGCCAGCCGGGCACGATCTGCATGTCGAGGTAGCCCACGACCACCACCGCGATGTCGCTTCCGGCGAGGGCATCGGAGAGGCGATCGACGATCGCGCTGCCCTTGTGCGGCCCGACGGCGCCCAGCACCGCGGCCACGTGCGCGGGGCGGCGCGCGAGGAACTCGGGCCTCGCCCCCGGGCCCGGCCCGATGGCGCGATTCGGCGGCGAGGACGACCCGTTGGGAATCACTGCCACGCCGAGCCCGGGGATGTTTTCCCGCGCGAGCTTCGCGAGATACTCCGAGGGCGCGATCACTGCCTTCGCGTCGAGAAGGAATGGCGCGGTGCGCGCGAGCCATGCGGGATCCGGACGAGCCTCGACGCCGGGCTCGAAGCCGTCGGCGCGCAGGAACAGCACGTCGTGCAGCGTGGCGATCGACGCGACGCCGAGCGCATTTCCCGCCCACCGCGTGCGCGCCCGCGCCGCTTCGCTCACCGAATGCGCATGCACGAGGCCCACGCGATGCGCTGCGAGCCACGCCGCCAGCGTCGCGCCTTCGCGCTCGACGGCCATGGGATCGAGCGCGAGGAATTCGTCGCGGCCCGCGATCTCGATCGCGTCGGCGCCGTCGGCCGTGTGCCAGATGAGGTGCGGCGTCTTCGAGGCGCGCGCGATGTCGCGGACGTGGCGGTCCACGCCGCCGCCCAGCATCGAGGTGACGTGCAGGACGCCGAAGGCGCTCACGGGCCCCGCGATCGCGGCCTCACTTGGCGTCGGGGCCGATGTTGCCGGCGAGGAATTGCTCCATGGCCTCGTAGAACTTCACGTCGTTTTCCATTGTGCGATAGCCGTGCCCCTCTCCCTCCGCGTTCATCCAGAGGGGCTTGCGTCCCGCGGCCTCGAGCGCCGCCTTCATGCGCGTGCCGTGCTCGGGG
>DATJVS010000243.1:0-36188 GCA_035501715.1 Usitatibacter sp.
CCTTTCGCCGGTGCACACGCAGGAGCTCGCCCGCTCGATAATGACGGACAAGCAGGCCGCCGAGTTCGAGGCGACCAACGAGTGCAACTTCGCGATCTCGCCCTCGGGCATCGGGCGCTTCCGCGTGAACGCCTTCGTGCAACAGGGCCGCGTGGGCCTGGTGCTGCGCACCATCACCACCGCCATCCCGAAGTTCGACGAGCTGGGCCTGCCCCACGTGCTGAAGGACGTGGCCATGACCAAGCGCGGCCTCGTGATCTTCGTGGGCGGCACCGGCTCGGGCAAGTCCACGTCGCTCGCCGCGATGATCGGCCACCGCAACGAGAACAGCTACGGCCACATCATCACGATCGAGGACCCGGTCGAATACGTCCACGAGCACAGGAACTGCATCATCACGCAGCGCGAGGTGGGCGTGGACACGGACAACTGGTTCGCGGCGCTGAAGAACACGCTGCGCCAGGCGCCCGACGTGATACTCATCGGCGAGATCCGCGAGCGCGAGACGATGGAGTACGGCATCGCCTTCGCGGAGACCGGCCACTTGTGCATGTCCACCCTGCACGCGAACTCGACCAACCAGGCGCTCGACCGCATCATCAACTTCTTCCCGGAAGAGCGCCGCGCGCAGCTGCTGATGGACCTGTCGTTGAACCTGAAGGCCATCATCTCGCAGCGACTCATCCCGAAGAAGGGCGCCAAGGGGCGCGCCGCGGCCATCGAGATCATGCTGAACTCGCCGCTCATGTCGGACCTGATCTTCAAGGGCGAGGTGCACGAGATGAAGGCGCTCATCGGCCGCTCGCGCGAGCTGGGCATGCAGACCTTCGACCAGGCGCTGTTCGACCTCTTCGAGGCCGACATGATCAGCTACGAGGACGCGCTCCGGAGCGCCGACTCGGTGAACGACCTGCGCCTGAAGATCAAGCTCGAATCCAAGAACGCGAAGAACCGCGACCTGGGCTCGGGCCTCGAGCACCTGGAGATCGTGAAGTAACCGCGCGACAGCCGGCTCCGGCCGGCTGAGGCGCGTGTCATCCCCCGGGCGCCGGGGATCCGATGGGAATCAATCCTTCTCCGCGCGGACGATGGAGCGCATGTCCAGGTTGTGCTGGCTGCGCGTGATCCACACGTAGCGGCGCAGCGCGGCCGCGCCTTCCGCGGCTTTTTCCTTCACCTTCGCGGCCACGTGCAGCGCCATTCCGTCGGTATTCACGGCGACGGGAGGCTCGTTCTCCTGCGCGAGCGCCGTGCCCGTGAACAACGCGGCCGAAACGAAAACGACGTAAGTGCGATTCGGTTTCATCGAAGTCTCCTGGTGGGTGCCCCGGAGCCGCTGCCCCGGGGCGGCGCGCTTCGGGGCGCGTGTGAAGACAGGTTAGGAAAACGAGGCGGCGGATTGAAGGAACATTGACCGGGGCGCGGCGGGAAGTATTGAGCGGTGCGGATGAGGAATTTGCACGTCGCTCGATCAGGCGGATCGCGGGCGCTTCGGCGGGCGTCCACGCTTCGGATGCTGGCGCGCCGGGAGGCGATCGACCGCATATCGCGCGGGCGCCTCGCCCAGGGCCAAGGTGAATGGGCTGCGAACGGTGACCCCTCCGAATACCGCCCCATCCTGGAAATCCTCGCTCAGCAGCAACGTGCAGCCCTGCAGTTGCGCCGCGCCTACGACGAGCGAATCCCACCACGACAGCTTGTAGCGCCGCTCGATCTCACGCCCGCGCGCAAGAAGCCTCGCGTCGATGGGCAAGGGATCCCAGGCCATCAGGGATTCGACGTCTTCCCACGCCTCCTCCCGAGACATGGCCGGCACGATCTTCCGCGTGACGTTCACGTAATACTCGGAGAGCACCTGGATGCTGGTCCGGCCCGTCTGCTCCCGCCAGGCGTGCTCCACCCACGCCGCGGCAAGCGGCTGCTTCACCCGCTCGCGGGCATGGCGGGCATACAGGAACACGTTGGTGTCAACGAAGAGCATCGCGGTCGTGCAGCTCCTCGCGCGAAGGCGGGCCCTTGCCTTCGGCCAGCCTGAAACGCACGGGACCCTTCGCGAGGAAGCGGCGCATGGACTGCTCGTATTCCTTGTGATCGCGCATGTGGGCCCGGAGCATGTCGCCGACGACCCGGGACACGCTCCCGCCCATTCGGGCGGCATACACGCGGACCCAGGCGGCTGTGTGCTCGTCGAGCGTGATCGTGACGTTCTTCATCCGGAGCATAATACACGAAGTTCGTGTAATTCATGATTCACAGGGCCGCCTTGGGATGTCGGCCGGCTTCGAGCCTCGCACGACTTCTCACTCCACCACCCGCGTGGCGCGCAGCAGGAGATCCTTGGGAAACGTGACGCCGATCGCGCGCGCCGTGGCTCGGTTGAGCTCCAGGAATGAGCGATCCGGCCCCTCGAAGGGGATGTCGGCGGGCTTTGCGCCGCGCAGGAGCTTGTCGATCGTGAGCGCGGTCCGGGCGTAGGCATCGCCGAACTGGAGCCCGAACATCATGAGCCCGCCATCGCGCACGTCGCCGACGAACGCGATCCGCCGGCGCAGGGCGAGCTGCGCAAGGTTCACTCCGTCGACTGCGCCCACGGCGCCCGCGCGCTCCGGATCGCCCAGCTCGGCGAGCGTGCGATCGGCCTCGGCGGCGGTGGTGGAGTATGCGTCGATCACGCGGACCGCGGACCCTTCGCTTTCGGTGAGCTGCGGCCGCCGCACGTGGCTCCACACCTCGGGATCGGCCGAGCCGCGGATGATGGCGACGCGCTCGAGGCGCGGCCGCACCGTCTTCAGGAGCGACATCCACATTCGCGCCATCTCGGGAACGCCGATGGAAAGGCCCGTCACGTTTCCCGTCGGATGCTGCAGCGTCGCCGCATAGCCCTCGCCCACCGGATCGGCGGTTGTCCCGGCCACGATTGGAATCGTTCGTGTGGCGGCGGCGAGCGCGGCCACGCGTTCCGAGCCCCACGCGAGCAGCAGGTCGGGGCGCGAGCGGGCGAGGGCCTCAGCGGCGGCGCGAATCTTCGCGCGATCGCGATCGGTCTCGATGCGGACCTCGACGCGCAGGGTGCGCGCGTCATGGCCCAGGCGTGCGAGGGCCTGCGTGAGCTCCGCGGGCAGCTCGCGGGGCCCGGGAGAGAGATAGCCGAGTACTGCCGGCGAGCCCAACGCCGCGGCACGCGTAGCGGCGAGCGCCCCGCAGGCGAGGATCGCTTTCACGGCCGCGCGGCGGCGCGCGTCGATCATCCGACGATCCTGCTCGCGCGCAGCAGCAGGTCCCTGTCGAACGTGACGCCGATCGCCTTCGCGGTCGCGCGGTTGAGCGCGATCTCCGTGCGATCCGGAACCTCGAACGGGATCTGCGCCGGATCCATGCCGCGCAGGATCTTGTCGATCATCGCCGCGAGGCTCTGGCTGGCATCGGCGAATTCGAGACCGAACTGGAAGAGCGCACCCTCATCCACGTCGCCGATCATGGCGACCCGCCGGCGGATGGCGATGTCGAAAAGCTCCCTGGCTTCGATCGGCAGCTGCGGGCCCGGGATCGCGCCGGCCAGGCGCGGGTCGCCGAGGGCCCGCAGTCCCTCCTCGAGGTCGGCCGCGCCGGTGATCGCCATCTTGAGGAATGCCACGCCCGCGTCGCCCGCGGCCGCGCGGATGGGCCGCGCCGCGAGCTCCCACGCATCGCGCGGCCCGTTCGTGCCGACGCGGTGGATGAACACCACGCGCTGCAAACGCGGCCGCGCAGCCTTCAACAGCGCGATCTGCATGTGGGAGCGCTCGGGCATGCCGAGCGAAAGCCCCGTCACGTTGCGGCCCGGGCGGCGCAGCGTCTTCGCGAGCCCCTGGCCCACCGGGTCGGCCGTGATTCCCGCCACGATGGGAATGGCGGTCGTCGCGGCGGCCAGCGCTTCGACGCGGTCGGTCTGGTAGCCGATGAGCAGGTCGGGCTTCCTGCGCACGAGCTCCTCGGCGCCCAGGTGCATGAGGTCGGGCTTGGCGATGTCCACGATGCGCGTGTCGTAGGCGAGGTTGCGCCCTTCCACGTAGCCCAGCGCGGCAAGCGGCTTCGCCAGGTCCGGCGGGCGCGGCGCGCCGCCCGAGAGGTAGCCGATTCGGTAGACCCTTCCCTCGGCGCGCGCGCCGGCGGCGAACGCGAAAGGAGCGGCGAGCGCGGAGGCGACGAAGCGGCGGCGCGTGAGCATCACTTGAACGCGTACTTCACCGAGAGGTAGAACGTGCGCCCCAGCGGATCGTAGTAGCGCGCGTCGTATCCGACCTGGAACGTCTCGCCCTGGCGCGAGGCGGGCGGATCGCGATTGAGGAGGTTGCGGATTCCCGCCGCCACCTTGAGCCCCTTCCATCCGCTCCACGATCCCTGGACGTCGTAGGTCTCGTAGCTCGCCACGCGGCGCGGCGGAGAGCTGCCGATGTCCTCGTCCTGGTAGCCGTACACGAAGTTCTGCGCGATCGTCGCACCCCAGGCGCCGCGCAACCAGTCGAGGGCGAGGTAGTGCTTCCAACGCGACACCGCGCCGTTGTCGCCCGCCTTGCCCACGTTGTCGTAGTAGGGCCCGTCGACGACGAGCTGGTAGCGGTACTGCATGAAGTACGTGCCATCCAGGTGCGCGTTGAACTTGCCCCATTCCGGCGAGACGAACCGGGCCGCGGCCGATACGTCGAGTCCGGAGACGTTGTACTTGCCCATGTTCTCGATGAGGATGTTCGCGTACTCGAGCGCGCACGGAACGTCGGCCGGCGTGGGGATCGGGCCGTCGCCCTGGCAGGTGCCGTTGGCGAGGCGCGGCGCCCGCACGAAGCGCCCGCCCGCGGTGGCGGGATCGCGGGCCCCGAACGTGTTGAAGACCGTGTCGGTCGAAAGCGCCTCGAGCGAGTTGCGCCGGCGGATCGTCCAGAAATCGAGGCCGAGCGAGTTGCCCGGCGACGGCTCGAGTATCGCGCCGATGCTCCACTGGCGTGACCGCTCCGGCTGCGCCGCCGGATTTCCCCCGATGTGTTCGGTGGTCTGAAGGCACTCGTCGGGCGAGACGTAGGGGCCGACCGGGACCACGTTGCCATCGGCCCCGGCGATGCAACGCGCCGGGTCGAGATAGCCTTCGTCGTAAGCCGTGAAGTGCGGCAGGAAAAGGTCCGTGAGCGTCGGCGCGCGAAAGCCCGTTCCGTAGGAAGCGCGCACCAGCAGCTGCGGCGCCGGCGTCCAGCGCAGCGCGACCTTCGGATTCGTCGTCCCGCCGAAATCGCTGAAGTGGTCGTAGCGCGCGGCGAGCTGCGCGTCGAGGTTCCTGAGAAGCGGGATGTCGAGCTCGGCGAAGAATGACATCGTCGTGCGGCTCGCGCGCGTCGTCGGGGGAATCGGCCCGCCTCCGCCCTGGATGTCGCCGGAGAAGAGCACCTCCTGCGGGCGCTCCTCCAGGTCCTCGCGGCGGTCGTCGACACCGAGGGCGAGCGAGACGGGCCCGTACTTGCCGTCGTAGATCTCGCGCGAAGCCTTCGCCGAGCCGGCGGTCACGTGCGCGTCGGAATCGCGGACCTTGCCGGTGATGGCCGCGGCGTCGATGAGCGCCTGCGCCTGCGGCGTCTGCGGCGCGCTGGAGAAGATGTTCACGATGCCGGTCTGCAGCGCCTGGCTCAGGCGAGTGATGCTCACGTAGCCGGCGACGTAGTCGTCCATGGCGTGGGACTTCGCGCCGCTCACGGACGCGTCGTAGTCCCATCCGGCGAGCGTGCCCTCGAGACCCGTGGCCCAGTTGTACTCGTCGGTCTTCACGCGGTCGGTGCGGCGCCCCTCGGGGACGAGGCGCCAGCGGATCGTGAGGTTGCCCCTTGGGGTAACCACCGACCCGTCGGGCAGCGTCACGCTCGTGGGGTAGTACATGCCGCCCGCGGGATAGTAGATGCGGTGCGTTCCGTCGTCGGTGACAGGCGTCTGCGAAACGGCGAAGAGCGTGTCGGTGAGCATGCGCGAATACTCGGCGAACGCGCGGTGCTCGGGCGCCACCTGCCACACGGCGTGGCCGTAGAAGCCCTTGCGCTCCGAAGGCGGCGTGATGTCGATCACCGCGCCGTAGTCGTACGTGCAGTACGGCTGCAGCGGCGACAGCGCGCCGGTCATGTTGTTCACCTGGAACGAGCCGTTCGCCGGATCGCATCCCTGCGCGGCGGTGGTGTTGACGAGGCCCGGCGACGGCACGCCCGCCACGCGGAAGTTCGCGGGAACGGTGGACATCGAGCCCAGGGCCACGCCCAGGTCGGGCCGGATCGTGGTTTTCGAGAACGATCGCTGCCACGCGCCCAGCTCGCCTTCCTTCTCGTACTCGACCATCGCGAGCACGTTGAAGCGGTCCTTGTTCACGTTGCCGTAGCCGACGGTCGCCGTGTACTTGCGCGTGTCGCCGCCGCCATCCTGCGTCCAGGCGCCGTACGCGCTCACGTCGGCGCCGGCGTAGTCCTTGCGAAGGACGAAGTTGATCACGCCCCCGATCGCGTCGGTGCCGTAGATCGCCGAAGCCCCGTCCTTCAGCACCTCGACGCGCTCGACCGCGGCGAGCGGGATCTGGTTCACGTTCACGGTGCCGCCGCCGTTGGACGAGTTGAACGCGAAATTCGCGAGGCGCCGCCCGTTCAGCAGCACCAGCGTGTTGTTCGATCCCAGGCCGCGCAGGGAGACCGAGGACAGGCCCGGCGTGGCCGGGTCGCCCAGGCCCACCGCCGTCACGTGCCCGCCAGCGCTGATCGCCGAGACCTTCTGCAGCAGCTCCTCGGCGTTGGTGACGCCCATGCGATCGATGTCGGCGCGCGTGATCGTCTGCACCGGCAGGCCCGTCTCGGCATCGACGCGCTTGATGTTGGTGCCGATGACCTCGATCTTCTCGGAGTGCTGCGGCGCCTGCGCGTCCTGTGCCAACGCGCCCGTCGCCATGCAGCAGGCCAGCGCCGCCAGCCCACGCTCCCCTCGCCCCCTGCTTGCCATGCGACGACCCCGGTCGTTGTTTGTTGAAGCGTCGCTCGTTCCTGTCGCAGCGTATCGAACCTTAAGCCATCCGGCATCTCCCGGCGTGTGAATTATTCACGGGTAGACCAGGTCCGCCCCGGCGAGCACCGATGCGGGCACCTCGATGCCCATCGCCCTGGCGGTGTCCAGGTTGATGCTGGTGTGGATCGCGCGCACGAACTGGACCGGCATCTGCGATGGCGAAGCGCCGTGCAGGATCCGCCCGGTCATCCGCACCGCCTCGTAGAAGCCGCGCCGCCCGTCGGAGTTGACGGCGAAGAGCCCCCCGTCGCGCACGTCGAACGCGTCGCCCCAGACCCCCACGATGCGCGAGCGCACGAGGAAGCGCATGAGCTCGTGCTTCCACGCCACGGCGTCGCTGATCCCCACGTCGATCGCGTCCACGTTCAGGGCGCGGATCCGGCGCTCGACCTCGGACCAGGGCGCCGAGGGGCGGACCGCGATCTCCACCATCTCCAGGCGCAGCCTCGAGGCGATCCCGCCGAGCGTGATGCGCATCTCCTTGCGGTACGGATCCTTCAGCGTGTCCTCGTAGAGGACGCCGATGCGCTTCATGCCGGGACGCAGCTGCACCGCGGTCTGCCATGTCCGGTCGATCGGCGGGATCGCGGTTCCCGTCATGTTCCCCCCGGGGCGGTTGTAGGCCTCCACCAGGCCCAGGCGCACGGGATCGAACCAGAGGTTCGCGAAGACGAGCGGGATGTCGCGGGTGAGCTTCTTGAAGAGCACCGGATGATCCGACTCGACGATGATCGCGTCGGGCTTCGAGGCCACGATCTCCCGCGCCTTGCGCTCGGCGAGCTCCGGATCCTCGACCAGCTGGAGCGCGACGTACTCGAGCGCGAGGTTGTCGCCGACGATCCAACCCTCGGCCTTGAACCAGCGCGCGTGGCTCGTCGTCTGCGCCTCGGTCTTGGCGAACGCGTGGACGATCACGACCCTCTTCCCGCGACCTTCGGCCCGCGCCCACCACGGCGCGATCGCCAACGCCGCGAGCAGGGCGCGCCGATTCACCCGACCACCCGTGTCGCGCGGATCAGGATTTCCGGGGCGATCTCGATGCCCAGCGCCCGCGCCGTGGCGCGGTTGACCACGAAGACCTGCTCGCGCGGAAGCTCGAAGGGGATCGTGGCGGGGTCCGCGCCGCCCAGGACCTTCGCGAGCACGGCCGCGGTGCGCACCGGCGCGTCTTCGTTGAAGTCGAAGCCGTAGCTCATCAATCCGCCGGCGTCGACGAATTCCGCGACGAGGTGGAACGTGGCGATGCGGCGCTCGATGGCCTGCGCGGCGAGCGCCCCGGCGTCGACGCTGCCCTCGAGGTTGAGGAAGTACGCCGCGGACCTCCCCGGCCTCATCGTCGCGAAGATCGCCGCGAATCCCCCAGGGTCGCTCGCGATGGAGACGTCGAACGCGAGGCCCTGCCTGCGCGCGGCCGACTCGAGGGGGCTCACGATCTCGCGGCGCGAGCGAGAGTAGGCGGCCGGCGTGGGCAACGGCGAAAGCGCGATGAGCCGCACTTCGGCCAGGCCCGTCACGACCGCCTTGAGCATCTCGAACTGCTTGTCCGTGACCTCCTGGGGCTGGTAGGCCATCCCGGTCACGTTGCCGCCCGGTGCCTGCAACGACCGTGCGATGCCGGCCGCGACGGGATCGGCAAGCTCCGTCACGACGGGGATCGAGCGGGTCTCGTGCAGGATCGCGAGCGTCCGGGGCGTTCCCGCCGTGACGATCGCATCGAGCCCCTGGGCGACGAGCTCGTGGGCCGCGGCCGCGGTCTGCGCGAGATAGGCATATCGGACGGCGAACTCGAGGTTGCGCCCCGGCATCCAGCCGTGCGGGCGCATGGCCTCACCCAGTTGCGCCACGTACTCCGGGTGCAGGCGCTCGCTGCCGCCGGACAGAACGCCTACGCGCTTCGCCTTGCCTTCGATCGTCCATGCGCGGCCCGCGGCGAGCGCGAGGCCCGCTGCGACGAAGCTCCGGCGCGACAGTCCGCGGCGGCTCACCACCGCGCGGGAGGCTTGCGGTTCACCACGATGCGGTCGGGCTCGAGCGTGACGTAGCCTCCCTGCACCAGGTCCTTGAAGATGCGGCTCACCATTTCGCGCGAGCAGCCCACGCGGCTCGCGATCTCCGACTGCGTCATGCGCTCGGGCACGAACCGCACGCCCTTGTCGGTGATCGACTGCTCGAGCAGCAGCCGCGCCACGCGCCCGTAGGCGTCCATGAGCGCGAGGCTGCGCACGCTGTCGGTGAGCGTGCGGATGCGCGAGATGAGGCGCCGGATGAAGTGCATGGCGAAGGACGGATTCCTCTTCACGAACTCCGCGAGGTCCGCCACCGGCACCACGAGCAGCTTGCATGGCTCGATCGTCATCACCGAGGCCGAGCGGGGGCCCTCGTCGATCGCGAGCTCGCCGAAGTATTCGCCGGGGCCCATGACCGACAGCAGCGCCTCGCGCCCCTCGCCGTCGCTCACGTAGGCGCGCACGCGGCCCTCGAGGATGATGTAGATCGCGTCGCTCTGGTCGCCTTCGCTGATGAGCACCGTGCGCGCGCGGAATTCGCGCGGCACGCCATGGCGCGAGATCTCCTCGATCTCCGCCGCATTGAGCGTATTCACCGAGTTGTCCGTGCTCACGCGACCTCCTTCAGGGAAAGGATGCCATAGGCGGGGACGCCGCCCTGGATGCCCTTCAGCTTGAGCTCGCCCAGCGCGTGGGCCGCGACGCGGTCCTCGACGCGCCCGAACACGCGCTGCGAGACGACCACCTGGCCGGGATTGGCTTCGGCGCAAAGGCGCGCCGCGAGGTTGTTCACCGCGCCGATCACGCCGTAGTCCTGGCGGCCCTCGAAGCCGATGGTGCCGATTGTCGCGAAGCCCTGCGCGATGCCGATGCCGCAATCGAGCTGGTAGCCCAGCTTCAGCCACGATTTCGAAAGCGACGCCACCGCATCGCGAAGCTCGATGGCGGTGCGCACGGCCGAGAACGCCGGGTCGGGCAGCGGCTGCGGGTCGTTGAAGATCAGCATCACGCCGTCGCCCGCGAAGTGCTCGATTGTGCCTTCGTGCCTGCTCACGATGCGCCCCACCACGCCCTGGTACTCGCGCAGCACGCCCATCACGTCCTCGGGCTCGGCCTTCTCGGAAAACGCCGTGAAGCCGCGCAGGTCCACGAACATGATCGTCACTTCCTTGCGGCGCGTGGCGAGCGGGTCGTCCAGGTGACCGGCGACGATGAGCTCCGCCACCTTGGGCGAGAGGAAGCGCTTCAACCGCGCGAGGCGCTCCAGCTGCCCCACCTGCTCCCGTACGCGCTCTTCGAGCTTCGCGTTCCACTCGGCGAGCTCCGCCGCCTGCTCCTTCACCTTGAGGTGCAGCGAGCGGATGCGAAGCAGCGACCTCACGCGCGCGAGGATCTCGTGCTGGTTGATGGGCTTCGAGAGGAAATCGTCGGCGCCCGCCTCGATCCCCTTCACGCGCTCCTCCGAGGGGTCGAGCGCGGTCACCATCACGACCGGCAGCAGCTCCGTGGCCGGATCGGCGCGGATCGCGCGGCAGGCCTCGTAGCCGCTCATCTTCGGCATGATCACGTCGAGGAGCACGAGGTCGGGCTGGGACGCGGCGACCTTCTCGAGCGCCTCGGCCCCGGAGCCCGCCGTCACCACCTCGTAGCCCGAGGCCGTGAGCACCTGCTCGAGCAGCTTCACGTTGGCCGGCTGGTCGTCGACCACGAGGAGCCTCGCCTTTGCGCTCATGCGGCCGCTCCCGCCTTTCCGAGGAGACTGTCGATCATATCGCCGAAGCTCGCGATGTCGATCGGCTTCGAGATGTAGGCGTTGAAGCCCGCAGCTTCGACCCGGGCGCGCTCGCTCGTCGTGACCGACGCGGTGACCGCCACCACGGGAACGCCCGCGGTCTCGGGGTCGGCGCGCAGGCGCTCGAGCGCGGTGATTCCATCCATGCGCGGCAGCGCGATGTCCATCAGGACCAGCACGGGCCTTTTCGCGCGCACGAGCTCGAGCGACGGCTCGCCGTCGTCGCACTCATGGACCTCGTAGCCGCGGAACTCCAGGATGGTGCGCAGCAGCTTCCTGTTGCGCTCGTTGTCCTCGACGATGACGATGACCGGCTTCATGGCGATGGAATGGGCAGGTTGAAGGTGAACACGGATCCCTTGCCGACGGCGCTCTCGACGCGGATGCGCCCGCCGTGCAGCTCCACGAGCTTGCGCGTGAGGGTGAGCCCCAGGCCCGTCCCCTCGGCCTTGCGCTCGTAGTCGGAGCCGACCTGGCGGAACTCCTCGAAGATCTTCTCGTGGTCCTCGGGCGCGATGCCCACGCCCGTGTCCCGCACCGAGAAGATGTAGTCGCGGCCGTTTCGCGACGCGGCGACGCTCACGGTCCCGCCCTCGGGCGTGAACTTCACCGCGTTGGTGAGGAGGTTCAGCACGATCTGCTTGAACTTGCGCTCGTCGCCGTCGTACTCGCCCAGGCCGGGCGCGACCTCGCTTTCCAGGCGGATCGAGTGGCGCTCCGCGCGCCCGCGCACCAGCGTCATCGCGCTGTCCACCGCGGCGGCCAGGTCGAAGCGCGAGACGTCGAGCTCCATGCGCCCGGCCTCGATCTTCGAAAGGTCGAGGATGTCGTTGATGAGCCCCAGCAGGTGCCTGCCCGAGTCGCGGATGTCGCCCGTGAATTCCCTCTGCTTGTCGGAGATCGGCCCCACCATCCCCGAGAGCATCACGTCGGAGAAGCCGATGATCGCGTTCAGCGGCGTGCGCAGCTCGTGGGACATGTTGGCGAGGAACTCGCTCTTGTGCTTGTTGGCCGCCTCGAGCTGGCGCGTGGCCTCGCGCAGCTCCGCGGTTCGCTCCTCGACCTTCTTCTCGAGGTCGGCGTAGGACTCCTGCAGCTGGCTCGTCATCGTGTTGAAGCGCCGCGCCAGGTCCTCGAGCTCGTCGCCGGTGCGCACCTCGATGCGGTTCGAGAGGTCCCCCGCGCCGATGCGCTCGGCGCCGCGCTGCAGCTCGCGCACCGGCTCCACCATGCGGCGGGCGAGCACGAGGCTTGCCGCCACCGAGATCGCGACCCCGGCGAGCAGCAGCAGCGCGGTTCGCAGGATCGCGGCATACAACGGCGCAAACACCTCGCTCGCGGGCTCCTCGACGAAGACGCGCCACCCGGTGGGCTCGACGCGCGCGAACGCCGAGAGCACCCGCACTCCGTCGAGGTTGCGCGCATCGTCGGGCGCTTGCCAGTCGAAGTCGCTCACCGCCCCCGCGGACGACTTCACCTGGGGCAGGCTCGAGAGGTTCACCTTGCGCAGCACGAGGCTGATGTCCGGGTGCGCCACGAGGAAGCCCTTGTCGTCCACCACGTAGGCCACGCCCTTCTGCCCGATGTGGATGCGCGAGACCACGTCCCAGATGAACTTGAGGTTCACGCTGGCGACCGTGACGCCGGGACGGTCCGGCGCCTCGGGGATCGACACCGTCATGTAGGGCTCGGTGTCCTTGCGGAAGTACACGGGGCCGAACCAGGGGTTTGCCTTGCGCGCCTCGACGAAGCGCGGATCGCGCGAATAGTCCACGTTGCTGCCCGCGGTGTCCATGGTGAGCCGCGAGATGTTGAGCTGTTCGCGGCCGCGCGCGTCGAGGTACGAGAGGTCCGTGATGGGCGGGGCCTGGCGCAGCACCTTCACGTAGTCGAGCCGCCGGTTCTCCATGGGATCCACGCCCGGCGTGACGAAGGGCAGCGTCGTCCACGAGAGCTGCGACTGCACGTCGCCCAGGAAATGCTCGATGCGCACCGCCGCCGTGAGCGCCTTCTCGCGCTGCAGGCTCTCGATGCTGGTGCGCGTCTCCTGGTAGGAGAAGTACAGGCCGATCGCGCCGCTCGCGACCAGCCCCACGCTCACCAGCAGGCCGATGAACGCGAAGTACTTGAGGAAGAGGCCGGCGCGGCGGGGCCTGCTGCGGCGTGCGGCGCGCGGCGCGATGTCTGCCGGAATGGGCCCCCCCTCCTGGTCCATGACCCGGCCAGTCTAGGACAGCCCGGCCGGGCGCGCCGTGAATTATTCACCTTGCCCCTTACGCCGCGATGCGCTCGAGGTGCTCGTCCACGTGGCCGTTGGCGGCCTCCTCGCACACCGTGCGCGGGAGCTCGGCCTCGGCCGCGGGCTCGGCCTCGATCGGGACCGATTCGAAGGGCGCGAGGCTCGGCAGCAGGAGCGTCCCGCGCTCCCCGGCGGCGAAAAGGTAGACCTGCATGGCCACGATCACGACGACCGGGGTCGCGACCGCGATGAGCAGTGCATATTCGCGAAAGAATTCCATGTCCGTCTCCTGTGGCGTTTGCGATGGGTCTCGCGCGTCGATCGCGCTTGACGACAAAGCTACGCGGCAGGCGAAGCGGGGTCGCCGCCCTATTACGGGAAACGGGTGGGAGAAATCGGACAGCGCGGGCCGGAACTATTCACGCCGCCGCGAGGCGCGCGGCGTCGAGGAGGGCCGCCAGCTTCTGCGCGGCGCCGCCGTCGCGGTCGAGCGCGGCCTGGGGATTGCCGAAGAAGTAGCCCTGCAGGAAATCGGCGCCCGACTCCACGGCGAGCAACGCTTCGGAGCGGGTCTCGATGCCTTCGATGGCGACCTTGCTGCGCGCCTCGTGCAGCAGCGCCACCATCCCCGGCAGCATGCGGCGCGAACGCTCGTTGCCGACGGTGTCGGCGAGCAGCGCCCGGTCGATCTTCACGACGTCGGGGCGAAGCGCCATCACGCGGTCGAAGTTGGAGCAGCCGGTGCCGAAGTCGCCCATGGCGATGGCCACGCCGAGCGTGCGATAGCCCTCGATCGCTTCGCGAAGCTTCGCCTCGTTCGAGCACGCCGAGGGCTGGATCTCCACGCACAGCCGCTTGGGCATGAGGCCGTAGTAGCGGATGAGGCCGTCGAACTCCTTCGTGCGGCCGGCATCGCGCACCGCGGCTTCCGGGTGGATGTTGATGGACAGGGTGAGGTCGCCCGGATCGACGCGCGCGTAGTTGCGAAGGTGCATCGCCCGGCAGGTCCAGTCGAGGAGCACGCGCGCCACCTTGTCGGTGCGCTCGTGCAGCTGCTCCCAGGCCAGCGCGCCCTCGTCGTCCACGGCGCGCACCAGGGCCTCGAAGCCCGAGCACTGGCGGCGCTTCACGGAAAACAGCGGCTGGAAATGCGTGGTGAGGCTGGCACCCTGCCACTCGACGGACGCGCCGGGGCTCGCGCGCAGGATCTCCTCGGCGGCGGTCGCCAATGAGAATGCCGAATAGGTGTCGTCAGCCCCGCGCGCCATGAACAGTCCTGATATCCGCCGGACTCGCGCCGGCTCGTGGACCCACTTTGCTGTCCGGGGATTACTGGGGGGTTACATCGGCGGCGCCCAAAGTTTCGTTTGTAGGCGGGCGCCGGCCAACCTTCCTTCAGGAAGGCTTCGAGAAGAATCCCGAGAGGGTCTCGGCGATCTCCGTCATGCGATAGGGTTTGCGCAGCACGCGGTTCACGCCCGCCTGCAGGGCCCGCGCCTCGAAGCCCGCGCCCCCGTAGCCGCTCGCGATCACGATGGGCAGCGTGGGATTCACCTTTCGCAGCTCGATGGCCAGCTGCGTGCCGATCAGCTCCGGCATCACCTCGTCGCTCACGACGGCGTCGAAGCGGCGCGGATTGGCGCGCGCCGCGGCGAGCGCCTCGCGGCTGTCGTTGAAGCCCACGGGCTCGTAGCCCAGCTGCGCGAGCATCTCCTCCAGCGCGTGGAGCACGTCCACCTCGTCGTCGACGGCGAGGATCACCTGGCCCCGGCCCGCGCTCGGCTCCGGCGCTTCCTCGATCAGGCCCTCGGTGGGCTGCACGCGCGGGATCCACACGGTGAACGTGGTGCCGCGGCCCAGCTCGCTCGACACCTCGATGAAGGCCTTGTGCTCGCTCACCACCGAATGCACGAGCGCCAGTCCCAGCCCCGTCCCGCGCCCCGCGGGCTTGGTCGTGAAGAAGGGCTCGAAGATGCGGTCGATCACCTCGGGCGCGATGCCGTGGCCCGTGTCGCTCACCGCGATGCGCACGTATTCTCCCGGCGGAACCTCGCCGCTTCGCACCTTGAGCGGCCGGTCGAGCATTTCCGTGGTCACGGCGATCTCGAGCTTGCCGCCCTCGCCCATGGCCTGGACCGCGTTGGTGCACAGGTTCATGAGCAGCTGGTGCAGCCGCGTGGGATCGCCCATCACGATCACGTCGTCGGGCGCGCCTCCGAAGATCACCTCGATGTGCGCCGGGGTGGAACCGCGCACGAGGTCGCAGACTTCCTGCGCGATGGGCCCCACGATCACCGGGATGCGCTCGGTGCCTTCGGCGCGGCTGTACGAGAGGATCTGCGTGACCAGCGACTTGGCGCGATTGCCCGCCCCCATGATGGTGTCGATGTAGCGCTTCATGTCGGGGTCGCTCTCGGCGCGGCGCTGCGCGAGCTCGCCGTATCCCAGGATCGCGCCCAGGATGTTGTTGAAGTCGTGCGCGATTCCGCCCGCGAGCTGGCCCACGGCCTGCATCTTCTCGGCCTGCTTCAACTGCGCCTCGAGGCGCACGCGCTCTTCCTCGGCGCGCACCTTCTCCGACACGTCCTTCACGAAGCCGATGATGCGGCGCGCGGCGGGATTGTCGCCCGCAGGGTCTCCGATGCGATAGGCGTTCACGCCCAGCATCGTGTATTCGCCGTCGTCCTTGCGGAACCGGTACTCGATGGCGATGTGCGGGATCTCGCCCGACATCAGCATGCGCCGCAGCCCCTTCAGGCGGATGCGGTCGTCCGGATGCACGCGCTCCATCCACATGCGGCCGGTGGAGATGCGATCGGGCGTCAATCCCAGCACCGAGCGCGTGTCGCCGTCCCAGAGGACGCTTCCGTCGTAGGGGTTCAATTCATATAGCAGGTTGCTGCTCGCGCGGATCACCGCCTCGTGGCGCATGCGCCAGGCCTCGGTCTCGCGCACCGCGTCCTCGCGCTCCACCACGAGCGCGGCCGAGAAGAGCGTGGTCACCACGATCGTGGCGAGATAGCTCTGCAGGTGCAGCGTCTCGCGCGCATCGGTGAAGCCTTCGTTGGCGAAGGGCCCGAAGCCGTGCGAGGTCTGCCAATAGCAGATGAGCGCGAACAGCGCGAGCGCCAGCGTCGTGGTGCGCATGCCGAAGCGAAGCGCGGCCCAGATGAGGAACGGCGCGCAGAGATAGATCAGCTGCGGCAGGTAGCCCGCCGAGTCGGGGCGCGAGCCGAACACGTAGTAGGCCGCGACGATGAGGCCCACGTAGAGCACGACGAGCTCGGGAAGCTTGGCGCGCGTGAGCTCGAGCGCTTCGCCGATTCCCTGCCGGCTCCACGCGATCACGGTGGGCGCCGTCACCAGCAACGCGAGCATCGTGGAGGCGAAGGTCACCGCCCATTGCTCGCGCATCGAGCCGCCGCGCTCGAGGTACACGATTCCCGCGGCCAGGATGGAAAGGCCCGCCACGAGCGGGGCCATGCCCACGAGGAACGAAGCCACGCCCTTCACGGTGCCGATCTGCACGTGCGGCCCGGCGAGGCGCTGCAGCCCCAGCGCCACCACGAGCGGAAGCGCCACGCTCACGCCGACACCCTCGGCGGTGCTCTGCCATCCCGCGTGCATGTCGAGTCCCACCGCGAGGGTGGCCAGGGCCGCGAGTGCGACGAACGCGGCCCAGCGGCGCATCGGCGAGACGAGGAACATGCCGAGCGCGAGCCCGTGGGCGGGCCAGATCGCCAGCGGGAAACGAGCCTCGAACGGCAGGCTCACCGCGTAGGCGGCGAGCACGTAGTACACGACGCCGAACGTGATGAGGGCGAGCGTGCTCCGGGCCGAGCTGGCCGCCGCAACCGCCGGTATCGAGGGTGTTTCTGCGCTCATCGGGCTCCCGCCTCGGATTCTACGGGCTAACAGCGTAAAATGTCCCCGGCACCCTACTTTGCGACCGCGCCGTGGAAGCCCATATCCTCGTTGTCGATGACGATGTAGCCATCCGGGATCTCATCCGCGAGTACCTCACGGAGCACGACTTCAAGGTCTCGCTCGCGGAAACCGGCGCGGACATGGACAAGGTCCTGTCCGTGGAAATCGTGGACCTGGTGATCCTCGACCTGAAGCTCCCGGACGAGGACGGCCTCGCCATCGCGCGCAGGCTGCGCGAGTCGCTGGACCTGCCCATCATCATCCTCACCGGGCGCAAGGAAGAGGCCGACCGCATCATGGGCCTCGAGCTCGGCGCCGACGACTACGTCACCAAGCCCTTCAGCCAGCGCGAGCTCCTCGCGCGGATCAAGGCGGTGCTGCGCCGCACCGAGGGCAAGCGCGCCACGCGCCGCGGCGAGACGGTGCGCGCATACAAGTTCGCCGGCTGGGAGCTCAACACGGGCACGAGGAAGCTCAAGGCCCCCGATGGGCGCAACGTCGAGCTCACCAACAGCGAGTACGCGCTGCTGGTGGCGTTCCTGCGCGCTCCGGGGCGCATCCTCACGCGCGACCAGCTGCTGGAATCGAGCCGCCTGCACGACGACATCTACGACCGCTCCATCGACGTGCAGATCCTGCGCCTTCGCCGCAAGGTGGAGGAGTCCCCGAACGCGCCCCAGCTGATCCGCACCGAGCGCGGCGCCGGCTACTACCTCAATTCCACCGTAGAAACCGTGTGAACGGTTCGCCCGTGATTGCGATCGACGGAATCCTCGTCGTCGTCACGGCCTGGTTGTGTGTCGGCCTCGCGGGCATCGCCGCCCTGCGCAACTTCAGGATCGTCGCGCGCATCCTCTTCCCCCTGTCGGCTGCGCTGAGCGTGACGCTCGCGGCCCTCGCCCTCGGCGCGTTGGCTTCGCCCGCAGAGGTCGCGGTTCTCGCGATCGGCCTTCCGGACCTTCCCTTCCACCTGCGGCTGGACGCGCTCTCGTCGTTCTTCCTCGTGCTGCTGGGCGTGGCGAGCGCGGGGATCTCGATCTTCGCGAGCGGCTATTTCCGCGTCGGCGAAGGCACGCCGCCCGGCCTGATCTGCCTCCAGTACCAGCTCTTCCTCGCCGCGATGGTGATGGTGCTCCTGGCCGACGACGCCTACGCCTTCATGGTGAGCTGGGAGATGATGGCGCTCTCGTCGTTCTTCCTGGTGACGACCAACCACCGCATCCCCGAGATCCAGCGGGCGGGCTACCTCTATCTCCTCGTCGCGCACATCGGCGCGATCGCCATCCTGCTGTGCTTCGGCGTGCTGCAGGCCAATACCGGCGACTACACGTTCGCCAACATGCGCGCCCAGCACCTGTCGCCCTTCTGGGCCTCGTGCGCATTCATGCTGGCCCTCTTCGGGTTCGGCGCGAAGGCGGGCGTGCTGCCGCTGCACATCTGGCTTCCCGAGGCGCATCCGGCCGCGCCCTCCCCGGTCTCGGCGCTCATGAGCGGGGTCATGCTGAAGACCGCGATCTACGGGATGCTGCGCGTCGCGTTCGACCTGTCCGGAACGCCGCTGTGGTGGTGGGGCGTCGTGGCGCTCGTGCTGGGCCTCGCGACGGCCCTCTTCGGCGTGGTGTTCGCCGCAGCCCAGGTCGACATGAAGCGCCTGCTCGCCTACTCCTCGATCGAGAACATCGGCCTCATCGTCATGGGCATGGGGCTCGCGATGGTGTTCGCCGCCTATCGGATGCCGTCGCTCGCGGCCCTCGCGTTGACCGCCATGCTGTACCACTGCCTCAATCACGCGATGTTCAAGAGCCTGCTCTTCCTCGGCACCGGATCGGTGCTGCACGCCACGCACGAACGCAGCCTCGGAAAGCTGGGCGGGCTGATGCGCTACATGCCGTGGGTGGCGGGCACGACGCTGGTCGGCGTGATCGCGAGCGCGGGGCTGCCGCCCTCGAACGGCTTCGTCTCCGAGTGGCTGCTGCTGCAGGGCTTCCTCTTCACCGGCGGCCTCCCGAACCCGTACCTGAAGATGCTGGTGCCCCTGTTCGCCGCCGGCGTGGCGCTCGTCGCGGCGCTCGCGGGCTACGTGATGGTCAAGTTCTTCGGCGTGATCTTCCTCGGGCGCCCGCGCGAAGAGCGCCTGTCCGAAGCGCGCGACGCCGGCGCCCTCGAACGCCTCGGCCTCATCTGGCTCACGGTGGTCTGCGTGCTGCTGGGCCTGTTTCCCGTCGCCGTCATCGGCATCATCGATCCGATTCCCTACCAGCTCGTGGGACGCGGGCTCGCTCAAAGCGGCCACATCGGCGACTGGCTGCTGCTCGCGCCCGTGTCCGCGCAACGCGCCTCGTACAGCCCGCTGCTGCTGCTCCTCGCCACGCTCGCGCTCGTGCTCTTCGCGATCATCTTCGTGCGCCGGCTGTACCACGGGCGCCTGCGCCGCGCGCCGGCGTGGGCCTGCGGCTTCACGGCCGAGCCCACGGTGCGCATGCAGGACACGGCGGAAGGATTCGGCCAGCCGATCCGGCAGATCTTCGAGCCGTTCTATCGCATGCACCGCGAGCTTCCCACGCCGTTCGACCGCAATCCGCGCTACCGGGTCGTGGTCGAGGATCCGCAGTGGGCCTGGGTATACCTCAGGATCGCGGCCGCCATCGAATCGGCATCGCGCCTGGTCGGCGGGCTGCAACGCGGGCGCATCTCGATCTACCTGCTGTACAGCTTCGTCACGCTGGTCGCGCTCCTCTTCCTGACGCAGGCATGAACTTCGAAGGAATCCTCGCGCAGCTCGCGGCCATGGTGGCCGCGCTGATGCTGGGCCCGCTGCTGGTGGGATGGGTCAACCAGTGCCGGGCGTGGCTGCAGAACCGCTCGGCGCCGCCCTTGCTGCTGCCGTTCCGCACGCTGCACAAGCTCTTCTGGAAGGAGTCGGTCGTCGCCCATGGCGCGACGGCGATGTATCGGCTCGCGCCCTACGTCGTGTTCAGCTGCATGCTGCTCGCCTCGATGATCATCCCGACCCTGTCCACCAACCTGCCGCTGGCGCCGGCCGCCGACGCGATCGCCCTGGTGGGCCTCTTCGCCCTGGCCCGCCTTTTCATCTCGCTCGCGGCCATGGACGTCGGCACCGCGTTCGGCACCATGGGCGCGCGGCGCGAGATGCTGGTCGGGTTCCTCGCCGAGCCCGCGTTCCTGATGGTGCTCTTCACCACGTCGCTCATCTCGAGCTCCACCTCGCTCGCGACAATCGTCACGACGCTCGCGCACCGGGAGTTCTCGATCCTGCCGAGCCTCGCCTTCGCGGGCCTCGCGTTCACGATGGTGTCGCTCGCGGAGAACGCCCGCATCCCCGTGGACAATCCCGCCACCCACCTCGAGCTCACGATGATCCACGAGGCGCTCGTGCTCGAGTATTCGGGGCGCCACCTGGCATTGCTCGAGTGGGCCGCGGCGATGAAGCTGTTCGCCTACTCGTGCGCGGGCATCGCGCTCTTCTTCCCCTGGGGGATCGCGGAAGCCAACGACCGCGCGCCCCTGCTGTGGGCCCTGCCGGTCCTCGTGGGCAAGCTCGCCGTGGGCGGCTTCTGCCTCGCGCTGATCGAGACGATCCTCGCGAAGATGCGCATCTTCCGCGTGCCGGAGTTCCTCGCCACCGCGTTCCTGCTGGGCGTGCTCGCCCTGCTGGTCCACCTCCTGCTGGGCGCCTGATCGTGAATTCCCTGGGCGGACAGCTGGTCAACCTCTTCGCGAGCGGCCTGCTGCTGCTCGCTTTCGCCATGCTGGCGCAGCGGCGCATCGTCACCCTGATCAACCTGTTCGCCCTCCAGGGCCTGGCGCTCGTGGGCTCGACCGTGACAGTCGCCTACGTGACCGGCCAGGACCACCTCTACTATTCGGCCGGCATCACGTTCGTGCTGAAGGTGGCCGCGCTGCCGTATATCCTGCACCGCCTCATACGGCGCCTCAACGTGAAGTGGGACATCGAGACGCTCATCAACATCCCCACGATGATGCTGATCGGGATCGGGCTCGTGGTGTTCGCCTTCAACCTCGCCTTGCCGATCTCGGAGTTCTCGAAGTCCATCGCGCGCGGCACGCTCGGCATCGCCCTTGCCTGCGTCCTGATGTCGTTCCTCATGATGATCACGCGCTCCAAGGCGGTGCCGCAGGTGATCGGGTTCCTGTCGATGGAGAACGGGCTCTTCTTCGCGGCCACCAGCGCCACGTACGGCATGCCGATGGTGGTCGAGCTGGGGATCGCCCTCGACGTCCTGGTGGGCATGGTGATCCTGGGGGTCTTCCTGTTCCAGATCCGCGAGCAGTTCGACTCGCTCGACATCCATCACCTCGAGAAGCTGAGGGACGAATAGGTGGAAACGCTCGCGATCCTGCTCGCCATCCCGCTCGCCGGCGGCTTCTGCCTCTGGGTCCTCGGCGAGCGCGACAGCGCGCCCGGGATCAACTGCGGGTTCAGCTTCGCCACGCTCTGCGCGGCCGCATGGCTCACCGCCGGCGTCGTGTCCACGGGCCCGGTGATGGGCGTCTTCGAGCAGTTCTTCGTCGATCAGCTGAACGTGTTCCTCGTCACGCTCACAGCGTTCGTGGGATTCACGACATCGCTCTTTTCCCGTCCCTACATGCGCACCGAGCGCGACCACGGGCGGATGACCGCCGGACGGCTGCGCCTCTACCACAGCATGTACCAGGTGTTCATGTTCACCATGCTGCTCGCGCTGACGACCAACAACATGGGCATCCTCTGGGTCGCGATGGAGGCCGCCACCCTCGCCACCGTGCTCCTGGTGTCGGTGTACCGCACCGCCGTGAGCCTGGAGGCCGCGTGGAAATACTTCATCCTTTGCGGCGTGGGCATCGCGCAGGCGCTCTTCGGCACCATCCTGCTGTACTTCGCCGCCGAGCGCGTGCTCGGCGCCGAGGGCAACGCGCTTCTCTGGACCCACCTGAACCTCGTGAAAGGGCAGCTCGAGCCCGCGATCATGTCGCTCGCGTTCGTCTTCCTCCTGGTGGGATACGGAACGAAGGTGGGACTGGTGCCCCTGCACAACTGGCTGCCCGATGCCCACGCGGAAGGTCCCACGCCGATTTCCGCGGTGCTCTCCGGGCTGCTGCTCAACGTGGCGCTCTACGCGGCGGTGCGATGCAAGGTGCTCGCCGACGGCGCGCTGGAGACGCGCTTCGCCGGCAACCTGCTGATGGGCTTCGGCCTCACCTCGGTCGTGGTCGCGGCCTTCTTCCTCTCGCGCCAGCGCGACATCAAGCGCATGTTCGCGTATTCCTCCATCGAGCACATGGGCCTCATCACCTTCGCGTTCGGCATGGGCGGGCCGATCGCCAACTTCGCCGGCCTGCTCCACATGACCGTGCACTCGCTGGTGAAGAGCGGCATCTTCTTCGCCGTGGGCCACGCGACGCAGAACGCGGGCACGCAGGTGATGGAGGACATCCGCGGGCTGCTGAAGGTGAGCCCCACGGTGGGCTGGGGCCTGATGATCGGCACCTTCGCCATCCTCGGGATGCCTCCCTTCGGAGTGTTCGCAAGCGAGTTCCTGATCCTCACCACCGCGATGCGCGAGCACGCCTGGGCCACGCCCGTGCTGCTCCTCGCCCTCGGCGTGGCGTTCGCGGCGATCTTCGGGCGCGTGCAGCCGATGGTGTTCGGCGACACGGCGGTGAAGCCCTTCAGGCACCAGCCCGCGTTGATGCCGGTCTTCATCCACATGGGTCTTGCCCTGATGCTGGGCCTGTACATTCCACCCTACCTCGCGGCCTGGTACCAGCAGGCCGCGAAGCTGCTCGGCTGACATGCGCATCCCGGGCATGCCGCAGGCGACCGAAGCGCTGCCCGGCGCGGTCCCGGCCAGCATCGCGCGCGTGAACGCGGCTGCATGGAGCGAGGCTGCCGTGCTTGCGCGCCGATCCGGGTGCCGCCTCGTCGCCGTGTGGGGAGCCGACCGCCGCGATCGCGACGCAATGCTTTCGATCTTCGCGGCCTATGCGACAGAGCAGGGGTTGTGCATGGTCGAGCTTCCCGTCGCGGCCGCGAATCCCGTCTATCCCGATCTGTCCGGCGTGTTCCCCGCGGCCAACCGCATGCAGCGCGCGGCGCGTGACCTGCTGGGTCTCGTACCCGAGGGCGTCGATGTCGATTCGCGCCCCTGGCTGCGGCATGGCGCCTGGCGCGACGGCGAATTTCCGATGCGGCGCGACTTCGGCCGGACGACGCCCCCCGAATCCACGCCGGATGACTATGCCTTCGTGCGCGTCGAGGGCGACGGCGTGCACGAGATCGCCGTGGGTCCGATCCACGCGGGAATCATCGAGCCCGGCCATTTCCGCTTCTCCGTGGTGGGCGAGAAGGTGCTGCGCCTCGAGGCGCACCTCGGGTACGTGCACAAGGGAATCGAGAGGCGCTTCGAGGACTTCGCCGTGGGAGACGGCTACCGCCTCGCCGGGCGCGTCTCGGGCGATTCGACGGTCGCCTACGCGTGGGCCTACGCGCAAGCGGCCGAAGCCGTGCTCGTGGTCCGGCCTCCGCCCCGCGCGCTCTGGCTGCGCGCGCTGATGCTCGAGCGCGAGCGCGTGGCCAACCATCTCGGCGATCTCGGAGCGCTCGGCAACGACGGCGGCTTCGGCTTCGCGCTGGCGCAGTTCATGCGGCTCAAGGAGGATTGGCTGCGCGTGAACGAGGCGGCGTTCGGGCACCGCTTCATGATGGACCGCGTCGTCCCGGGCGGAGTCGAGGTCGATCCCGGCCCCGCGCGCCTGGAGGAGCTCGCGCGGCAGGCGCACGAGGTGCTGCGGGAAGTGAACACGCTCCGCGGCATCTTCGACGAGCATTCGGGACTGCAGGACCGGTTCCTCACCGCGGGGCGCGTTTCGCCTTCGCTCGCGCATGAGCTCGGCCTCACGGGCCTGGCCGGCCGGGCGAGCGGCCAGGCGCACGACCTGCGCGCCGACCATCCCGCCCCGCCCTACGATGCCCTGAAGGTGAGGAAGGTCGTGCACCAGGCCGGAGACGTCGCCGCACGGGTGAACGCGCGCTTCGACGAAATCGGCGAATCGATGCGGCTCCTCACCGCGATCCTCGAAGGCATGCCCGCGGGCGATGTGCGCGTCGCGCTGCCCCGGGCGCGCGACGGTGCGTTGGGCGTCGGATGGATCGAAGGCTGGCGAGGTCCCGTGCTCGTGGTCCTGGAGGCGGGCGCGGGCGAACGCATCCGGCGCTGCCACGCGCAAGATCCCTCGTGGCACAACTGGCCCGTCCTCGAGCACGCGGTGATCGGCAACATCGTTCCCGACTTCCCGCTCATCAACAAGAGCTTCAACCTGAGCTATTCCGGGGTGGATGGCTGATGATTCCGATCCTGCTGAAGATCATGAGGACGGGCGTGGTGAGCGAGGCGCCGCCCGGCCCGAACGAGGATTGGCGCGCGCGCGCGGCGACGATCCAGGACCGCATCCTGAGGATCCTCGGGCGGGCGCTCGTCATCCGGCAGGTGGACGCGGGATCGTGCAACGGGTGCGAGCTCGAGCTCAATGCGCTCAACAATCCCTACTACAACCTCGAGGGAATGGGCATCAAGTTCGCGGCGAGCCCCCGGCACGCCGACATGCTGCTCGTGACGGGGCCGGTATCGCGAAACATGGAGCAGGCGCTGCGCATTGCGTACGAGGCGATGCCCGATCCGAAGCTCGTGGTCGCCGTGGGCGACTGCGGCCGCGACGGCGGGATATTCGGCCGAAGCTACGCCACCTGCGGCGGCGTCGCGAACGTGATCCCGGTCGACGTGGTGGTGCCCGGCTGCCCGCCGCCGCCGGCGGCTGTCCTGCAGGCGATCCTCACCGCGGTCGCCGGTGCCGTCGACGAAACGCCCGGTAGAATCGGGCCATGACCAAGCTGCGAAGGCTCTTCGAGAAGAACCGCAACTGGGCGGACCGCATCACCGCGCGGGACCCTGACTTCTTCCGCAAGCTCTCGCGCCTCCAGGCCCCCGACTACCTCTGGATCGGCTGCGCCGACAGCCGCGTGCCCGCCAACGAGATCGTGGGGCTTCTGCCCGGCGAGATGTTCGTGCATCGCAACATCGCCAACATGGTGGTGCACACGGACCTGAATTGCCTCTCGGTGATGCAGTTCGCGGTGGACGTGCTCAAGGTGCACCACATCATCGTCGTGGGCCACTACGGCTGCGGCGGCGTGCGCGCGGCGCTGCAGAAGAAGCGCCTCGGGCTCATCGACAACTGGCTGAGGCACATCCAGGACGTGCACGCCAAGCACGCCGATTCCGTCGCGTCGCTGAAGCAGCTCTCCGCGAAGATCGACAGGCTCTGCGAGATCAACGTGATCGAGCAGGTGGGCAACGTCTGCCAGACCTCCATCGTGCTCGATGCGTGGGAGCGCGGCCAGGACCTCACGGTGCACGGCTGGGTCTACGGGCTGAAGGACGGCCTCATCCGCGACCTGGGCGTTTCCGTCGACGGACCCCGGCGCGTGGAGCGCACCCTCGGGGACGCAATCGCGCGGCTCTAGGTGCGCCTGAGCCACGAAAGCGCCGCGGTGCGGCGCGTCGCGTTGGCTGCCGCGTGGCTCGTCGCAGCGCTGATCCTCTTCTCGCACGCCCTTGCCGTGCGCGACTATCTCGATCTCGCGGGCCGGCTGGGGCTTCGCGGGGCCGTCGAGTCGCCCACGCCGCTCAAGCAGGCCTATCCCGCGTTCGCGACCGACGCGCACATGTGGGTGCGCCACGCGCTTGCGCTGCTCGAGGGAGACTCACTCCGCCTTCGCCACACGGACGTCGATAACGCCCCCGAGGGCCGCGACGTCCATTGGAACTCGGCGTGGGCGTGGGCCATCGCGGGCGCGGGCAAGCTCTACCAGGCGGTGAACGGCGGGCCCATCGAAGGCGCGGTGGAGAAGTCCACGATCTGGCTCGGGCCCATCACGCTGCTCGTGCTCGTCGTGCTCGTCTCCACGTGGACCTCGCGGCGGGCCGGACTGCTCGCGGGCCTGTACATCGCCGCGGCGATGGTGCTGCACGAGCGCTTGCGCGAGGGATTCTTCCCGAGCTACTGCGACCATCACGGGCTGCTCACGGTGTCGGTGCTGGGCATCGTGCTCGGCGCCGCGGTGATGGGCGCGGGCTGGTGGCGCGCCGGCGACGACACGGCGCCGGGACTCGTTCCATCTTCGCGCGAGGCGGTTCGATCGGGCGCGATCCTTTCGGCAGCGAGCGGCGCGCTCGGGATGTGGGTGAGCGCCGCGTCGGTGATTCCCGCGATCGCGTTCACCGGAGTCGCGGGCCTCGCGGCCACGATGTTCCTCGGCCGTTCGGCGCTCGAGCGCGGCGAATCGTTCGATCCGGGCGCGTGGATCCTCTGGGGACGAATCGGCGCCGCGGCAAGCTTCGCGTTCTACCTGCTCGAGTATTTTCCGCAGCACCTCGGCTGGCGCCTCGAGGTGAACCATCCCTTGTATTCGGCCGCCTGGTGGGGCGGCGGCGAGCTCGTGGCGCGGCTGGGCGAGCGATGGCTGCGCCCTTCCGGGCGACGGTGGGCAAAGCCGCGCGATCTGTTGTGGCCCGCGATTGCCGTGGGCTGCGCGCCGCTCGTGATCGCGATCTTCGGCACGCGGGTGCTGTCGATCGCCGATCCGTTCCTCGCGCACCTGCACGGCGATTTCATCGGCGAGTTCTGGCCCTTGTGGCGGCGGCTTCCGGAACTCGACGCGGCGATGATGTTCCGGGTCGTGATCGTCGATGCCCTGCCTCTTGCCGGGGCGATCGCGACAATCGCGGCCCTGCGCCGCGCGAGCCCGATGGCGCTGGTATCCACCACCATCGCCGGGGCGGCCCTGCTCGCCATGGCGTGGTGGCAGGCGCGATGGGACCTGAACGCGAGCGCGGGCGAAGTGGTGCTCGCGATGACGCTGATCGCGTGCTGGACCTCGCGGCGCACCGCGGCCATGCGCTGGGCCGTGGCCGGCGCCTTCGCGGCCGTCCTTTACCTGCCCGGCGGAATCCTGAACTACACGTCGGCCGCGAACTCCGTGGCCGCAAGGCGCGTGAACCTGCGCGACGCCGAAGTGGTGCTCACGCGCGACATTGCCGCCGCGATCCGCGCCTCGCAGCCGGCCGGCGACATCGTGCTCCTGTCGAGCCCCGATACGTCCACGACCACGGGCTACTACGGGCGCTTCAGGACGCTGGGCACGCTCTACTGGGAGAACGAGGCGGGCCTCGAGGCGACAGCAGCGATCTGGTCGGCCGGGAGCGATGCCGAAGCGGCGCGCTTGCTGCGCGCCCATGGCGTCACGCACATTGCGCTCATACGCGGCGAGGAGTTCATCACGCAGTACTACGCGCTGATGCATCCCGGCGCCACGGTGCAGCAGTTCCAGGCGAGCTTCGGAGGGCGGGTGCTTGCGGGGACCTCGCTGCCGTCGTGGCTGCGCGAGATCCCCTATGCGCTTCCGCCCGACATGAAGTCGATGGGGTTCAAGGTGGTGCTCTATGCGGTCGAGCCGCCCGCGTAGCGCCGAGCGGGACAGCCGCGGCGGTGGTGATGCGCGCCGAGCCCACGGTGCACACCGGAGTGATGCAGGAGCGCACCGGCATGCCGTCGATGCGCACGGTGCAAGCGTCGCACAGGCCCTGGGCGCAGCCATAGGCCGTGTCGGAAAGGTGGAGGTGGCCGCGCAGGGCCCACAGGAGCGGCAGGTCGGGATCGACGTCGACCTCGACGATCCTGGCGTTTACGTTGAGCTGGAATTTCATGGCGAGAACCGGGAGAGTTGCGGAAGGCTCGCAAGCCGCGGCACGGCTCGCGATCATGATTCGAACCTCATCGCGCGGCGCAAGTTCCCGCCGCGGCCCAATTCAGATCGTGGCAATGTGTTGCAGGGCGGCGACATGCTGTCTTCGCAGCGTCGCTACCTTGCAGGCAAGCCCTAGCGCCGGTCCAACCCGCCTCCGCTCGTCGCGAACGCCTTGCTGGACGCGGCCGCCTGGATGATTATCGCGGCGTCCTCGGGCAACAGGAAGCCCTCGCCCTGCAGCAGGCGCGCCGCCCCGCGAACGCGCTCGACGTAAGCGTCGCGATTCGCGTAGCGCTCGGTGAGCGACAGGCGCGGATCGCCCGAGCCTTCGCGCCCCGCCTTCGAATACGCGAAGGGCAGGTACGCGCCGATCAGCATGCAGCCGCGCGAGCGCGGCTCGTTCAACCCGAGGTACGTCCCGAGCGGCGCCGCGAGATCCGGCAGGCGCACGCCGCCGATCGCGTTGCCGTCGGCGTCGCGGCGCGGGATCTGGATCACGGCGCGCGGCAGGTGCGCAGGCGCGGGAAGCGCCGCGCTCAACGATGGCGCAGGCTCGAGCGGCATCATCTTCGATTCGGGCGGCTCGCGGCCGGACGCCACCCATTCATCGAGCCGCAGCAACAGCGCGCGCGACACGGGCGCCCAGTCGAGCGGATTGGGCGGAAGCGTGCACGCGGGATTGCGTGGCACGACCACGTGCGAGGTGCCCGCCATGTCGTAGATGCGCACGCTATCGGGCATCGGATGCTCGACGGTGCCGGAGGCGCCGGTACGCGACAGCGACGTGCGGATCGCGTAGAAATCCGTCATCGAGTTCTGGAACATCATCTTCGGCAGCGCTTCGCCGCGCGCCGTGACCTTGCCCAGCAGGTCCGCGAGCGCCAGGGGCTCCTCGTTCACGCCGCGCATGTCGGGCTCGTCGAACGTGGGGATGCCGTTGGCGCTGGACTCGGGGCCGGCTCCCGTCTGAAGGATCGGGAGCAGCCCGGATCCCGAGACGAAGATCTGCATGCCGTCGAAGACCCGCTGGCCGTTCGCCATGTTGAAGCCGTTCAGCAGGAACGACTTGAGGAACCTGCCGCTCTGCGACTTGCCGCTCGCGAGCACGCGCTTCACCCATCCCGCGAGCGGATTCGCCGCGCCGGTGGAGTCCCCGTTCGCATGGGCGAGGAACAACGCCGCATCGCGCATGATCGCAAAGCCCGCGCCTTCGACGTAACGCCTGGTCTTTCCGTCGGCGTCGATGAACGCCGGAAGCTCGGCGCCCTTGCCCATCTCCCAGTAAACCTCGGCCACCGTGAAGCCGTGGTCCTGCAGGAAGCCCGTGCCCTGCTCGAACGTTCCCGACTGATAGGGACCATCGCGCGGCGAGTTGTAGAGCGCCTCGGCGTACGCGTTGCCGCGATTGGGAACGTCCACGAGCAGCGTGCCGTTGGCCTTGCTCATGTCCGCGGGGCGGATGAGGACGATGCGAGCCGAGTAGTCCACGCGGCCGCGCGCATTCGGCGCGACCTTGTCGATGCCGGGGATCGCTTCGTTCCTCGCGAGCTCGCCGCGCACCCAGCCTTCGGAGATCACGTAGTCGCCCGCGAGGAACTTGCCGTAGGGCTTCGTGCCCGTGAGCTCGAGGCGCGTCACTTCCGCGGCGGCAGGAAGCGCCGCGCCCACGGCCGCAAGCCACATGAAAGCCGCGCCGCGAATGAGTCGGTCGTTCATGGCGATCCCCTGCGAATCCGATAGTAGAGCACAGGGATCACCACCAGCGTGAGGAGCGTGGAGACGAGGATGCCGAAGACGAGCGAGATCGCGAGGCCGTTGAAGATGGGGTCGGTGAGGATGAAGCCCGCGCCCATCATCGCGGCGAGCGCGGTGAGCGCGATGGGCTTGGCGCGCGCCGCGGCCGACTGCACCACGGCGTCTTCGAGCGCCACGCCTTCGGCGAGGCGCTGGTTCACGAAGTCCACGAGCAGGATGGAGTTGCGCACGATGATGCCGGCGAGCGCGATCATCCCGATCATCGAGGTCGCCGTGAAGTTGGCGCCCAGCAGCGCGTGCCCGGGCATCACGCCGATCAGCGTGAGCGGGATGGGCGCCATGATCACGAGCGGAACGACGTACGAGCGGAACTGCGCCACCACGAGGAGATAGATCAGCACCAGGCCCACCGCGTAGGCGAGGCCCATGTCGCGGAACGTCTCGTAGGTCACCTGCCACTCGCCGTCCCACTTGATCGCGTACTGCCGGTACGGGTCCGACGGCTGCCTCACGAAATATTCGCCGAGAGTGCCGCCCTCGTCGAGCGCGCGGCCCGCGAGCTCGCCTCGCGCGGCAAAGAGCCCATAGAGCGGGCTATCGAGGCGGCCCGCCTCGTCGGCGATGACGTACACAACCGGCAGCAGGTCCTTGTGGTAGATCGTGCGGTCGCGCTCGTCGTGCACCACGCGCACCAATTCCGACAGCGGCGTGAGCGATCCGTCGGGCGATCGCAGCGTGAGCTTGAGCATCTCGGCCAGGTCTCCGCGCCGCTCGGGCGCGAGCGACACGCGCACCGGCACCTCGTACTTCGACGTTCCATCGTGCAGCGGCGTCACGTCCGTGCCCGCAAGCCCCATGCGCATCGTGTCCACGACGTCGCGGCGGGTGAGCCCCGCGAGCGCGGCCTTGGCCTGGTCCACCTTGAGCGAGGCGCGCGGCGCCGCGTCGTCCACGGAATCGTCCACCTCGACCACGCCCGGGGTCGATGCGAGCACGTCGCGCACCCGCTTCGCCACGCGGATGCGTCCTGCCTCGTCCGGGCCATAGACCTCGGCCACGATGGGCGAGAGCACGGGCGGCCCGGGCGGCACCTCGACCACCTTCACGCGCGCATTCCACGCGCGTCCCGCGGCCTCCAGCGGCGCACGCAACGCCTTGGCGATCTCGTGGCTCGAGCGGTGGCGGTGCGCCTTGTCCACGAGGTTCACCTGCAGATCGCCCTGCTCGGGCATCGTGCGCAGCGCGTACTGGCGGACGAGCCCGTTGAAGTTGATGGGAGAGGCGAGCCCCGCGTAGGCCTCGTAGTCGGAGACCTCCGGAACGCGCGCGATCACCGCTGCGAGGTCGTGCAGCGTGGCGGCCGTCGCTTCCACGGGCGTGCCCGCGGGCATGTCCACCACCACCTGGAGCTCGCTCTTGTTGTCGAAGGGCAGCATCTTGAGGACCACGAGCTTCACGGCGGCGAGGCCCGCGGAGGCCACGAGCAGCACCGCGATCGCCGCGGCGAGCTTCGCGCGGAGCCTGGGCGCGCGGGGGCCTTCGACGAAAGGGCGCAGCAGCGTGGTGAACGCGCGCTCAAGCGCTGCATCGAGCTTCGAGGCGTGCTCCGTGGCGTGGGATGCGAGCAGGCGAAGCGCGAGCCAGGGTGTCGCCGTGAACGCGATCGCGAGCGAGATCAGCATGCCCATGCTCGCGTTGATCGGGATCGGGCTCATGTACGGGCCCATGAGCCCGCTCACGAACGCCATGGGCGCGAGCGCCGCGATGACGGTGAGCGTGGCGAGTATCGTGGGCCCGCCCACCTCGTCCACCGCCGCGGGAATGATCGACGCCATGGCCCCGCCCTCGCGTGCGCTTCGCCGGTGGATGTTCTCGACCACGACGATCGCGTCGTCCACGAGGATGCCGATGGAGAAGATGAGCGCGAAGAGCGAGACGCGGTTCAGCGTGAAGCCCCACGCCCACGAGGCGAAGAGCGTGGCCGAGAGCGTGAGCACCACCGCGGCGCCGACGATGACGGCCTCGCGCCGTCCCAGCGCGGCCAGCACGAGCACCACGACCGAGGCGGTCGCGAACACGAGCTTCTTGATGAGGCTCATCGCCTTGTCGTTGGCCGTGGCGCCGTAGTCGCGCGTGACCGTCGCCTCCATGTCGGCGGGGATGATCGTGCCCCGAAGCTCCGTCACGCGCTGCATCACGGCCGACGAAACGCTGGAGGCGTTGGCGCCCGGCTTCTTCGTGACCTGGATCGTGACCGCGGGTGCCTCGTGCGCGTCGTGACCGACCCCGATCCACTCGTAGTGCGAAGGCGCGTCGGGGCCATCGACGACCTCGGCCACGTCGCCCAGGTACACCGGGCGGCGATCGACCGCGCCCACGACGAGGGAACGCACGTCGGCGGCCGACTCGAGGTAGTTGCCGGTCTCGACGACCACCTCGCGATTGCCGCGCACGAGCGAGCCCGAAGGCAGCGCCGAGTTGGAGAGCGCCAGCGCGTTGCGCACGTCGATGGCGGTGACGCCGCTCGCGTTCATGCGGTCGGCGTCGAGGAGCACCCTGACAGTCCGCCCGGGGCCACCGAGAGTCTGCACTTCGCGCGTGCCGGGCACGCGCTTCAGTTCCACCTCGATCGAGTGCGCGACGCGCTCGAGCTCGTAGGCGCCCTTCGCATCGTCGCGGCTGTGCAGCGTGAGGGCGACCACCGGGACGTCGTCGATGCCGCGCGGCTTGATGATGGGCTCGAGGATTCCCAGCTCGGGAGAGGCCCAGTCGCGATTCGCGGCGATGGTGTCGCGCACGCGGACGATGGCCTCGGTTCGCGGCACGCCCACCTTGAACTGCACCGTGGCGACGGCCATGCCCGGGCGCGAGACCGTGAACACGTGCTCCACGCCCGGCATCTGCGAGAGGACCTGCTCGGCGGGCACGGCGATCAGCGATTCCACGTCGTGGGCCGAGGCGCCGGGAAACGGGATGAAGACGTTCGCCATCGTGACGTCGATCTGCGGCTCTTCCTCGCGCGGCGTGACGGCCACCGCGAAGACACCCGCGAGCAGCGCCACGAGCGCCAGCAACGGGGTGAGCTGCGAGTCCTGGAAGAAACGCGCGATGCGCCCGGAGATGCCCATGGGAGGCTAGGTGGGCGCGGCCATGCCGGCCTTCACCGGATCGAGCGCGATCCTCTCGCCGGGGCGCACCCCCGCGAGGATCTCGATGCCGGTCTCGTCGGTGGCCGTGCCGACTCGCACTTGCCGCAGTTGCGGGGCGCCGACCGCGGGCACGACGTACACCGCCGTGAGCTCGCTTCGGCGCACGAGCGCGGCGCGCGGCACCATGAGGCGAGGCTCGCGGCCCACCACGAAGTGGGCGCGCGCGAAGACGCCCGGAAAGATTCCGGAGACGTCGGAAGGCAGGTCGAGCCGCACCTGGCCCGACTGCGTGCGCGGATCGGCCGAGGGCACGATTGTGATGGCGCGCGCCTCGATCCACTTGCCCGTCATCGGCACCTCGATCCATGCGCGGTTGGACGGCTTGATCTCGGGGATGCGCGAGGACGGCACCGTCGCGAGGATCCGAAGCGACGCGGGATCGAATCCCGTCATGAGCGGTTTGCCCGGCGTGGCCATCTCGCCCAGCTGCACGTGGCGCGCGGACACCACGCCGCCATAGGGCGCCACGATGGTGGCGAAGCCCTTCTCGGTGCGCGCCTGGCCCGCTCCCGCCAGCATCGCCCGCACCTGCGACTCGGCCGCCTTGAAATCGGCTTCGGACTTGTCGAGCGCCGCGGCGCTGATGAATTTCTGCGCGAAGAGGTCGCGCGAGCGGTCGTACTGGGCGCGCGCGTTGGCGAGGTTCGCCTGCGCGGCGCGAAGCTGCGCCTCGCTCGCTTCCAGCGCCTGCGTGGCGGCGCTCTCGTCGATGCGCACGATCACGTCGCCCGCCTTCACGCGGTCGCCCACGTCGAAGCGGATGTCCACGATGCGGCCCGACACCTGGGAGGACACGGTGGACTGGCGCACCGCTTCCACCACCGCATCGGCGGACACGGTGAGCTCCACGTCGCGAAGCTCGGCTTGCGCCGTTCGCAACGAAGGCGCCGCCGTGGACGCCGGCGGGGCCGATGCACCGCACGCGGCGAGAAGCGCGGCGAGGAACGCTGCGCCCGCCGCCCGCCGGAACGCGTTCACGCGCACGCCGACCTCACGCCCATGCGGCGCAGCGCGATCTCGAGCGGGCAGAACTGCGTGAAGCCGCTCTGGAGAAGGTTCAGCCCCACGAAGGCGGTGAGCCACAGCCAATAGGGATGCACGAAGAGGGGGCTCGCCGCCGCGCCCAGCGCGAGGCTCACGAGGACGACGGTGCCGGCAAAGATGCGGACGATGCGTTCGGTTGTCATTTCGCTGCTCTCCAGTTGACGGGATTATACCCCCGGGGGTATATTGGCGCAACGACCCGCCGCAACCTTGAGGAAGATCAAATGCCCGCCATCCGCGACGAGAAGCACAAGCGCGACCTGATCGTCCGCCTGAAGCGCATCGAGGGGCAGCTGCGCGGCATCCAGGCCATGATCGAGAAGGGCGAGGACTGCCAGGGCGTCGCCCAGCAGATCTCGGCCAGCCGCAGCGCCCTGGACAAGGCGTTCTACAACGTGCTCGCGTGCGCGATCCAGTCGCGCCCCGAGTCCGGGCCGCGGGACGCGGAATCGCGCATCCGCCACGCCGCACGGCTGCTCGCGAGCTACGGCTAGCCTGAGCGGCGCTCACATGGCTTGCTAGTTATGCTCGATTGCCGCCGCGCCGCGCGCCGCCGTAGGATGGCGGGATGTACACCCTCCACATCGGCAACAAGCACTACTCGTCATGGTCCCTGCGGCCGTGGGCGCTGCTCACCGAGCTGGGGATCCCGTTCCACGAGCGGCTGCACGTCTTCGGGCCGAATTTCAGCGCGAAGAGCGAAGGCATCTCGCCCACCGGCAAGGTCCCGTGCCTGCAGGACGGCGATCGCACAATCTGGGACTCGCTCGCCATCGCCGAGTACGTGGCCGAGAAGCGCCCCGGGGTGTGGCCCGGGGACGACACGGCCCGCGCCTGGGCGCGCAGCGCCGCGGCCGAGATGCACAGCTCGTTCGGCATGCTCCGCGAGGTGTGCTCGATGTTCTGCGGCCTGCGCATCGAGTTGAATTCCAGGGGCGCCGATACGATCAAGCCCGACCTCGCGCGGCTCGTCGAGCTCTGGGACGACGGATTCAAGCGCTTCGGCGGGCCGTACCTCGCCGGCAAGTCGTTCGGCGCGGTCGACGCGTTCTTCTGCCCCGTCGCGTTCCGCGTGCAGAGCTACGGCCTCGCCCTGCCCGGCCCTTCGATGGCCTACGTCGAGCGCCTGCTCGCGCTCGATTCCATGAAGAAGTGGTACGACGCGGCGTTGAAGGAGCCCTGGCGCGACGATCCGCACGAGGCGGACATTCCGCGCTGGGGAAAGATCACGCGAGACCTTCGCGCCGCGCAAAAGGCGATCGCGCCGGCCTAGGGCCTTCAGGCCGATTCCAGCAGCGCGACCGTCCCCAGCCCGCCGTCGGCGCAGATCGAGACGATCGCGCGCTTGCCCGGCCCCATCGCCGCGAGCTCCTTCGTGGCCTGCGAGAGGATGCGCGCGCCCGTGGCGCCGAAGGGGTGTCCGATGGCGGTGCTGCCGCCGTTCGGATTCCACTTCTCCCACGGAAACCTGCCGAGCCTGGCCTCCGTCTTCGCCTTCTCGCGCAGGAACGATTCGCTCTCGAGCGCGGCCACGTTGCACAGCACCTGCGCGGCGAACGCCTCGTGGATCTCCCAGAGGTCGATCGCATCGAGCGTGAGGCCGTGGCGGCCGAGCAGGCGCGGGATCGCATAGGCCGGCGCCATGAGCAGGCCCTCGTGGAAGATGTCCACCGCGGCGATCTCCCAGTCGACGAGTTTCACCCGCGCTCTGTTCGCCGGCACTCGCGCAAGCCCCGCGTCGTTCGCGACCCAGATCGCCGCGGCGCCGTCGGTGAGCGGCGAGGAGTTGCCCGCGGTGAGCGTGCCTTGCCCGCTCGTGCGATCGAACGCAGGCCTCAGCGTTGCGAGCTTTTCCGCGGAAGTATCCGCGCGCGGAATTCCGTCCTTCGCCATCCCTTCCACGGGAATCACGAGGTCGTCGAAGAAGCCCGCGGCCATCGCCTTCACCGCGCGCTGGTGCGATTGCAGCGCCACGCGGTCCTGGTCGGAGCGCGCGATGTGCCACTGCTTCGCCATCTCCTCGCAGTGCTCGCCCATGCTCTTGCCCGTGGCGCGGTTGGCCACGCTCGGGATGTGCAATCCGAAATCCTTCCAGCGGAAATCGGTGAACTTGTCGATGCGCTCGCCCAAGCTTCGCGCCTGGCCCAGTCGCCGGATCCAGTCCGACATGCCCTGCTTCAGCCCGATCTGCACCCGGCTCATGCTCTCCACGCCGCCGCAGAGCGCGAGGTCGATGTCGGTGCCGAGCATCCCCGCGGCCTCGAAAACCGCGACCATGCTCGTGGAGCACGCGAGCACCGTGCTGAACGCGGGAGTCGCCTGGTCGATGCCCGCT
>DATJVS010000244.1:0-11483 GCA_035501715.1 Usitatibacter sp.
TGCAGCGTGATGGCGGCGTTGACGGCGAGCTTGAGATCGTCGTCGGCGACGTAGGTTTCGGTGCCGGTGAATTTCATGCAACGATTCTAACCCTTCCGGCACAATCGTCCGTTCAACAGGGTGTCCGTACCGACAAGGAGCAACCCATGAGCCTCAATCGCACCCTCGCCGCCGCCATCGCAGCCGCCCTGCCCCTCGCCGCCCCGGCCGAGACCGCCATCACCGTGTACTCGAGCGCCAGCCCCGGCTCGCTCAATGCCCGCACGCTCGCGCAGGGCTACGGCGCCGCGAACATCCCCGGGTACGCGCTCGTTCGCGAAGACCGCACCTTCGACCTCAAGGCCGGGCGAACGCTGCTTCGCATCGACGATGTGCCCGCATTCATCGATCCCACGACCGTGAGCTTTACCTCGCTCACGGATCCGGCGAACACGCGAGTCATCGAGCAGAACTTCGAATTCGACCTCACCAGCACCGAGAAGCTCCTCTCGCGCTACCTCGATCGCGACATCACCGCCGAAGTGCCGCGCGGCCAGGGCGTGGAGACGGTCACCGGCACGTTGGTGGGCGCGCAGGGATCGCTCATCCTCAAGCAGCCCGACGGCAGCGTGCGCATCCTGCCGCAGAACTCGAACGTGAAGCTGCCCAGCCTGCCCGGCGGCCTCATCAGCAAGCCGACGCTCGTGTGGGACGTGGAGTCGGCCAGGGCGGGGCCGCAGAAGGCGCGCTTCAGCTACCAGACGGGCGGCATGACGTGGTGGACCGACTACAACCTCACCTACTCCGAGCCCAGGCCCGGCGCGTGCAAGGTGGACGTCGCCGCGTGGGTCACGCTGGTGAACCAGTCGGGCGCGACGTTCGGCGACGCGAAGCTCAAACTCATCGCGGGCGACGTGCAGCGCGTGCAGCCGCAGATGGAATACATGGCGAAGTCCGCGGCGATGTCGGCGCCCGCGGAGCGATCCGCAGGATTCCAGGAGAAGTCGTTCTTCGAGTACCACCTCTACACGCTGGGCCGCCCCACGTCGCTCGCGCAGAATTCAACCAAGCAGATCGAGCTCTTTCCTGCGGCGCTCAACGTGGGCTGCGAAAAGTCGCTCGTGTACTACGGCCAGGGCTCTCGGGGCAACTACTACGGCGCGCCCGTCACCGGACGCGATGCGGGAGCCACGGGCAACAAGAAGGTGGACGTTTACCTCTCGCTCAAGAACACGAAGGAGAACGGGCTGGGCGTGCCGCTGCCCGCAGGCAAGATCCGCGTCTCGCAGCTCGACGCGGCCGACAAGAGCCTCGAATTCATCGGCGAGGACGTGATCGGCCACACGCCGCGCGACGAGATGGTGTCGGTGAAGCTCGGCAGCTCCTTCGACGTGGTGGGCGAGCGCCGGCAGACGGACTTCCACATCGACACTTCGGCCAAGTGGATGGAAGAGGAGATCGAGGTGAAGGTTCGCAACCGCAAGGAGACCGAGCCCGTCTCGGTGGACGTGCGCGAGACGCTTTATCGCTGGAGCAACTGGACCATCACGAAGAAGACCTCCGACTTCGTGAAGGACGACGCGCGCACGATCCATTTCCCGGTGAAGATCGCGCCTGGCGCCGAAGCGGTGGTGCGCTACACCGTGCGCTATTCGTGGTAGCGAAGCATCGCTGCGCGCATACTTCCGCCATGGTCACGCGATCCTTTGCAGCGGCGTTCGTGACGCTCGCGCTCACCGCCTGCGCCACCGGCAGCGCCAACACTTCGCGATGGGAGATGGAAGGCGGAGGCGGCACGCCTTCGGCCTTCCTTTCCGACAACGACAGCTGCGGCGCCGAGGCGTCGCGCAGGGCGCCGACTGTACTGGCAGACCAATCCCCCGCGAGCGTCGTCGCCCCGCGCAATACCATGAACACCCCGCCGCGGCAGGATGCGAATCCGATCCGCCAGCGCGCCTACATGGATTGCATGGCCGCCCGCGGATGGCGGGTCGTGACGGACTAGCCGCTCCACGTCTCGTTCGCGTGCGACAGAAGCTCCGGACGCGAGCGGCAGGCCGTCACGAACTCGCGCACGGCGGGGCTTCGCCACGCCTTGCGATATGCATCCCAGGCTTCTCCGAGCGTATGGCGGCGAAGGTCCGCGGGCGCGAACGGCAACGCGTTCAGCAGCTTCACCTTGCCGTTGGGGACGACGAGCAGCATCGCCTGCGGGCTTTCGAGGCGCGTCTCCATCTCGGTCACGATGTCCCACGGGTAGATCGCGAGGACCGGCGCGTTGCCGCGCGCCTCGGCGCGCTGTCGAAGGCTCGCCGCGGCCCGTTGCCAATCGGCCTCGCTGCACGCGATCTCGTTCCACTGCTGCGCCGCGCGGCCGATGCGCATCATGGGCCCCGTGATGAACGCGCTGCAGCCCACCTGGGCGGCGCGCTCGTATGCGTCCACGATCTCGTGGAGGTTGAACCGCCCCGGCACGAAGACCCATTGCGGCGGAAGTTCCCGTGCAACGAGGCGCTCGACGGCCGCGAGGGCAGCGGCGAAGCTTCCACCGGGCCGCATGCGCTCGTGCGTTTGCGCCGTCGCGCCGTCGAGCGAGATCTGGATGCAATCGAAGCGAAGCGCGGCGAGGCGATCGGCCGCGGCTTCGTCGATTCGTGTGCCGTCGGTCTCGAGCTTGAGGCGCACGCCGCCCTCGGCGAGCACCTCGAAGATGTCCCAGCAGAACGGGACGCCGAGCGGCTCGCCGCCGCCGAAGGCCACGTAGGGAACGCCCGCATCGACGATGCCGCGCGCGAGGCGCAACGCCTCATCGCGCGAGAGCTCGTCGCGCCAGGCCTTGTCGGGACCGGATTCTTCGCAGCAGGAGATGCAACGCGCCTGGCAGCGGTTGGTCAGCTGCCAGGCGATGAAGAGGGGGGCGCCGAAGTCGTCCGCCGAGCGCCCCGGCATCGCGCCGATGTCAGGTGAAGCGGATGTAGGGCTGCGCCATCACCTGCTCGGAGACGTCCTCGAGCTTCGGTGTTTCCCACTGTTCCTGGGCCTGCGGGGCGCCCTGCTCTTCGGCTTCCTGGGACTCGGCTTGCGCGTTCATCTCGATCATGGATGTCTCCGTCATGAGGTTGCCACCGCCACCACCTGCCACCGATTGGCGCTCGCGTGCCGCGCCGGATCTTCCGCCGCTTCGGCGGCCGCGCCCCGGATTGCCGGATCGCGCCACGCCTCGCGGTACGCCTTCCAGGCCGCCTCCAACGACGTGCGCCGAAGGTCCGCGCACACGTGGGGAAGCGCCGCCGCCACCTTCACCCAGCCGTTGGGAAGCACCAGCAGGGTCGCCGGCGGCACCGCGAGGCTTGCCCGCAGCCCTTCGGCCATCTCGAAGGGACTGTAGCAAAGTGCCGTTCCGCCTTCAACCGCCCGGGTATCCAGCATCCGCCGGAACGTTTCGTACTGCTCCTCGGTGGGCTCGAGCGTGCCCCAGCGCCGCGCGGCCGTGCCGATGCGCATGAGCCGGCCCGTGTTCAGCTGGAAGGCGCCGAAGGAGCGCGCGCGATCGATCACCGCCGAGGCCTCGTGGATGTTGAGTCGCGTAGGCGCAAAGGTGATCTCGAGCGGCAGGCCCGCGGCGCGGACCGCCCGGCACGCCCCGTGGGTCTTCGCAAGCGACGCCCCCGGCCGCTGTGCGCGATAGGTCTCTTCGGTATCGCCGTCGAGGCTCACCTGTATCGAGCGGATGGGGAGCTTCGCGAGCCGTTCGACCGTCGCGCCATCGAGCCTCTGGCCGTTGGTCTCGACTTTGAGACGCACGCCCGCGTTGCCCAATGCCTCGGCAATCTCGAGGAAGTGCGGCACGACCATGGGCTCGCCGCCGCAGAGCATCACGTAGGGCACGTCGTTGCGCACGATCTCGGCCACCACACGCATCGCCTCGTCGCGGTCGAGCTCGTCCTTCATGCGCTTGCCCGGGGCCGATTCGGTGCAGCAGTGAAGGCACGCGAGGTCGCAGTCGCGCGTGAGCTGCCACGAGATGAAGAGCGGCGCCCTGAGCGAATCGATGCGGTTGGCGCTCATGTCCAAGCCTTCGCCAGCACGCCGGCCGCGAAGAGCGTCACGGCGACGACGTAGCACGCGACCACGCTGCGCACCGCCGCGATGAATTCGCGCGGGCGCTCGTAGGTGCGCAACGCACGGCGCGCGCTGTTCACGAGCAGCGGTGTCGCGATCAACGCGGCGATGCAGCCCAGCGGGAACACGCGCGCGGCCACTCCGACCGCAATCACGAAGAGCGCCGCCGCGGCGAGCCCCACGTAGAGCCACACGGCGTTGCGCCGCCCGATGCGCACCACGAGATTCCTCTTGCCGACGAGGCGGTCCTGGTGGAAATCGGGAATGGCGTTCACCACGGCAAGCGACATGATGAGCAGCCCCGGCACGAGCGAGGCCCAGAACGCGTCCCACGCCACCGCGCCCGTGTGCAGGTAGAGGCTTCCCAGCACCATCCACGGCCCGTAGGAAAGCGCGATCACCAGCTCGCCCAGTCCGCGATACGACCAACGAATGGGCGGCGCCTCGTAGAAGATCGCAGCCGCGCCGCCCGCGAGCGCGAAGGCGAGGATCGGCCAGCCGCCGCGCATCGTGAGGTAGATCCCCATGGCGAGCGCGCAGGCGAAGGCGACAGTGCCGATCCAGAAGATCGCCACCGGGATCGGCGGAAGCTCCGCGGGATTGAAGACGCGGTCGGTGCCTTCCCTCGCGTCGAAGTATTCGTTGAACGCTTCCACGCCGATCACCGAGAGGACCACGCCGAAGAGCCCGCTCCAGAACACCGGCGCGTCGAAACGCCCCGCGATCGCGTAGGCCCACGCCGCGCCCAGCAGGTAGGGCAGCAGGCCGGCGTAGAGGAAGAAGCGGTAGCGAACGAGGCTCGCCACCCGCACGATGGGCGAGGCGGACGCCGCCGCATGCGGGATCAGAGGTGCACCCACTCGTGCAGCGTCGAGGTCTTGCGCGGATCGGCGGCGAGATCCTCGACGAATTGCGCCACGCGCGGGTCCTGCCACGCCCGCTGGAAATTTCCCCACACCTCGGCGAGCGGCTGCTTGCGAAGATCGCCGCAAACGAACGGCAGCGCGTTGATGAGCTTCACCAGCCCGTTGGGCAGCACGATCACGAGGGCGGCGGGATTCTCGAGGCGGTAGCGCAATTCCTCGAGCAGGCCCATCTCGTGGAAGTACACGCGCATGCGGCCCTTGTACTCCTCGGCCTTGGCCTTCAGCTTCGCGAAGAACTCGGCGTATTGCTCCTCGGTGGGCGCGATCTTGCTCCAGGTCTTCACCGCGTTGCCCGTGTACATCGTGCGGCCCGTGTAGAAGCTGTAGGCGCCCAGCTCGTAGGCCAGGTCCACGGCGCCTTCGATCTCGTGGACGTTGAAGTGCGTGGGCGAGAAGTTCACCTCGATGGGCACGCCCGCGTCGCGCAGGTTTCGCGTGCCGTCCACCACGACGTCGAATTGGCCCAGCACGCGCATGCGGTTGAAGGTCTCCTTCGAGCCCCCGTCGATGCTCACCTGCACGGCCTTGATGCCGATTTCATTCAGCCGCCGGCAATTGTCCGGCGTGAGGTAGTGGCCGTTGGTCTCGACCTTGAGCTGCCCGCCGCCCGCGCAGAAATGTTCCGCCATCTCGAAGAAATGCGGATGCACCATGGGCTCGCCGCCGGAAAACGACACGTACGGGACCTCGAGCTTCACGAACTGGTCGAGGATGCCGCGGAACTCTTCGGGCGAGAGCTCGTCCTTGAAGGCCTTGCCCGGGCCGCTCTCCTCGATGCAATGCAGGCATGCGAGGTTGCATTCGTTGGTGATCTGCCAGGCGACGTAGAGCGGCGCCTCGAGGTCCCCGGTGCCCTTCACTCGGCCTCCAGCAGCCCTTTCGTGCGCAGCTCCGAGACCAGCGAGCGCACCTCGCGGTCGATCGCGCCCGAGGGATCGGCGAAACGCTTGCGCAGCTTCGCGGGGATCTCGCCCTCGCCCGTGCCGGCGACGATCTCGCGCACGATCGCCGCGCCCGTGGAGTTCAGCGTGAAGACCTTCTCCGAGCGCGTCTCGAAAAGCACGCCGCCGAACTTCTCCTCGCGGAACTTGACGTACTTCGCCAGTTTCATGAAGCCATCCTTTCGTGGTCCCGGCCAGTCTATCAAAGACCGTGCCAGCGGGACGCCGCGGAAATATCGGACACAACTCCACAACAGCCGTGAAAATATGGCAGGATTGAAGCGACGTTGGACCGCGAGCACTCTCTGGGAGGAATTGCATGCGGCACTGCAAAACGTTAAGCGCACTGGCCCTGCTGGGCCTCGCCCTGGCCACGGGCGCCTACGCGGACGACGCCGCGATGAAGGCCGCGCCCACGATGCCCATCTGCGCCAACTGCCACGAGCAGCAGGCGCAATCCATCGTCTTCACCGCGCACGGCGCCAAGAACGACGCCAACGGGTCCATGTGCCAGGCGTGCCACGGCGACGCCACCGAGCACCTGAAAGACCCGATGAAGGCGAAGCCGGCCAATCCGTTCTCGAAAGCGCATCCGGCGCCGGCGGCCGAGCAGACGCAGGTCTGCATGACCTGCCACAGCGGCAACCGCCACCTCGCCTTCTGGGAATCCGGCAAGCACGCCAAGAACGACGTCACCTGCGCCAATTGCCACAGCATGCACGGCAAGCAGAAGAATCCGTCGGTCGCGCCCTTCACCACGAGCTTCCGGCCCAACGAAGCCGACATGTGCGGCACCTGCCACCAGGCCGTGCGCTCGGCGATCATGAAGCCGTCGCACCATCCGGTGATCGAGAACAAGCTCAAGTGCTCCGACTGCCACAACCCGCACGGGGCGCAGACGCCGGCGATGCTGCGTAACGAGAGCGTGAACGCGCAGTGCACGTCGTGCCACGCCGACAAGCGCGGGCCGTTCATCTTCTCGCACCCGCCCGTGGACGAGAACTGCCTGTCGTGCCACAACCCGCACGGCTCGGTGCACTACAAGCTGCTGAACGACCACGTGCCGGATCTCTGCCAGGACTGCCACGACTGGTCGCGCCACCCCGGCTCGTTCTACCAGGGCCAGGGCGGATGGATCTGCCAACCGGGCGACACGAGCTCGGCGTGCGCCGGCAAGCCGGGCGCGCCGAACGCGTCGGTCAACACGCGCCTCATCGCGCGCGCCTGCCTGAACTGCCACAGCGCCATCCACGGCTCCAATGCCCCGGGCGCGCGCGGCCAGTTCCTCACCCGCTGACGGAAGGGAGGCGACCATGAAACCGAGAACCCTTCCCCTCCTCATCGCCGGACTCTTCGCCGCGGGAGCGTCGTTCGCCGACGACACGCCGGCGCCCGCGCCCTGGGTCACGCAAGGCGCGGCCACGGTGGGCGCCATGGGCACCAACACGTCCGGGCGCGATCCCTCGAAGCTCGAGGAGTACCAGGACCTGAACAGCGGCGTGCTCTCGAACATCTTCATGCAGGGCCGCGACGACAAGGACTGGGTCGACTTCTACGGCGAGAACTTCGGGCGCAACGACCAGTTCATCACGCTGCGCGGCGGGCGCTACGACGTCTTCAAGTACGCCATCTCGACCAACTGGCTGCCGCACAACTTCGTCGACCAGGCGCTCACGCCCTACCAGGGCAGCGGCACGGCGCTGCTGAACGCGACCTTCCCTTCGCCCAATCCGGCGACCTGGAACAAGATCAACATCGGCTACGAGCGCAAGGACACCAAGGGTTACTTCGAGTGGAAGGCCGCCAACCCCTGGTACACGCGCATCGAGGGCCAGCAGATCAACTTCGAGGGCACGAGGCCGGGGTCGGCCGCGCTGGGGACGAGCCCCGGCAACGGCTTCATGGATTTCGCGGTGCCGATCTCGTACACCACCAACACCGCCACGGCCGAGGTGGGCTACAGCTCCTACCAGTCGCACTTCGCGCTCTCGTACATGTACAGCAAGTTCGACAACGGGAATTCGCAGCTGCAGTGGACCAACCCGTTCTTCGGCGGCCTGGACACCTACTACCTCGCAAGCGACAACACGTACCAGCGCATCGCGGCCAACGGCGTGATGCGCGGGCTGCCCGGCGCTTCCACCTTCGCCGCGCGCTACACCTGGGCCAAGACCACCAACGACATGACGGTGCCGCAGCAGGCGCTGGGCTCGGGCGGAGCCCTCATCGCGACGATGCCGAACATGGACACGTTCAACGGCGAGTACGTGGACCAGACGCTGTCGCTCACGCTCAGCTCCTCGCCCGAGAAGAACCTCGACACGAAGGTCTACTACAACTACCACAAGCTCAACAACAACTCGAGCGCGGTGGTCTTCGCGGCGGGCTCGGGCGTCGATTGCGGCGGCCCTTGCGAAAGCACGCTCTACAACTACAACAAGAACAACTTCGGCCTCGAGGGCATCTGGCGCATCCAGCGGGGAAGCCGGTTTTCCGGCGGCTGGGACTACCTCGAGACCAACCAGAACCGCGTGGACTTCGACCACGTGCGCGACAACAAGCTCTGGCTCGAGTACAAGAACACCTCGCTCGACGAGCTGAGCCTGCGCGTGAAGTACCAGTACCTCGAGCGCCGCTCGGACTTCCTGCAGGGCAACGACGGCACGGGGCCCGCGGACCCGAACTACCTGAACCGGTTCGTCGCCCGTTTCGACAACTCGGACATGAACCAGAACTACCTCAAGGTCACCGGGGATTGGACGCCGGCGGAGCTGGTGGACGTGTCCCTCGAAGCGACCCTTCGCAAGAACGAGTATCCCAACACGGTGCTGGGCCGCACGCGCGACACGCGCCACGAGCTCTTCGGCACGGTGTCGTGGGGCGACTTCTCGAGCTTCCGCGTGGTGCTGATGGCCGACTACGAATGGGTGAAGTACGACTCTTACCACCGCAACATCTCGGATACCGCGGCCACGAATGCCTACGATCCGTACGCGCCGGCCACCAGCTCCAACTACAACTGGTCGTCCAAGGACACGGACGACAACTGGCTGCTGGGCATCGGCCTGGACTGGCAGGCCACCGAGAAGCTGATGGTCAAGGCATCGGCCCAGTACTTCAAGTCCGACGGCTCGTCCAACGTGGACAGCCAGATGAACTACGGCAACCCGCTTCCAATCACCGAGTACGACGACTGGAAGCAGGCCGCCATCAACCTGAAGGGCATCTACACGCTCGACAAGCGCTGGTCGTTCACGGCGGGATACGCGTACAACAAGGTCGAGTACAGCGACATCGCCTACAACGGTTACCAGAACACGATCCCCTTCCCGGCGGTCACCAACAACACGGGGCAGTCGTACCTGAACGGCTACCGGGCGTTCCCGAACTCCAACATCAACACCGTGTACCTCCTGGCCACGATGCATTTCTGACGTGCTAGCATGCCCACCAGCCAGTTCATCACCAGCCAAGGAGGAGCCATGAAACGGATCGCAATCGCAGCGGCTGCAGCGGCGCTCGTCTTCGCCGCCGGCGCCGCCATCGCCTCGCCCGAACTCGCCAAGAAGAACGGGTGCACCAACTGCCACGAAGTGGACAAGAAGAAGGTCGGCCCGGCGTTCAAGGACATCGCCGCCAAGTACAAGGGCAAGGCCGACGCGGCCGACAAGATCGCCGGGGAGCTCAAGGCCGGCAAGGGCCACCCCGCCGTCAAGGCGAGCGACGACGACATCAAGGCGCTCGTGACATGGGTCCTCGCGATGTAGAGGCGTCCCGCGCCCCATGAAAAAAGCCGGCGCGAGCCGGCTTTTTCCTTTTCCGCGCGCCCCGGCGCCTAGTCCGGCGCCTTGTGCGCGATGCCCTTGTGGCAGTCCACGCAGGTCATGGCGCCCTGCAGGAACTGCTGGTGCATGGGCTGCACGAAGTCCTTCTGCTTCTTCACGACCTCCGCCGTGATCGTGTGGCACGAGCGGCAGTTCTCCGAGTTGTTGGCCTTGAACTCGGCCCACACCACCTCGGCCAAGCGCTTGCGTTCCTTGTTGAATTTCTCCTCGGTCGAGATGGTGCCCGCCATCTCGCTGATCGCGTCCTTGATCCCCGCCTTCGCCTTGTAGAAGAGCAGCGCCGGGTAGGCGTGCGGGATGTGGCAATCGTGGCAGCCGGCCTGCACGCCCTTGGCATTGATGTGGTGGCCGCTCTCCTGGTACTCCTTGGCGACCCACTGCATCGAGTGGCACGCGCTGCTGCAGAACTCGTTGGTGCCGGTGACCGCGACCATCACCTGGGTGCCGATCACGCCGATGGAGCCGATCAGCAGGCCCACCACGAGCAGCGCGAGGACCGACCATTTCGCGCTCGGTGCCCTGAGCGCCTGCCACGTTCGCTTCACGAATCCGGGACCTTGGGCCATCGGCGAGCCTCCGTTGGGTGAGCAGCGGCTAGTGTAGCGCGAGGGACCGCGCGCGGGCCACGTAGGCGGCCATCAGCGCGTCGGCGACGCGGTCGATGACCATCTGCCCCAACCGCCTGGCGATCGTGCCCTGGAGCTCGCAGCGCAGCGCGAACTCCACCTTGCAGGCGCCGGGCGAAAGCGCGCGGATGTTCCACTCGCCCTCGAGGTGCCTGAAGGCGCCGCCTTCCACGAGGCGAACGGCGAGCCACTCGGGACGCCGCTTGGGATTGCGCGTGGTGAATTCGAACTTGAGGCCGTGCCAGGCGACCGCGACCCTCGCGGCGATGATCGACTCGTCGCGCTCGAGGATCGCCACCGACTCGCAGCCGGGGAGGAAGGCCGGATAGTGCTCGGCCCCCTCGATGATGTCGAAGATGTCCGCGGCGGGGAATTCCAGGAGAGCCGACCGGCGGATCTCCACGGCGCGGCCTACTGCGTCTTGACGATCACGCCGCACGCGATGCGCGGGCCGGAATTGCCGGTGGGCTGCGTCTTGAAGTCGTCGGCGTCGCGGTGGACGATGACGCCGCGTCCCACCAGGTCCGCGCCGCCGCTGCCGACGCTCACGCCCTGCAGCACGAACGACGCGTTCACGTTGCCGTACGAATCGGCGGACAAGCTCGGCATGTCGCCGGCGTGGTGCTCGCCCGACTGCGGGCCGTGGGGCTTGCCGCCGGGATTGAAGTGCCCTCCCGTGCTCATGCCGTCGCCCGAGCTGCAATCGCCCTTCTCGTGAACGTGGAAGCCGTGCTCGCTGTTGGGCGGAAGACCCGCGAGGCTCACGGTCACGTGGACGCCGTCGCCTTCCTGGACGAACGTGACCCGGCCCGTGACCGAGTTGCCCTTGGTGGCCTCGAGGTTCGCGACCGCGGTGGGATGGCCGCCCATCCCGAGCGTCGTGCAGCCCGCCGCGAGCGCGGCGAGCGCGATCATTGCGTTGCGATGAATCATGGCAGTTCCTCCTTGGTTCTCCACAGAGTCTAGTACAACAGCCCCCGCGGCGAATCCTTCCGGAGGCTGCCGCTACGGCTTCTTCTTCTCCGGCGCTTTCGCGGGGGCCGC
>DATJVS010000245.1:0-25438 GCA_035501715.1 Usitatibacter sp.
GCGATGGAGTGCTTGTCCTTGCCGTAGACGACCGGCTTCGCGTCCTTGTGGGTCACGCGCTCCCGCCGGCCGAAGAGCTTGTCGATGTAGCGCTTGATCATCTGAGCGACATGATCTTCCAGCCGCGCTCCTCGGCGCGCGCCTTGAGCGTGGGATCGGGATCGACCGCCACCGGGTGCGTGACGCGCTCCAGCAGCGGCAGGTCGTTCATCGAATCGCTGTAGAACCAGCTCTCGAAGTCGGCGAGGCAGCGGCCCATCGAGGCGAGCCACGCATCGACCGCGACGATCTTTCCTTCGCGGAAGGTCGGCGTGCCGCGCGGCTTGCCGGTGAAGGTGCCGTCGGCGCGCTCCTCGATGTCCGTCGCGATGAGCTTGGGAACGGCGAGCTCCCTCGCGATGGGCCCGGTGATGAAGCGATTGGTCGCCGTGACGATGGCGGTGGCGGCCCCGTCGTGCCGCGCGATGAGCGCGGGCGCGCCCGGCGCGATCATCGGGCGGACCTTGCGCTGCATGAAGTCCAGGTGCCACGTATCGAGCACCGTGCGCGGGCGATTGGCGATGGGCGCCAGCTGGAAGTCCAGGAACTCGTGGATGTCGAGCGTGCCGTCCTTGTAGCGCTCGTAGAAGTACTCGTTCTTCGCGTGGAACTCTCCCGCGTGCAGCACGCCCTCCTCGATGAGGAACTCGGCCCAGGCGTGGTCGCTGTCGCCGTCGAGCAGGGTGTTGTCGAGGTCGAACATGGCGAGCTTCACGGCGATCGTCCCATCGCGAGCTCCGGCTGGAGCGCGGCCTTGAGCAACGGCACGGTGATGGGGCGCCCGGTCTCGAGCGAATACCTGTCGAGGCAATCGAGGGCCGCGACGAGCGAGCCCATGTCGCGGCGCGCGTGCGTGAGCAGGTACGCGCTCACCTCCTCGGGAATGGAGAAGCCGCGCTGCTTCGCATGCGCCGCGAGCGCCGCGCGCTTCTCTTCGTCCGAGAGGGGCAGCACGCGGTAGGTGAGCCCCGTGGCGAGCCGCGTGGCGAGATCCCTGCGCAGGGCCACGTCCTTGGGCGCCGAGCGCGCCGAGACCAGCAGGAATTCGAACGAGCGCTCGTTGTAGGCGTTGAAGAGCGCGACCTGCTCGTCGTCGGCAAGCCGCTCGATGTCGTCCACCGCGAACATGGCGGCCCCAGCCGCGTCCATGAAGTCCACGGCGGGGACATAGCGCGCGCGGCCATTGCTCGCGGCGGCGAAGGCCTTCAGCAGGTGGGTCTTGCCCGCGGCCGGCTCTCCCCACAGATACATCACGCGCTCATGGAATTCGCCGCGGACCGCGGCCTCGACGGCGTGAGCGAGCTCCGCATTGCCGCCGGGGACAAAGTTCGCGAAGGTGGGCGCCGGGGCCTGGGTGAAGTCGAGGAGGAGCTGCCTCATGGTTTCCACGGGGCCTGCGCCCCGCGGACGGCTCCGGCGGAAGGCTTGGCCCGGGCGCGCCCCGGGTGAAAAGTCCCGAGACGCAGGACAAATGAATTTTACCACGCGCGGGTGCCGTACAATCGAGGCATGGCTGTCGCTGCACCGATCCAGATCCGCTTCGAGCGCTTCAACGGCGACGTCGGGATCGCGCCCGCCAAACCGCCGCGCGCCGTCGCGCCCGGGGAAAAGCCCGCCCTCGTCGAACGCGCGAAGAAGCTCCTCAAGGAACGCGACGCGGTCCTCGTCGCGCACTACTACGTCCATCCGGACTTGCAGGACCTCGCGCAGGAAACCGGCGGCACCGTCTCCGATTCCCTCGAGATGGCGCGCTTCGGGCACGCGCATCCGGCCAGGACCATCGTGGTCGCCGGCGTGCGCTTCATGGGCGAGACCGCCAAGATCCTCAATCCCGAGAAGCGCGTGCTGATGCCGGACCTCGATGCCGAGTGCTCGCTGGACCTCGCCACGCCGGCCGACTCCTTCTCGAGGTTCTGCGACGAGCACCAGGACCGCGTCGTGGTGGTCTATGCGAACACCAGCGCCGCGGTGAAGGCGCGCTCCGACTGGATGGTGACTTCGTCGATCGCCGAGAAGATCGTCGCGCACCTGCACAAGCAGGGACGCAAGATCCTCTGGGCGCCCGACAAGCATCTCGGCGCGTACGTGCACAAGGTCACCGGCGCCGACATGCTCATGTGGAACGCATCCTGCGTCGTGCACGACGAGTTCAAGGCGCAGCAGCTGGAGGAATTGAAGGCGCTGCATCCGAAGGCGAAGGTGCTCGTGCACCCCGAGTCGCCCGCGAGCGTGATCGAGATGGCCGACGCGGTGGGCTCCACGACCGGCATCATCCAGGCGGCCGAGCGCCTGAAGGCGAAGGAGTACATCGTCGCCACCGACGGCGGCATCATCCACCAGATGCGAAAGCGCATGCCCGGCGTGAACTTCATCGAGGCGCCCACGGCCGGCAAGGGCGCCACCTGCCAGAGCTGCGCGCATTGCCCGTGGATGGCGATGAACGGATTGCACAACCTCATCGAGGCCCTCGAGGGCGCGCCGGGCCGCGAGGTGCACGTCGATCCGTCCATCGGCCTGCGCGCGAAGGTGCCGATCGAGCGCATGCTCGAATTCGCCAAGGCCAACCTGCCGGCATTCCAGGGAAGCGGCGACGCTTGATCGCCGGCGAAGGAACAAACGGGCGCGCCACCTGTTATCGGAACGTCTTCCACCCCAGGGACCGACATGTCCAGTCAATCTCCGCTTTCCGCCGCCGTCGCGATGCTCCTCTTCGCGGGCCTTCCCGTCGCCGCCCATGAACCCAAGCACACCGAGCAGCCTCCCGGCACCGAGCGCTGCTTCGGCGTCGCCAAGGCGGGAGAAAACCAGTGCGGCACCGCGAAGCACGCGTGCGGCGCCGTGAGCACCGTGGACAACGACCCCGCCGAGTGGAAATACGTGCCGAAGGGCACGTGCGAAAAAATGGGCGGCAAGACCTCGCCGCCCAACGCCCTGAAAAAATAGCCCGCTACGCGGCGTAAACGACGCAGCCCCCTTCGCTCACGTAGTTCATGCGGGCGGCGAGGCGCGCATAGGGTTCGGGCTTGTGGATGTGGTGGCCCTGGGCGAAATCGATGCCCAGCTCGCGCACGCGCCGCTCGCTCTCCTCGCTCTCGACGCTCTCGGCGATGGTCCGCGCGCCCACGGCGCGCGCGAGGCGCTGGATCGCATCGACCACCGCGCGGTCGACCGAGTCCTCGGCGCTGCCTCGCACGAACGATCCATCGATCTTGATGTAGTCGACGGGCAGCGACTTCAGGTACGCGAACGAAGTGAGCCCCGTGCCGAAGTCGTCCAGGGCGAAGCGGCAGCCGATGTCCCGGAAGCGGCTGATGAAGCGCGCCGCGCGCCCCAGGTTGGAGATCGCCGCGGTCTCGGTCACCTCGAAGCAGACGCTTTCGGGCGGCGCGCCGCTCTCCTCGAAGTGCTGCTGCACGAAATCCGCGAACGCCGCGTCGCCCATGCTCATGCCGGAAAGGTTCAGGCCGAACCGCGGCATCGTCGCTCCGGCGCCGGAGGCGTGCAGGCGCCCCAGGCAACGCAGCGTCTTCTTCACGACCCACCGGTCGATGGCGCCCATGAGGTGGTAGCGCTCGGCCGCGGGAATGAACGACATCGGCGGCACGACGCGGCCGGTCTCGTCGCGCATGCGAAGCAGCATTTCCAGGTATTCGGTGGCCCCGCCGTGCCCGAGGGACTTCACGCGCTGGCAGTGAAGGAAGAAGCGGTTCTCTTCGATGGCATGCGTGATGCGCGACACCCAGCCCATCTCGCCGTGGCGCGACGAGACTTCCTCGTCGTCCTCGCAGTACACCTGCACCTGGTTGCGCCCCTTGTCCTTGGCGAGGTAGCACGCCGTGTCGGCCGCGGACATCACGCTTTCCAGGTCGCGGCTCCCGCCGGTGACCTCGGCCACGCCGATGCTCGCCCCCAGCGTGAAGACGCGGCCCTGCCAGGCGAAGCGGAACGCGCGAATTGCGGACAGCAGGTGCGCCGCCACGCGCTGCGCATGAAGGAGGTCGCACTCGGCGAGCAGGACCCCGAACTCGTCGCCGCCCAGGCGCGCGAGGCTGTCGCCGCGGCGCATCTTGCCCGCGAGCAGGTGGGCGAGCTCGCGAAGCAGCGCGTCGCCCGCGAGATGGCCGCACGTGTCGTTCACCACCTTGAATTGGTCCAGGTCGATGTAGAGCACCGCGTGCTGCTTGCCCTGCGCGCGGGCCGACTCGATGTGCTGGCGCAACGTCACCTCGAACTGCCGGCGGTTCTCCAGGTCCGTGAGCGTGTCGTGGGTCGCCTGCCAGGACAGGCTCTCCTCGGCCGAGCGGCGCGCGGCGATGTCCGCGAGCAGGCGCACCACGACGTCGGCCAGTTTCCAGAGGGCGTTGCGCTGGCTGGCCGAGAGCACCTTCGCCTTGTCGTCCAGCACCGAGAGCGACCCGAGCACGGCGCCCGAGGCGTTCACGAGCGGCACGCCCGAATAGAAACGAATGCGAGGCCCCGCGGCCACGAGCGGATCGTCGTGGAAGCGCAGGTCGAAGTGCGCATCGCTCACCTCGAGCGGCGCGCCCGAATGAAGCACCTCACAGCAGAAGCGGCTGTCGCGCGGCAGCACCGCGAGCGCCAATCCGCCCGCCGATGCGATGGGGCGATGCTCCGCGCCTTCGGCGAGCGTGATGACCGAATAGCCCGCGCCGCACAATTGCGCGGCGAGCTCGGCGATCTCGGCGAACACGTCGTCGGACGGCGCTTGCGAAGCGGAGGGACCGGGTTGCAGGAAACTGTCCATGGCGCATTCCTGGGAGGCTTGGGAGGTTGGTCGCGCGCCTCGCCGCCGGCTTACAGGAGTGTTTCATCGGGCAAGCGTGTAAGGTGGGCGCACCTGCGGCGACTGAACTCGCAGCAGGCGCTGCCTGCGTTTCGAAATCGCCCCTTCAATATCAACAGGAGATCCAGATCGTGAAGAACCAGACTTCCCTCACCGCCGCCGTCGCCGGCCTCGTCGCCCTCGGCCTTTCCGCCTCGGTCCTGGCAGGCCCGGTGAAGCAGCCCTCGGACACCGAGAAGTGCTTCGGCATCGCCAAGGCGGGCCAGAACGACTGCGGCACGGCCAAGCACGCGTGCGCCGCCTCGAGCAAGGCCGACAACGATCCCGCCGAATGGAAGTACGTGCCGAAGGGAACGTGCGAGAAGGCGGGCGGCAAGACCGCGGCGCCGAAGAAGTAGCGCCGCCATGAACACGCGCGCCTCCTCGATGCTGGGAACGCTCACCGGCGTGTATACGACGGGCGCCGGCTGGATCGACAAGCTCCAGCCGGTGTTCGCCCTCGCGGTGCGCCTTTACGTGGCGCGCGTGTTCTTCCTCTCCGGGCTCACCAAGCTGCACGACTGGAACATCACGGTGGCCCTCTTCACCAACGAGTATCACGTCCCCTTCCTCATGCCGGAGCTCGCCGCCACGCTCGGCACCGCGGCCGAGGTGGGGCTTCCGGTGCTCCTCGCGATCGGCCTGGGCTCGCGCCTGGCCGCGATCGCGCTCTTCGTCTTCAACATCGTCGCGGTGGTCTCGTATCCGGACCTTTCCGACGCCGGCCTAGTGGACCACATGCTCTGGGGCGCGCTCATGCTGGTGACGCTCTTCTACGGGCCGGGGAAGATTTCGGTGGATCGCTGGATGGGCAAGCGCTTCCTCACCTGAGCGGCGCCGAAAAGCGGGCGTCGGGAGGGCAAATCCGGTAAAATTTCCCCTCTCGAATCAAGCGGATCGCCCGTGTCCACCAAGAACGTACCCCTCACCTACCGCGATGCCGGCGTCGACATCGACGCGGGCGACGCGTTGGTCGAGAAGATCAAGCCGCTCGCACGGCGCACGATGCGTCCCGAAGTGCTCGAGGGCATCGGCGGATTCGGGGCGCTTGTGGAGGTGTCGAAGAAGTACAAGGAGCCCGTGATGGTCTCGGGCACCGACGGCGTGGGCACGAAGTTGAAGCTCGCCTTCCGCATGAAGAAGCACGACACCATCGGCATCGACCTGGTGGCGATGAGCGTGAACGACATCCTCGTCTCCGGCGCCGAGCCCATCTTCTTCCTCGATTACTTCGCGTGCGGCAAGCTCGACGTGGGCGTGGCCGCCGATGTCGTGCGGGGCATCGCCGACGGGTGCGCGCAGGCCAACTGCTCGCTCATCGGCGGCGAGACCGCCGAGATGCCCGGCATGTACGACCCGAACGAATACGACCTCGCGGGATTCGCCGTGGGCCTCGTCGAGAAATCGAAGATCGTGGACGGCACCTCGATCCGCGCCGGCGACGCGGTGCTCGGCCTCGCCTCGAGCGGCGTGCACTCGAACGGCTACTCGCTCGTGCGCAAGATCCTCGCGGTGAGCGGCTCGGACCTGTTCGAGCCCTTCGACGAAGAGCGCACCCTGGGAGAGGCGCTGCTCGAGCCCACGCGCATCTACGTGCGGCAGGTGCTCGCGGTGATGGAGCGCGTGACCGTGAAGGGCCTTGCCCACATCACCGGCGGCGGGCTCGTGGAAAACATCCCGCGCGTGCTGCCCGACAACACCTGCGCGCGGCTCGAATCGTCGCGGTGGAAGCGGCCGGCCGTCTTCGACTGGCTGCAGAAGAAGGGCGCCATGACCGACGAGGAGATGCACCGCACGTTCAACTGCGGCATCGGCATGACGATCGTCGTGGACAGGTCCGAGGCGAAGAAGGCCATCGACGCGTTCGGCGCCTACGGCCTGGAGGCCATGGAGATCGGCTCCATCGTGGAGCGCGCCGCGGGTTCCGCGCAGGCGGTGGTCGTCTGAAGGGAGTCATCCTCATCTCCGGTCGGGGCAGCAACATGCGCTCGATCGTGGAGGCGGGGACGGGGCTCGACGTGCGCGCGGTGATCTCGAACCGCCCCGGCGCCCAGGGCCTCGAGTGGGCCGCCGCGCGCGGCATCGCGACGAAGGTCGTCGACCACAAGGCGTTTGCGACGCGGGAGGCCTTCGATGCGGAGCTCGCGCGCGCCATCGACGGCCACGGGGCGGACCTCGTCGTGCTGGCCGGCTTCATGCGCATCCTCACCGACGGATTCATCTCGCGCTACCCGCGCCGCATCGTGAACATCCATCCGTCGCTGCTTCCGTCCTTTCCGGGCCTGCACACCCACGCGCGCGCCCTCCAGGCGGGAGTGAAGGTCCATGGCGCGACGGTGCACGTGGTCACTCCCGCGCTCGACAACGGGCCCATCGTCGTGCAGGGCGTGGTCCCCGTGATGCCGGGCGACACCGAGGAACGATTGGCCGCGCGCGTGCTCGAAGTGGAGCACCGCATCTACCCCGAGGCGGTGCGCTGGTTCGTCGAGGGCAGGGTCGAGTTCGCGGGCGATGTCGTCCGGGTCCGCGACTCGGGCGTTTCTACGGACTACCTCATCTCGCCCCGGAAGCCCTGAGTGAAGCCCTTTGCCGCACTGCTGCTCGCCTCGACGCTGGCCTCGGCCGCTCCCCCGCAGGAGATCCACGCCGAGTACTCGGTCGCGAGCTCCGGCCTGGTGATCGGCCACGTGAACGAGAGCTTCGAGCGCAGGGACGACCACTACACAATCCGCAGCGTCACGCGCAGCGAGGGCCTGCTCAGGATGTTCGTGGACGACACGTTCACCGCCGAGAGCACGGGAAGCGTGGGCGCGCACGGGCTGCAGCCCCTCACCTACTCCGAGCACCGCGGCAAGGACTCGCAGCGCGACCTGCGCAGCGATTTCGACTGGAACAAGGGCGAGATGCGCACGGTGCTGCACGGCGAGAACTCCAGGGCGCCGCTGCCCCGCGAAACGCAGGACCGCGTCTCGATGATGTACCAGTTCACCCTGATGAAGGATTTCGGCGCGACCCTGGTCGTCCCCATGGCCGACCGCCGCAAGATCGAGACTTTCACCTACCGCTTCGTGGGCGAAGAAAAGCTCTCCACGCCCGCGGGGGAGTTCGCGACGAGGCACTACCAGCGCGTCGTGAACGATCCGAAGGAAACGCGCGCCGACGTGTGGCTCGCCAGGGACCGCTCCAATTTTCCCGTGCGCGTGGTCTACGACGATCCGAAGCGATTCCGCCTCGAGCAGACCATCGTCTCATTGGCCATCTCGAACTAGCGCGCCATGAACCTCACCCGCGCGCAGCTCGATGCCGTCGTGGACGCGCTCACGGTGATCCTTCCCGCGCGCGCACCGGCCGATGCGCAGCTGCGCACGTTCTTCCGCGAGAACCCGAAGCTCGGCCAGCGCGACCGCGCGCTCGTCGCGGACACGGTGTACGCCGCCCTTCGCCGCCGGCGCATGCTCGAGCACGTCACGCCCAGGGCCGCGCCGCGCGAGATCGCGCTCGCGACGCTGGTGAAGCTGCAGGGCGTGGGCATCGGCCAGATCGAATCGGTGCTGAAGGGCGACGAGCGCGAGTGGCTCGCGAAGCTGAAGGCCCTGGACCTCGACGCGCTGCCCTTCGAGCTGCGCGTGGACCTTCCCGACTGGGTGATCGAGCGCCTGCGCAGGCGCATGGGCGACGACGAGATCCTCGCGCTCGCCCGGGGCCTGCAGCATCCCGCGCCGCTCGACCTTCGCGTGAACGCGATGAAGGCCCCGCGCGAAGCGGTGCTCGATCGCCTCGAATACGACAAGATCGAGGCGCATCCCACGCGCTACTCGCCCATCGGCGTGCGCCTTCGCGAAAAGCCCGCGCTCAACACGCACCCCATGTTCCTGGACGGCGCCGTGGAAGTGCAGGACGAGGGAAGCCAGCTGCTGGGCCTGCTCGTGGAGCCGCGCCGCGGCGAGATGGTCGTGGACTTCTGCGCGGGCGCCGGCGGCAAGACGCTGCAGCTGGGCGCGGCGATGGGATCGTCGGGGCGCCTCTACGCCTTCGACGTCTCCGACAAGCGCCTCGCCAACCTCGCGCCGCGCCTCAAGCGATCGGGCCTTTCCAACGTGCACCCGCAGCGCATCTCGGGCGAGAACGACCCGAAGGTGAAGCGCCTGCGCGGCAAGATCGATCGCGTCCTGGTGGATGCGCCGTGCACGGGGCTGGGAACGCTGCGCCGCAATCCGGACCTCAAATCGCGCCAGGACGTGACGGCGCTCGCCGAGCTCAACGCGAAGCAGCGCTCGATCCTCGCCGCCGCCGCGGCGCTCGTGAAGCCCGGCGGCCGCCTCGTGTACGGCACGTGCAGCCTGCTCGCCGAAGAGAACGAGGACATCGTGGCCGAATTCCTCGCGGCACACCCGGATTTCCAGCTCGTTCCCGCGGGCGAGGCGCTCAGGCGCCAGGGCGTGAGGCTCGCCGCGGATCCGTACCTGCGCCTCGAGCCGCACGTGCACGACACCGACGGCTTCTTCGCCGCGGTGATGGAACGCCGCAAGGCCTGAAGGCGCCTCGCGTGATCCGGGCCTTCGCCCTCGCGGCGCTGCTCGCCGTTTCCCTCCCGGTCCACGCGCGCGGCCCCGAAAGCGCGCGAATCGAGGTGGCGTTCACGCCCGGCGAAGACGTCTCCGATCTCATCGCCAGGCGCATCGCACGGGCACGCGAGAGCGTGCGCATGCAGGCCTACCTGTTCAACGACTGGCACATCGCCGGCGCGCTCTTCGCGGCGATGCGCCGCGGCGTGGAAGTCCAGGTCGTGGCCGATGCCGCGCAGCACGCCTCCGGCGGCCTGCCGGTGCTGGCGCCCCTTCGCCGCGCGGGCGCGCACGTGTACCTCGACGCGGACCACGCGGCTTCCCACAACAAGATCGTGATCGTCGATGGGGCCACGGTGATCACGGGGAGCTACAATTTCACCCAGGCGGCGCAGTCGAGGAACGCGGAGAACGTGGTCGTGATCTCCGGCAGCCGCGCGATCGCCGACCGCTTCGTGAAGAACTTCGAATACCACCGGAGCCAATCCGCGCCATGGCCGTGAGCTTCGACCTCTCGCCCCTCGCCCGCTCGATCGAAGCGTTCCGCCACGTGACGTCCGCGAAGGACCTCGCGTTGCAGGGCGCGGTGATCGCGGGCGCGCTCCTGCTCGCCTGGGTCGCCACGCGGCTCACCCGCCATCGCCTCACGCTCGCGCGCTGGCAATTCGGCAAGGGCGAGTTCGAGCGCGTCGCCTTCCCGCTGCTCGCCCTCGCGTGCGTCTGGAGCGGCCAGGCGATCCTCGCGGCCACGGTGCCGCACGTGGAGACGGGCCCGATCGAGATCGCGATCCACGTCCTCTGGGCGTACGTGGTGATCCGTTCGGCCGGCTACGTGCTGGGCCACGTGCTGCCCGAAGGCGAGTTCCAGTCCTCGGTGATCCGCTTCATCGCGCTCCTCGCGTGGATCGGCGTGGGGCTGCGCGCCACGGGGCTCATGCCGGAGGTGCTCGCCGCGCTGGACGCGACCAACGTCACGCAGCAGATCACCGTGCTCGATGTGCTCAAGGCGGTGCTCGCCCTCTTCCTCAGCGTGACCCTGGCGCTCTGGGTGTCGCGCGTGACCGAGGGCCGCGTCATGGCGGCCGAATCGCTCGAGCCCACGACGCGCCTCGTGATCAGCAAGATCACGCGCGTGACCGCCATCCTCGTGGCGATCTTCGTGGCGCTGCCGCTCGCCGGCATCGACATCACGACGCTCTCGATCTTCAGCGGCGCCCTGGGCGTGGGGCTGGGCTTCGGCCTGCAGAAGGTCGCGAGCAACTACGTGAGCGGATTCATCGTGCTCCTCGACCGCAGCCTGCGGATCGGCGACGTGATCTTCGTGGACGGGCGCCGCGGCCAGGTGATCGCGATCGAGTCCCGCTGCACCGTGATCCGAAGCGGCGACGGCATCGAGTCGATCATCCCGAACGAGAAGCTCATCACCGACAGCATCGGCCACCACACCTACAGCAGCTCGCGCGTGGCCGTGTCGATCCAGGCGACGGTCTCGTACGACAGCGACGTGGACCGCGCCTGCGCGATCCTGGTGGAGCTCGCGACGAAGCAGCCGCGCGTGCTCGCGGATCCTGCGCCCGTGGCACGCATCCGCCAGCTGGGCGAACGCGGCATCGATCTGGAGCTCACGGTCTGGATCAGCGACCCCGTAAACGGCGACGGCGACATCCGCGGCGACGTCCTGAAGGGGGCGCTCACGGCCTTCCGCGGCGCCGGAATCGGCATTCCCTACCCGCGCCGCGAAGTGTACCTCCAGGCTACGCCTGAAACACCGAAAAATAGCGTATAATCATTATCTTATACGCTGTTTGACGATAATCAGACCGGGGGCCTTGGATGTGGGCTACAATCCCCGCCCATCAACCCCAATATAAGAGCCAGCTGCCACTCCTCTTGGCTCAACCATAAGGGCACACAAAGACAATGTTCACAGGCCTGCTGAATCTTCCGTGGTGGGGGGACCTGATCGCCGGGCTCATCCTCGTGCAGATCACCATCGCCGGAGTCACGATCTACCTGCATCGCTGCCAGGCGCATCGCGCGCTCGACCTGCATCCGGCGGTGAGCCATTTCTTCCGCGGCTGGCTGTGGCTCACCACGGGAATGATCACCAAGGAGTGGGCCGCGATCCATCGCAAGCACCACGCCAAGTGCGAGACCGAGGACGACCCGCACAGCCCGCAGATCCTCGGCATCAACAAGGTGCTCTGGACCGGCGTGGTCCTGTACGTGAAGGAGTCGTACAAGACCGAGACCATGACGCGCTACGGCCACGGCACCCCCGACGACTGGCTCGAGCGCAACGTCTATACGCCCCTCAACAAGTGGGGCATCCTGGTGATGGCCTCCATCGACCTGCTGCTCTTCGGCGTCGTGCCCGGCGCGCTGATGTTCGGCGTGCAGATGGCGTGGATCCCGTTCTGGGCCGCCGGCGTCATCAACGGCATCGGCCACTGGTGGGGCTATCGCAACTTCGTCACCGAGGACGCCAGCACCAACATCACGCCCGTCGCGGCCTGGATCGGCGGCGAGGAGCTGCACAACAACCATCACGCCTATCCCACGTCGGCCAAGTTCTCGATCCGCTGGTACGAGTTCGACCTGGGCTGGTTCTACATCCGCGTGCTCTCGAGCCTGGGGCTCGCCACGGTGCGCAAGACCGCGCCGAAGGTGAAGCTCGATCCGTCCAAGTTCGAGGTGGACGCGGCCACGCTGCAGGCCGTGATCGCGCACCGCTACGACGTGCTCGCGAACTACGCGAAGTCGATGAAGCAGAGCTGCGCGCTCGAGCTCGCGGAACTGCGCGCCAGGGGGCACGACATCGGGGCGCTGAAGACGTTGCGCCAGTGGCTGCACAGCGACGCGCGCGACCTGCCCAAGTGCGAGAAAGTGGGCGCGGTGCTCGCGTCGAGCCCGCTGCTGCACACCACCGCCTCGATGCGCCAGGAGCTCGCCCGCCTGTGGGAGCGTTCGACGCTCACCACGGAGCAGCTCGTGAGCCAGCTCAAGGACTGGTGCGAGCGCGCCGAGCGCAGCAACGTCCCGCAGCTCGCGACGTTCTCGCGGCGCCTGCGCAGCTACGCCTGACCGCTTTCACGACCCACCAGCGGAGGAACAACATGAAGAAACTGCATGCACTGATCGTCGCGTCGCTCGCAGCGGCCGGCATCGCGTTCGGCGTGGCCCCGGCCGCGTTCGCGGCGGACCCGCCCAAGGCGGAAGCGAAGAAGGCCGAGCCGATGGACATCAACTCGGCGTCGGAGAAGGACCTCGCCACGCTCCCCGGCATCGGCGAAGCGCGCGCCAAGGCCATCGTGAAGGGCCGCCCCTACAAGGGCAAGGACGACCTCGTCCACAGGAAGATCCTCACCGAGAAGGTCTACGACGGCATCAAGGACCAGATCATCGCAAAACAGAAGTGACGAGCCGTCGGGAATCCAGCCCAAGAAAAAAGCCCCGCGATGCGGGGCTTTTTCATTTCGATCCGGACAATCCGCCGTCGCGCTACTTGATCTTGGTTTCCTTGTAGACGACGTGCTTGCGCGCGACGGGATCGTACTTCTTGATCTCCATCTTGTCGGGCATGGTGCGCTTGTTCTTCGTGGTGGTGTAGAAGTGGCCGGTTCCGGCCGACGATTCCAGCTTGATCTTTTCGCGCATGGCTTAGACCTTTTCGCCGCGGGCGCGCATCTCGGCGAGCACGACCTCGAGGCCCTTCTTGTCGATGAGCCGCAGGCCCGCGTTGGTGAGGCGCATCTTCACCCAGCGGTTCTCGCCCTCGACCCAGAACTTGCGGTACTGCAGGTTGGGAAGGTAACGGCGCTTGGTCTTGTTGTTGGCGTGGGACACGTGGTGTCCGCTGCGGGGCGCCTTCCCCGTCACTTGGCAAACGCGCGACATGGCACTAAATCCGGTTAAATTGCGTTGAAGAACCAAAGCATTGAATTATAGCAGGAAAGCTCCGAAACGGGCAATCCCGGCGCGCGCCCCTAGATCAATCCCCGCTCGGCGAAGGAAAGGCACGCGCCGGGCGCCACGATGAAGTGGTCCAGCACCTTCACGTCGATGAGCGCGAGCGCCTCGGCGAGCGTCCGGGTGAGCGCCTGGTCCTGCACGCTGGGCTCGGCGACACCCGAGGGATGGTTGTGCGCGAGGATCACCGACGCGGCGTTGTGCGCGAGCGCGTGCTTCACGATCTCGCGCGGATACACGCTCGTCTGCGTGAGCGTGCCACGGAAGAGCTCGTCGGCCGCGATCACGCGGTTCTGCGCATCCAGGCACACGCAATAGAAGCATTCGTGCGCGAGGTCCTGCATGCGAAGGCGAAGGTATCCACGCACCGCCGCGGGCGAGGTGAGGCTGTCGCGCGAGCGCATCTCTTCGGCGAGCGCGCGCCGCGCGAGCTCCATCACCGCGGCGATCTGCGCGTACTTGGCCGCGCCCACGCCCGGTACCTCCGCGAGCTCGCGATGCGCCGCGGATAGCAGGCGCGAAACGCGGCCGAACCGGGCAAGGAGCTCGCGGGCCAGCTCGAGCGCGCTCTTTCCGCGCACGCCCGTTCCGAGGAAGAGCGCGACGAGCTCCGCATCGGAGAGCGCCGCCGCTCCTTGCGCCAGCAATCGTTCGCGGGGCCGCTCGGCGGGCGGCCACTCTGCCATGGACATGCGTGCCTCGGGAGTGGGTAAAATGTCTTGATGGACAAGGTCTTGAATCGCCGGCTTCTGCTCGGCGTGACCGGCGGCATCGCCGCCTACAAGGTCGCCGAGCTTTCGCGGCTCCTGATGAGGAATAACGTGGACGTGCAGGTCGCGATGACCGAAGCGGCCACGCGATTCGTGACGCCCGCCACGTTCCAGGCGCTCACGGGCAAGCCCGTGATCACCGATCTCTGGGACACCTCCTTCGCCAACAACATGGCGCACATCGAGCTATCGCGCGGAGTCGACGCCATCGTCGTGGCCCCTGCAAGCGCTGACTTCATCGCGAAGCTCGCGCATGGAATCGCCGACGACCTCCTTTCCACCGCGTGCCTCGCGCGCAATTGCCCGCTGCTCGTGGCGCCCGCGATGAACGTCGAGATGTGGGACAACCCGGCGACGCAGCGCAACGTGGCCACGCTTCGCGCCGACGGCATCCAGGTGCTCGGCCCCGCGCCCGGCGACCAGGCCTGCGGCGAGGTGGGAATGGGCCGCATGCTCGAGCCCGACGAGATCCTCCAATCGGTGATCGCATTCTTCGCGCCCAAGCGCCTCGCGGGCCGCAAGGTCGTGGTGACCGCGGGCCCCACGTTCGAAGCGATCGACACCGTGCGCGGCATCACGAACCTGAGCTCGGGCAGGATGGGCTATGCGATCGCGGAGGCGGCGGGCGCGCTGGGCGGGGACGTCACGTTGATCAGCGGGCCCACGGCATTGGCGCCGCCCGCGTCCGCGCATTTCGTGTACGTGACGACCGCCGCCGAGATGCTGAACGCGGTGAAGGCGCACGTCGCGGGCTCCGACTTCTTCTTCAGCGTGGCGGCGGTGGCCGACTACACGCCGGTCGCGCCCTCGGGCCGCAAGATCAAGAAGTCCGCCGAGCCGATGGAAATCAAGCTGAAACCCACCGAGGACATCCTCGCCTACGTGGCTGCGATCGCGGGCGGGCCGTTCTGCGTGGGCTTCGCCGCCGAGAGCGAGAACCTGGCCGACTACGCACAGGCCAAGCGCGCGCGCAAGAAGATCCCGATGATCGTGGCGAACCTGGTGCAGCACACCATCGGCAAGGAAGAGAACGAAGTGACAATCTACGACGATTCCGGAGCGCATCCCCTCGCGCGGGCGCCGAAATCGCGAATCGCCTACGGCATCGTCGAGCATGCGCTCGCGCTGCGCGAGGCGCGCCCCGCGGGCAACGTCACTCCCATCAAGCAGCTCTCGTAGGCTTCCGATGAAAAGAAAATCCCTGGACGTGAAGGTCCTGGACGCGCGCATCCTTTCCCAGATGCCGGCCTACGCGACCGAAGGCTCCGCGGGCCTCGACCTGCGCGCCGCGATCCCCGATCCGGTCACGCTGCGGCCCGGCGACACGGCGCTGATCCCTACGGGCCTCGCGATCCACATCGGCGATCCGGCGCTCGCGGCGATGATCATCCCGCGCTCCGGCCTGGGATCGAAGCACGGCATCGTGCTGGGCAACCTCGTGGGGCTCATCGACTCCGACTACCAGGGCCAGCTCATGGTGTCGTGCTGGAATCGCGGCCGCGAGCCCTTCGTGGTGAACCCGCTCGAGCGCATCGCGCAGCTGATCGTCGTTCCCGTGGTGCAGGTCGAATTCAACATCGTCGACGAGTTCGTCGGCAGCGCCCGCGGCGAAGGCGGATTCGGTTCCACCGGAAAGCACTGAATGCGCGGGATCGTGCTCTTCGCCCACGGGGCGCGCGATCCGCAATGGGCGCGGCCCTTCGAGGCGGTGCGCGACCGCGTGCGCGCAAGCCGGCCCGAGTATCCCATCGCGCTCGCCTACCTCGAGCAGATGTCGCCCACGCTGGAGGAAGCCATCGGAGCGCTCTGCGCCGAGGGCGCTTCCACAATCATCGTGTTCCCGCTCTTCATGGCGCAGGGCGGGCACCTGAAGGAAGACCTGCCCCGGATCCTCGCCGACATCCGCGCGGCGCATCCGCACGTGCCCATCGCGCTCGAAACCGCCATCGGCGAAGTGCCCGAGCTGCTCGACGCGATCGCGGCCTGGATCCTCGCCAAGGCCGACTGACCAGGAAAACCGGGCACTGGCCCCGGTTATTTCCGGCAGATCGAGTAGCCGTCGTTCCAACCCATCGAGTATTGCGCGTCGGCGGCGAAACGCTTCGCGTCCTTGCGGCCGAGCGCCGTGCCCTTCGCGCTTTCGCATCCGTCGATGTAGCCCTCGCGCATCGCCGGCGGATAGCCCGCGAGGTTGTAGGCCGGGGGCGGCGCCTTCGCGCGGCGCTCCGCCGCCTGCGCGGGCGACTCGGGCTTCTCGGTCACGGGCGCAGGCGGCGCGCCCGCGCATCCGGCCAAGGTCAGCGCCACGAAAGCCAGCGGAAATGCCAGTCGCAATTCGTTACGGGTCATGCGCTAGTATCGCGGAATGTTCGCCATCGGAAATCTGCGCAGCGCCCCGGCTCTGCTGCTCGCTGCCATCGCATTATCCGCCGCCCCGCTCGCGGTGGCCGCCGACGCGCAACACAAGCCCGTCGAGGCGTCCCTCAGGACCACGCACCTCAAGGTGGGTTCGCACTCGCTCAAGGTGGAGCTCGCCGTGAGCGACGAGGAGCGCAGCAAGGGCCTCATGTTCCGCAAGTCGCTCGGCAAGGACGACGGCATGCTCTTCGTCTTCGACGAGCTGGGCTACCACAGCATGTGGATGAAGGACACGCTCATCCCGCTGTCGGTCGCGTTCCTCGACGGCGAGGGCAGGATCCTCAACATCGTCGACATGGAGCCGCAGACGCTCGACACGCACTCGGCGGCCGGCCCCGCGCGCTATGCGATCGAGACCAACCTCGGCTGGTTCGTGGAGCGGAAGGTGAAGCCCGGCGACAAGGTCACCGGGCTCCCCAAGGCGCCGGAGTAGCTACGCGAACATCGCCGCGTGGAACAGCGCGGACGACGACATGAAGAAGAGCATCGGGATCGACAGCATCGTGTTGGTCCGCGATGCGAGGAACGCCACGCGGCGCGCCTTGTTCTTCTCCTCGTCGCTCGCGGGCACCATCCCCAGGATCTTCTTCTGGTTGGGCCAGATGAGCACCCACACGTTGAAGAGCATGATGAGCCCGAGCCATCCGCCGATCCCGATCGGGACGTAGGCCTTCTCGCGGAAGAGCAGCACGTCGGCGGCCTTGTCGCCGAGGATCACGAAGGCGAAGAAGACTGTCGCGACGGCGCCCCAGCGGAAGAAGAGCAGCGCGCGCGGCACCACGTGCTTGGTGATGCCCGCGCCCGTCGGCGGATTGTCGGCCGCCGCCTTCTTGAGCGCGTCCACCTGCACGAAGTTGAAGTAGTAGAGAATCCCGATCCACATCACGCCGCTCATGATGTGCAGCCAGCGTCCGAGGCCGTGCTGGATGAAGTCGCTCATGTCAGCCTCCCATCATTGCGCGCGCGAGGTAATACAAGACCACCGTCAGCACGACTCCGCTGATCACGGTGCCCCAAAGCGAGTCCAAAGGATTTTTCATCGTTGTGCTCCGGAGTGAAGTGGGCCGATGCGATTCGATGATAGCACGGCGACAACGCCTCGCCCGCGAGAAAACCCCTAATGATTGAAGGGGTTAGAATGCCGCGTGACAGATCTCCATCCCTACTCGCGGCTCACCCCGGATCTCATCCTGAACGCGCTCGAGTCGCTGGGCCTGCGCTGCGACGGGCGCCTGCTTGCGCTCAACAGCTATGAGAACCGCGTCTACCAGGCGGGCATCGACGATGCGCAGCCGGTGGTGGCGAAGTTCTATCGCCCCGCGCGCTGGAGCGACGAGCAGATCCTCGAAGAGCACGCATTCGCCGCGGAGCTCGCCGCGGCGGAAATCCCCGTCGTCGCGCCGATCGCATTCGCCTCGCGCACGATGAACGCATTCGAGGGCTTTCGCTTCGCGGTCTATCCGCGCCGTGGCGGCCGCGCACCGGAGCTCGACGATCCTGAAGTGCTCGAGTGGCTCGGCCGCTTCATCGGGCGCATCCACGCGGTGGGCGCCGCGAAGCCGTTCGTGCATCGCCCGAGGCTCGACATCGCGAGCTTCGGCGAGGAGCCGCGCGAGTTCCTGCTCTCGAGCGGCCTCATTCCCGCGGACCTTCGCGCGGCATGGGAGCAGGCCTCGGCGCTCGCGCTGGAAGCCGTGCGGCATGCGTTCGCGCGCGCAGGCGACGTCGCGCACATCCGTACGCACGGCGATTGCCACGCGTCGAACGTCCTGTGGACGCCGTCGTCGGGGAACCATGCGGGCGGCCCGCACTTCGTGGATCTCGACGACAGCCGCATGGCCCCGGCGGTGCAGGACTTCTGGATGCTCGTCTCGGGCGAGCGCCGCTCCATGGGCCGCCAGCTCGGCAAACTGCTGCGCGGTTATGAAGATTTCATGGAGTTTGACGACCGCGAGCTGCACCTCGTCGAGGCGCTTCGCACGCTGCGGCTCCTGCACTACAGCGCGTGGCTCGCGCGCCGCTGGGACGACCCCGCTTTCCCTCTGGCGTTCCCATGGTTCAATACGCAACGCTACTGGCAGGACCGCGTCCTGGAGTTGAGGGAACAGGTGGCCGCCCTGCAGGAATCCCCTCTCGTTCCCGAGTAGTTTCGAGTTACATTTCGTCGCATCTCACCTCCGAAGTGGGGCGAGAATCGCGGTCCAACGCAAGACCAAGAACGACAACGGATCCATGGCCCTTACTGCCTCGAAGTTCGACGGCGCACGCCCCTGGTGGCGCCGCCCCATCACCCTCGCAATCGCAGCCATCGTGCTGGCCGCGCTCGCATGGCACTTCTGGCCCGCGCATCCTTCCGATTCAGGCGCAGTGCCGGGCGCGAAAGCGCCGGGCAAGGGCTCGGGCAAGGGCGCGGGCGGCGCGGGCAAGTTCGGCGGCGGCGATCCCAACCGGCCGCAGCCGGTGTCGGCCGCGGTCGCGAAGACGGGCGACCTGAACGTCGTGCAGACGGCGCTGGGGACCGTGACCGCGCTCAGGACCGCCACGGTGAAGACGCGCGCCGACGGATTGCTGCAGAGCGTGTCGTTCCTCGAAGGCGACATCGTGAAGGAAGGCGCGGTGCTCGCGAAGATCGACCCCGCGCCCTACGAAGTGGCGCTCGAGCAGGCCGTGGGACAGCTCGCGCGCGACCAGGCCACGCTCGCCAACGCGAAGGTGGACCTCGACCGCTACCAGAAGCTCCTCGCGCAGGATTCCATCGCCTCGCAGCAGGTGGACCAGCAGGTGGCGCTCGTGAAGCAGCTCGAAGGGACGGTCAAGCTCGACCAGGCGCAGGTGGACAACGCGAAGCTGCAGCTTTCGTGGTGCACCATCACCGCGCCCGTGGGCGGCCTCGTGGGGCTTCGCCAGGTCGATCCGGGCAACATGATCCACGGATCGGACGCCAACGGCCTCGTGGTGATCACGCAGCTCGACCCGATCTCGGTGATCTTCACCATTCCGCAGGACACGCTGCCGCGCGTCATCGCGCGCATGAAGGCCGGCGACCGCCCGCCGGTGGAAGCCTGGGACCGCGAGCAGAAGACGATGCTCGCGCGCGGCACGCTCACCGCCACCGACAGCCAGATCGACGTCTCCACCGGCACGGTGCGGCTGCGTGCGAGCTTCTCCAACGCGCAGGGCAAGCTCTTCCCCAACCAGTTCGTGAACGTGAAGATGGTCGTGGACACGCTGCACAACGCCGTGATCGTGCCCACCGCCGCGGTGCAACGCGCGACCCAGGGCACCATCGTGTACGTGGTGAACGACGACAACACGGCGAGCGTGCGCGCAGTGACGCTGGGCGCCACCGAGGGCGAGTCCACCTCGATCGAGTCGGGCCTGAAGGCGGGTGAGCGCGTGGTGACCGACGGCGTCGATCGCATCCGCGAGGGCGCGAAGGTCGAGGTGGTCGTGCCCGGCGCGCCGCCGCAAGCCGCCGGCGATGCCTCGAAGCGCGAGGAATTCAGGAAGCGCCTCCAGGCGATGACGCCGGAGCAGCGCGAGGCGTTCAAGAAGAAGTGGGAGGCGATGACTCCCGAGCAACGCGAAGCGTTCAAGAAACAGCGGGAAGCGGCGAAGAGCGGCTCGTGAACCCGTCACGCATCTTCATCCTCCGGCCGGTCGCCACCGCGCTGCTGATGGTGGCGATCATGCTTTCGGGGATCGTCGCCTACCGGCAGCTGCCGCTCTCGGCGCTGCCCGAGGTGGACTACCCCACCATCCAGGTCGTCACGCTCTATCCGGGCGCGAGCCCCGACGTGATCACGTCTTCAATCACGGCGCCCCTGGAGCGCCAGTTCGGCCAGATGCCGGGCCTGAAGCAGATGTCGTCCACCAGCTCGGGCGGCGCGTCGGTCGTGACGCTGCAGTTCGAGCTCACCATCGACCTCGATTCGGCCGAGCAGGAAGTGCAGGCGGCGATCAACGCCGCGAACAACCTCCTGCCCCCCGACATCCCCTCGCCGCCGATCTACAACAAGGTGAACCCCGCGGACGCGGCCATCCTCACGCTCGGCATCACGTCGAAGACGCTCAAGATGACCGAGGTGCAGAACCTCGTGGACACGCGCCTCGCGCAGAAGATCTCGCAGGTGGCAGGCGTGGGCCTGGTGTCGCTGTCCGGCGGGCAGCGGCCCGCGGTGCGCGTGCAGGTCAATCCCAAGGCGGCGGCCTCGCAGGGCCTCGCGCTCGAGGACATCCGCAACGCCGTGGGCGCGGCCAACACCAACCAGGCCAAGGGCAGCTTCGACGGCCCCGCGCGCGCCTACACGATCGACGCCAACGACCAGCTGCGAAGCGCCGACGAGTACCGCGCCATCATCGTGGCCTACCGCAACGGCGCGCCCATCACGCTGGGCGACATCGCCGACGTGGTCGACGACGCGGAAAACACCAAGCTCGCGGCGTGGATGGACGAGACGCCCGCCATCATCCTCAACGTGCAGAAGCAGCCGGGCGCCAACGTGATCCAGGTGGTCGATCGCGTGAAGCAGCTGCTGCCGGTGCTCACCTCGTCGCTGCCCGCGGCGGTGGACGTGCAGCTGCTCACCGACCGCACCGTCACGATCCGCGCCTCGGTGCACGACACGCTCTTCGAGCTCACGCTCGCCATCGTGCTCGTGGTGATGGTGATCTTCATCTTCCTGCGCACGGCCGCGGGCACCATCATCCCGAGCGTGGCCGTGCCGCTTTCCATCGTGGGCACGTTCGGCGTGATGTACCTCGCGGGATTCAGCATCAACAACCTCACGCTCATGGCGCTCACGATCGCCACCGGCTTCGTGGTGGACGACGCCATCGTCGTGATCGAGAACATCGCCCGCTACGTGGAGGAAGGCGACAAGCCCCTGGAAGCGGCGCTCAAGGGCTCCCGCCAGATCGCCTTCACGATCATCTCGCTCACGTTCTCGCTGATCGCCGTGCTGATCCCGCTGCTCTTCATGGGCGAGGTGGTGGGGCGCCTGTTCCGCGAGTTCGCGATCACGCTCGCCGTCTCGATCCTCATCTCGGCGGTGGTGTCCCTCACCCTCACGCCGATGATGTCGGCGCGCCTGCTCAAGCACACGCCGGTGGAGAAGCAGGGCGAGTTCTTCCGCCGCACCGGCGAGATGTTCGACTACGTGATCGCGAAGTACGGCGAAGCGCTCGAGTGGGTGCTCGACCACCAGCCCCTCACGATGCTCGTGTTCCTCGCCACCCTCGCGCTCACCGTGATCCTCTACGTCGCGATCCCGAAGGGCTTCTTCCCGCTCCAGGACACGGGCCTCATCCAGGGGATCTCGGAAGCGCCGCAGACCGCGTCCTTCACCTCGATGTCGGAGCGCAGCCGCGACCTCGCGCGCATCCTCCTCGAGGATCCCGCCGTGGAAAGCGTCTCGTCCTTCATCGGCGTGGACGGCACCAACATCACCGTGAACTCGGGCCGCGTCCTGATCTCGCTCAAGCCCCACGGCACGCGCCCGGGCGTGGCCAAGGTGATGGAGCGCCTGAAGGGCCGCATCGCCTCCGAGGGCGGCATGACGCTCTACATGCAGCCGGTGCAGGACCTCACGATCGAGGACCGCGTGAGCCGCACGCAGTACCAGTTCACGCTCGAGAGCAACAGCGCGGCGGACCTCGCGACCTGGACCAAGCGCATGACCGACAAGCTCCGCACCCTGCCCGAGCTGGCCGACGTCGCATCGGACCTCCAGGACCAGGGACTGCAGGCCTACGTGGTGATCGACCGCGACACGGCCGGGCGCCTCGGGGTCACGCCCGCCGCGATCGACAACGCGCTCTACGACGCGTTCGGACAGCGCCTCGTCTCCACCATCTTCACGCAGGCGAGCCAGTACCGCGTGGTGCTCGAGGTGAAGCCCGAGTTCCAGAGCGGGCCGCTGTCGCTCAACGACATCTACGTGCCCGCCGCGGGCAACCCCACGACCAACAACAACGGCTCGACGCTGGTCCTCTCGACGACGGGTTCGCCCACGGTGCCCGGGGCCACGCAGGTGCCGCTGTCGGCGGTGGCCACCATCGAGGAGCGCACCGGGTCGCTGTCCATCAACCACCTCGGGCAGTTCCCATCGACCACGATCTCCTTCAACCTCGCGCCCGGCTATTCGCTGGGCGACGCGGTGAACGCGATCGACCGATCAAAGACCGAGATCGGGATGCCGCTTTCCGTGCGTACCGCGTACCAGGGCGCGGCGGCCGCGTTCCGCGGGTCGCTCCTCAACACGCTGCTGCTCATCGTCGCCGCCGTCGTCACGATGTACATCGTGCTGGGCGTGCTCTACGAGAGCTACATCCACCCGGTGACGATCCTGTCCACGCTGCCTTCGGCCGGCGTGGGGGCGCTCCTTTCGCTCATGATCGCGGGACAGGACCTCGGGATCATCGCCATCATCGGCATCATCCTGCTGATCGGCATCGTGAAGAAGAACGCGATCCTGATGATCGACTTCGCGCTGGAAGCCGAGCGCGAGCAGGGCATGGCGCCGCGCGACGCGATCCACCAGGCCTGCCTGCTGCGCTTCCGCCCGATCCTCATGACCACCATGGCGGCGATGCTGGGCGCGCTGCCGCTCATGATCGGCTGGGGCGTGGGCTCGGAGCTGCGCCACCCGCTCGGCATCTCCATGGTGGGCGGCCTCATCTTCTCGCAGATGCTCACGCTGTTCACCACGCCGGTGATCTACCTGTACTTCGACCGGCTCGCCGCGCGCTGGGGCACGAAGACGAGCCCGATCATGGAGCTCGACAAGGGCCGGGCTCCGGTGGGTGAAGCCGATTGAGGACCGGATCCACAGGATGAACATCACCGAGCCTTTCGTCCGCCGTCCCGTCGCCACGACGCTGCTGTCGCTGGGCGTGGCGCTCGCCGGCGGCGTGGCGTTCGGCTTGCTGCCGGTGTCGCCGCTGCCGCAGGTGGACTACCCCACGGTCTCGGTGGGGGCCTCCCTCCCCGGCGCTAGCCCCGAAGTGATGGCGGCCACCGTGGCCACGCCGCTCGAGCGCGCCATGGGCCGCATCGCGGGCGTGAGCGAGCTCACCTCCAACTCCACGCTGGGCAACTCGCGCGTGACCGTGCAGTTCGACCTCTCGCGCAACATCGACGACGCGGCCCGCGACGTGGAGGCCGCGATCCAGGCCGCGCGCAGCCTCCTGCCGACGAGCCTGCCCAGCAATCCGAGCTATCGCAAGGTGAATCCCGCCGACGCGCCGGTGATGGTGCTCGCGTTGACCTCGGACCACTATTCGCGCGGCCAGCTCTACGACATGGCCTCCACCAACCTCGCCCAGCGCATCTCGCAGGTGAAGGGCGTGGGCCAGGTGACGGTGGGCGGAGGATCGCTGCCCGCGGTCCGCGTGGAGCTCAACCCCACGCTGCTGAACAAGCTGTCCATCGGCTTCGACGACGTCCAGCGCGCGATCCAGTACACCAACGCGAACCGCCCGAAGGGCTTCCTCGACGACGGCGAGCATTCGTGGACCGTGATGGCCAACGACCAGGCGAAGGTCGCGGAAGAGTACAAGCCCATCGTGGTCGCCTTCCGCAACGGCTCCGCGGTGCGCCTGGGCGACCTGGGCGACGTGGTGGACGGCGTGACGGACCTGCGCAACTACGGCATGTCCAACGGCAAGCCCGCGGTGCTGATGATCATCAACCGCCAGCCCAATGCCAACATCATCGAGGTGGTGGACAGCATCACCGCCCTCATGCCCGAGCTGCAGGCCACGCTGCCCGCGAGCGTGGACCTGCGGGTCATGATCGAGCGCACCAGCACCATCCGCGCGGCGCTGCGCGACGTGGAACGCACGCTCCTCATCTCGGTGTGCCTCGTGATCCTCGTGGTGTTCCTCTTCCTGCGAAGCGGCCGCGCCACGCTGATTCCCGCGGTGGCGATCCCGATCTCGCTGGTGGGCACGTTCGCGGCGATGTACCTGCTGGGCTTCAGCCTCAACAACCTCTCGCTCATGGCCCTCATCGTCGCCACGGGCTTCGTCGTGGACGACGCGATCGTGGTGCTCGAGAACATCTCGCGCCACGTCGAGGCGGGGATGCAGCCCTTCGAGGCGGCGCTGCGGGGCGCGCGCGAGGTGGCGTTCACGGTGGTGTCCATGAGCGTGTCGCTCGTGGCCGTGTTCATCCCGATCCTCTTCATGGGCGGCATCGTGGGCCGCCTCTTCCGCGAGTTCGCCGTGACGCTCTCCGTGGCGATCGGAATCTCCCTCGTGGTCTCGCTCTCCACCACGCCGATGATGTGCTCGCGCCTGCTCCGCGACGCGTCGCACGCGAGCCAGGGCTGGCTGTCTCGCGCGACGGAGCGCGCGTTCAACGCGATGCACCGCGGCTACGAGAGGAGCCTCGACTGGACGCTCCGGGTGCCGTGGCTCATGGTGCTGGTGTTCGCGGCCACGGTGGTCCTCAACGTGCACATGTATGCCGCGATCCCGAAGGGCTTCTTCCCGCAGCAGGACACGGGGCGCCTCATCGGCTTCGTGCGCGCCGACCAGTCCATCTCCTTCCAGGCGATGCGCCAGAAGCTCGACGCCCTCGCCGCGATCGTGATGGCCGATCCGGCGGTGCAGAACGTGACCGCGTTCACCGGCGGCGGCCAGCGCAACAGCGCGGTGATGTTCATCGCGCTGAAGCCCCTGAAGGAACGCCACGCCTCGCTCGACCAGATCCTGGGGCGGCTGCGCCCCGCGCTCATGAACGAGCCGGGCGCGAACCTGTTCCTCAATCCCATCCAGGACATCCGCGCCGGCGGCCGGCAGACCGATGCGTCCAACCAGTTCACGCTGCG
>DATJVS010000246.1:0-6580 GCA_035501715.1 Usitatibacter sp.
GACAAGCGCCTGCTCGTCTTCCCGCTCGAGGAAGTGAACGAGCTTCCCAACGGCGGGCGCGGCGTGATGGCGATGAAGCTGCACGAAGGAGAACCGATGGTGGGATTGAAGCCCGTCGGCGAATCGCTGGCGATCGCGACGATCGGGCGCGGCGACAAGCCCGGCACGTTCGTCGTGAAGCCGGGCGACTTGGGCCACTACCGCGGATCGCGCGCGCGCACCGGACGCGCGTTGCCGGGCTCGTCGAAGCGCGCGGAAGGCTTCGAGGGCTAGGGAACGCTTACGGCGGTCTCGCGCGCGAAGCCGTCGGCGGTGATCAGCGCCCGATCGCCGTCACCCGAGTGCGTGCCGGGGCCGTTCGTCATTCCGCCCACGATCCACCGGGATCCGAGGAGGGCGAGCGAGCGCACCTGGTTCTGCCGGGCCCCTGCCTCTACGGTGACCCGGCTGCGCAAGGTGCCGTCGGATTCGAGCACGGCAAGCAGCGGCGATGACTGCTCCGAGACGCTTCCCCCCGTGGGATTCTGCGTGTAGCCGGCCGCACCCGCGACGAGGAAGCGGCCTTGGGCAAGCGCGGCGATGTCGAAGAGAATCTCGCCGCGGTCCACGTCCAACGGCCGGTACGCCGAAAGCACGCCGCTCGCCAGCGACACATGGGCGGCATACGCGTCCCACCCGCCGCCGTCCGCGCGCTGTACCGTGAACACGCGGCCCACTGCGCCGATGTCGTCGCCGGCCACCCTCATGCCATGCAGCTCCGAGGGCCGCGACGTGTCGACGATGGTCGCGCCGAGCCGGGTGCCGTCCGGCGCGATGCGGGTCACGATGAAGCCATTGGTGGCCGCGATCGTCGTGCCGAAATACTGCGCGTGCGCCGCGAAGAGCGGCGCGGCCTGCTCGCGCGAGATCACGCCCACCGCAATGTTGCCCGCGGCGTCGGCATCCATGCGCAGCTGCCAGTGGTTCACCAGGGCGTCGAACGTATCGAACGTGCCCGACGTGATGCCGGTCGCGAACACCGAGAAGCCCGGCTCGGCAAGCGTGCGCCAGACGCGCGCGAAGCCACCAGGCCGCGCGTGGTCGAAGCGATAGGCCACGGTGGCGTTGCGCCCCGTCCTCAGGGCAACGGCAAGATCCTCGCCGATGGCGGCGACTCGCACGGCGTCTCGCGTGAGCACCGGGAGCAGCGAGTTGTCGTCATGCACGCCGCCCGTGTCGAAGAACGGATCGTTGGGCGCCTGCGGGTCCGTCACCGCGAGATCGTCCACGACGGTGCCCGTGCGATCGAGGCGCACGAGCTTCACGGCGGTCGCCGTCGCCAGCGCCACGCTGATCTCGCCGGAGGGGTGCTGCGCGAAATCCACGAGAGCGAAGCCCGCCGGTGGCGCGTAGCGGCCCGCAAGCGCGCCGGAGGCGTCGTAGATCGCGAGCGAACGGTCGGGCCCGAGCTCGGTGATCGCGGTGAGGCGCTGTTCCATCGCCGCGATGCCGGCATTGGACGCCTGCACCTTCACCACCGCCATGCCCGTGACCGCTATCGCGATCGGCGCAGGCGGGGGCGGCGGCGGAAGCTGCGGCGGCGGGGACGACATCGGAGAGCCGCCTCCGCCGCATGACGAAAGCATGAACGCGAGGGCCGTGATCGCCGCGAGACGTGGGGTGGACATGGGACCGCAAACAAGCGTGGGCACCGAATCATGCCCGATCTCGCGTTACCGCTTGTGACGAGGTGCGCCCACGCGGCCGGGGGACCTGGAGAAGCGCCCGAGCAGGTCGCCGGCGATGCGGGCGATCTCCTCGCGCAGCGAATCGGGTGAGCGCACCTCGAAGCGATACGGCAGGCGCATGAGCTCGCGCGCGTACCAGCCCACCTCGTCGAACGACCCGGTGAGCCTCATGCCCTCGCTGTCGGCTTCGACGACGCCCACGGTGTGGCACAAGTCGCGGCAAGCTCCCGCGTCGTTCGTATGGATGTAGATCTCGGCGGGCACCGCACGCGGAAGCGTCGCCATGGCCCGATCGAGATAGTCCGACGGATCGAAGTCCTGGGGACGCGCGAATGTCGCGGAGGCGAGTTCCGCATGCGCCACGCGATCGAGCCGCAGCGTCCTCAGCCCGGCGCGCAAGTGGCAATACCCGACCACGTACCAGCGGCCCGAGCGGTACACGAGGCCATAGACATCGAACTCGCGTGACGTGAGCGTGCCTTCGGCGGCGCGATAGCGCATGAGCGTCACGCGCCGCGACTGGGCCGCCTCGGACAGTACCCGCAGCAGCTTCGCGTCGGCGGTCGCGCGCGGGCCCGCGGTCTGCAACGCGACACTCTCCCGCAGCGCATTCACGGTCCTGCGCGGCGCGCTGGGCAGCACGCGATCCAGCTTGGCCTGCACGCTCTCGATGGCCGGGGCCGCGTCGGCGAGCCCCAGGCCGCGCGCGGCGATGAGCCCGAGGGACAACGCCTGCGCCTCCTCGTCGGTGAACATCATCGGCGGGAGCTTGTAGCCCGGCACGAGCCGATAGCCGCCGTAGCGGCCCTGCTCCGTCGTAATGGGCACGCCCATGTCCTCGAGCGCGGTGATGTAGCGGCGCAACGTGCGGCGATCCACGCCCAGGCGCTCGGCCAGCTCCGCGCCGCCGATCTGCTCCCGGGACTGCAGGAGCTCGAGCGCGGCGAGGACGCGGGTAGTGGGTTGTGGCATAGGGTGACTATATCGAGGAACTAGGGCGTATTCCGTCCTATATGAGGAATAGTGTACGCCTCATGAGATTCGAGTTCCGCCTCTTCGCCGTCGCCGCCCTGATCTTCGTGCTGATCGCGCTCGCCTGCCGCCGCGAGTCGATCGCCGAGGTCCGCCGTGGGCTGGACGGGCCTCCCGTGGCCCGGTGCGGGCGCGATTGTGGAGACAATCTGAAAAATCGCGGCAAAACGCCCGCGCGCATTGCCGCGACGGAAGGGGCTGCCCGAAAATAGCGGGATGGCGCTCGGCGTCACCTCCAAGCTCTTCATCGCGGTCCTCGTCACCAACGTCATCACCGCCGTCGCGGTGGGGTTGGGCGTGCGCACGGCGTTCACCTCGGGGTTCGAGACCTACATCCAGGAGCGCGAGGACCAGCGCCTCACGCGCCTGTCGAACGCCATCGCCAATGCCTATCGCGACAAGGGCGACTGGCAATTCCTCCAGGGCAACGACGAGGCGTGGACGCAGCTGAATCGCGACGTGCGCCCGGAGCTCCGGCGCCGGCGATTGCCCGAAGGATTCGAGCCCGGCAAGGGCCCGCTCCCGCAGGAAAGGGGGCCCGGCCGTCCCCCGCCCGCCGTGGTGCTCGACATGCGCGGCAACGTGATCGCGGGCGATGCCGAAGCCGGGCGCAACGCGAAGGCGCGCCCCATCATGGTCGACGGCCAGCAGGTCGGTTGGCTCTCCGCGCCGGTGCGCCGCCCTCCTTTCGAATTCGCCGATCGCCGCTTCCAGGACGAGCAGCTGCGTGCCGGATGGATCGTGGCGATGGGTGCGATCGCGCTCTCCGCGGTGGTCGCATGGTTCCTCGCCCGCGGGCTCCTCAATCCCGTGAAGCGCCTCGCCGCGGCAACGCGCAGGTTGGCCGAGGGGCAGTACTCGACCCGCGTGAGCTCGTCGTCCAACGACGAGATCGGCCGGCTCGTGGACGACTTCAACCGCCTCGGCAACACGCTCGAGAAGAACGAGGCGCTGCGCCGCAATTTCATGGCCGACGCTTCGCACGAATTGCGCACGCCCATCGCGGTGCTCAAGGCCGAGCTCGAGGCGATCCAGGACGGCGTGCGCGCGCCCACGCCCGAGAACATCAAGTCGCTGCAGATGGAGGTCGATCGCCTCGGCAAGCTCGTGACGGACCTGCACGAGCTGTCCCTCGCCGACGTGGGCGGGCTCGCGTACCATTTCGAGGACCTGGACCTGGCCACGCTCGTTCGCGAGGCGCTCGACGGGGTCCGCGAGAGGCTCGCCGCGCGCGACCTCGAGCTCGAAGCGAAGATCCCCGCCACCCCCGTGCGCGTGCGTGCCGATCCGCAGCGCATCGCACAACTCATCGCCAACCTCGTGGAGAACTCGGCGCGCTACACCGACCCCGGCGGCAAGGTCCGCGTGACGCTCGCGCGCGACGCGTATCACGCGCACCTCGACTGGGAAGACTCGGCGCCGGGCGTGCCCGCGGAGGCGCTGGGCAGGATCTTCGAGCGCCTCTACCGCGTGGAGAGCTCGCGCACCCGGGACACCGGCGGCTCGGGCCTGGGCCTCGCCATCTGCCAGAGCATCGCGCACGCCCATGGCGGATCGATCGAGGCGCATCCGTCGAAGCTGGGCGGACTCTGGATCGAGTTGCGGCTTCCCAACGCGAAGGCGGGCCAATCGTGAGCGAACCCACGCCGCTCGTGATGATCGTCGAGGACGAGGCGAAGCTCGCCAAGCTCCTCGAGGACTACCTCAAGGCCTCGGGCTTCGAGACGCAGAGCGTGGCCGACGGCCGCGAGGTGCTGCCCAGCGTGCAGCGGCGCAAGCCCGACCTCATCCTCCTCGACCTCATGCTTCCCGGCAAAGGCGGCCTCGAGGTCTTCAAGGAGGTGCGCGCCGCGGGCGACGTGCCGATCATCATGGTGACCGCGCTCGTCGAGGAGGTCGATCGCCTGATCGGCCTGGAGCTGGGCGCCGACGACTACATCTGCAAGCCCTACAGCCCGCGCGAAGTCGTGGCGCGGGTGAAAGCGGTGCTGCGCCGTGGAGCGCGTGCCGCCGCGGGTGAGGAGGCCCACGGCCTCACGCTCGATCCCTCGCGCTACGAAGCGATGCTGGACGGCAGGCCGCTCGACCTCACGCCCGTGGAATTCCGCCTGCTCAACACGCTCGCGTCGCGCCCGGGGCGCATCTTCCCGCGCGGCGAGCTCCTCGATTCGCTCTACGCGGACCATCGCGTGGTGTCGGACCGCACGGTGGACAGCCACGTGAAGAACCTGCGCCGCAAGCTGCAGAAGGTGCGCCCGCAGGACGACCTCGTCCACTCCGTGTACGGAGTCGGGTACAAGCTCGAGGTCTAGGAAGAAGAAGGGCCAAGGCGGGGGAGGATTGCCTTGGCCCAAAGGCCCTTTGCGGGGCCGACAGGAACTGCAACTACTGGGGGTTCCCTCGCTCGCGAGGCGGTCCCGGGGGACGCGGCATCGCCGCCTTCAGCTTCGCGACCTGGTCGGGCGTGAGGATGGCGGCGAGTTTCTTGTCGGTGTCCTGGCGGATCGCTTCCACCGCCTCGTGACGCTTCTCGCGCGATGCTTCGTCGGTGGGCCGCCCCTGCTCGCGCAGGGCGCGCATCTGGCTGCGGCCGTCGTCCAGGATCGACTGGACCTGCTGGGCCTTCGCGGCATCTACATCGAGCAGCGCCGCGATGTCGATGCGCGGCGGATGCCCCGGCGGCTGCTGGGCCATGGCGAGCGTCGAGGAGAGCGCGGCGGCTGCGAATACGGTTCGGATGATCTTCATGGGTGCCATCGTGCGCCCCGAATATGGAGCGCTTGTGGAGAGACTGTTAATTCTTTGGGCGCCCTTGTGAAATAATTTGCTTCGTGAGCTTCCTTTCGCTGCATCGGCAAGGTTTCGTACGGGTTGCCGCCTGTACGCCAAGGGTCCACGTAGGCGATCCGTCGTCCAACGCCGACGAGGTCCTCGCGGCCCTGCGCGAAGGCGATGCCCGCAACGTGGACCTCATGCTCTTCCCGGAGCTGGGGCTTTCCGCCTACGCCATCGACGACCTGCACCTGCAGGACGCGCTGCTCGACGCCGTGGAGGCCGCCATCGATCGCCTCGTGGAGGCTTCGCGGGACCTGCGGCCCGTATGCATCGTGGGCGCGCCGCTTCGGCGCAACAACCGCCTCTACAACTGCGCCGTCGTGTTCGCGCGCGGGCGGGTCCTCGGCGTCGTGCCCAAGTCGTTCCTGCCGAACTATCGCGAGTACTACGAGGCGCGCTGGTTCGCGCCGGGCGCGGGCGTCACGGGCCTGCAGATCACGCTGGGCGGCGAAGAGATCCCGTTCGGCACCGATCTCTACTTCGCGGCCTCCGACCTTCCCGACTTCACTTTCCACGCCGAGATCTGCGAGGACTTCTGGGTCGCGACGCCGCCTTCGGCCATGGGAGCGCTGGCCGGCGCGCTGATCCTGTGCAACCTCTCGGCGTCGAACGTCCTCATCGGCAAGGCCGAGGAGCGCGCGTACCTGTGCGCTTCGCAATCGGTGCGATGCACGGCCGCTTACGTCTTCGCGGCGGCGGGCCCCGGCGAGAGCACGACGGATCTCGCATGGGACGGCCAGGCCCTCATCCACGAGCTCGGCACGTTGCTCGCGCAAAGCGAGCGGTTCTCCATCTCGGGACAGATGGCGATCGCCGACGTGGACGTGGAGCGCCTGCGGCTGGAACGCATGCGCACGGTCACCTTCAACGCGGCGGCCGCGGCTGGAGATCATCCCGAGCGGCGCTTCCGACGCATCGAGTTCGTGCATCGCACGTCCTTCGACGACGTGGGCCTCGAGCGGATCGTCGCCCGCTTCCCGTTCGTG
>DATJVS010000247.1:0-2398 GCA_035501715.1 Usitatibacter sp.
GCCGGCAGGTCCACGGCGAGCGCGTTGAATCCGTGGTGCGCGAAGTAGCGCGACTGCCATTGCCACACGCTGTGGTCGAAGGCCGCGCCGTGCACGAAGACGATGGTGGGCTGCGCGGGATCGAAATCGCGCGAGCCGGTATAGGCGTAGGCGGGATAGCCCTGGACGATGAACTGCATCTACTTCTGCGACGCGTTCAGGGCGCGCCCGAGGTCGTCGATCAGGTCGCCCGCGTGCTCGAGGCCGATCGAAAGCCGTACCGTGCCCGCGGTGATGCCCGCGGCGGCGAGCGCCGCGTCGTCCATGCGGAAGTGCGTGGTCGTCGCCGGATGGATCACGAGCGACTTCGCGTCGCCGATGTTGGCGAGGTGCGAGAAGAGCGCGAGCGCCTCGATGAACTTGCGGCCCGCGTCTCTCCCGCCCTTCAGCTCGAAGGACAGGATCGCGCTGCAGCCGTGCGGGTAGAGCTTGCCCGCGAGCGCGTGATCCGGGTGCGTTGCGAGCTCCGGATGGTGCACGCGCTCGACCTCCTTGCGAGAGGCGAGGAACGCCACGACTTTCGAGGTGTTCTCGATGTGCCGCGCCATGCGAAGCGGCAGCGTCTCCAGCCCCTGCAGGATCTGGAACGCCGTCATGGGCGCCATGCACGCGCCGAAGTCGCGCAGTCCCTCGCGCCGCGCGCGCAGCAGGAACGCCGACGCGGTGGATTCCTCCGTGAAGACCATGCCGTGGAAGCCCTCGTACGGCTCGGTGAGCGTCGGGAATCGGCCCGAGGCGTTCCAGTCGAAGCGGCCGCCATCGACGAGCACGCCGCCGATCACCACGCCGTGCCCCGAGAGGAACTTGGTGGCCGAGTGCATCACGAGATGCGCGCCCTGCTCGAGCGCGCGGCCCAGCACGGGCGTGGTCACCGTCGCGTCGACCAGGAGCGGGATCGCATGCTCGCGCGCGAGCCCGGCCACGCGCGGCACGTCGAGCACGTCCACCGAAGGATTGCCCACGCTCTCGCCGAAGAGCAGCCGCGTGCCCGGCTCGATCGCGCGCCGCCACGCGTCGATGTCGCGCGACGGCACGAACGTCGTGCGGATGCCGAAGCGCGGCAGCGTGTACGAAAGCAGGTTGTGCGATCCGCCATAGAGGCTCGACGACGCGACCACGTGGCCGCCTTGCCCCATCAGCGTCACGATCGCGAGGTGAAGCGCCGCCTGCCCGCTCGCGGTCGCGATCGCGCCCACGCCGCCTTCGAGCGCCGCCATGCGCTCCTCGAACACCGCGACCGTCGGATTCGACAGGCGCGAATACACGTGGCCCGGCGTCTCCATGTTGAAGAGCGCCGCCGCCGTGTCCGTGTCCGGGAACACGTAAGACGCAGTCTGGTAGATCGGAACCGCGCGCGATCCCGTGGCCGGATCGGGCGATTGGCCCGCGTGCACGGCGAGGGTATCGGGGTGGGGGGTCTTGGGGCCGGAACCAGCCATCCAATCCATCCAAAATCAATTGTTTAGGTTGTAGTCCTGAGAATCTTGTCATGAAAGGGTGATGTTTGCTATGGTGTCGCCTGCCGTACCTGAACCTAGGCTGACGTGACCCGCTTCCTCACCCTGATCCTGCTCGCCGTCCTGCCCTTCGCCGCGCCCGCCGCGGACAAGGCCGCGAAAGGCCATGCGAGCGTGGCCGCCGCCGAATTCACCAAGGACGGCGAGCCCAACGTGCGCTCTTCCGGCGCGCTCGTGTACGACCCCACCACGGGGGCGATCCTCTTCGCGAAGAATGCGGACCAGGCCGCGCCCATCGCCTCCATCACCAAGCTCATGACGGCGATGGTGGTGCTCGATGCCAACCAGCCGCTCGACGAAGTGATCGAGATCGGCCCCGAGGACATCGACACGCTCAAGAACACGCACTCGCGCCTGCCGCTGGGCACGCGCTTTCGCCGCGGCGACCTGATGCGCCTCGCACTCATGGCGAGCGACAACCGCGCGGCCGCGGCCTTGGGGCGCACCTATCCGGGCGGGCTGGCCGCCTGCGTCGAGGCGATGAACGCCAAGGCGAAGCTGCTGGGCACCACGCAGACGCACTACGTCGATTCGTCGGGCCTTTCGCCGTCGAACGTCTCCACGCCCGCGGACCTGGGCAAGATCGTGGCGGCGGCCGCCACCTACCCGATCATCACCGAGTACACCACCACCAGCGCGGTGAACGTGACGCTGCCCGATTCGAAGCGCAAGCTCTCCTTCGTGAACACCAACTCGCTCGTGGGCCACTCGGACTGGAAGATCGGCCTGTCGAAGACGGGCTACATCAACGAGGCGGGCAAGTGCCTCGTGATGCAGGCGATGATCGCCAACCAGCCCGTGGTGATCGTGCTCCTCGATTCGTGGGGGCGCCTCACGCGCGT
>DATJVS010000248.1:0-2792 GCA_035501715.1 Usitatibacter sp.
CCAGTTCTTCCTCACCATTCCCGACGAGCTCACCGAGGCCTCGCGCATGGACGGGGCCGGGCCGATGCGGTTCTTCGTCGATGTGGTGGTGCCGCTCTCGCGCACCAACATGGCGGCGCTCTTCGTGATCCTGTTCATCTACGGCTGGAACCAGTACCTGTGGCCGCTGCTCGTCACGACGCAGGAGAACATGTACACCGCGGTCATCGGCATCAAGCGCATGATCCCGGGCGGCGACGCCTCCGTGGACTGGAACCTCGTGATGTCCGCCGCGATGCTGGCGATGCTCCCGCCGGCGTTGGTCGTGCTGCTCATGCAGAAGTGGTTCGTGAAGGGCCTCGTGGAGACGGAGAAGTGACATGCCGGTGAGCGTATCCATCCGCGACGTGTACAAGTCCTTCGGCGAGGTGCCGGTGATCCAGGGCATCTCCATGGAGATCGCCGCGGGCGAATTCGTCGTGATGGTGGGGCCCTCGGGCTGCGGCAAGTCCACGCTGCTGCGGATGATCGCGGGCCTCGAGGACATCACCTCGGGGCAGATCGCGATCGACGCTCGCGTGGTGAACCAGGTGGAACCGAAGGACCGCAACATCGCCATGGTGTTCCAGAACTACGCGCTCTATCCCCACATGTCCGTGTTCGACAACCTCGCCTACGGCCTGAAGATCCGTGGCCTGCCCAAGGGCGAGATCGAGGCGCGGGTGCGGCGCGCCGCGGCCACGCTCGAGCTCGACAAGCTGCTCGCGCGCCGGCCGCGCGAGCTTTCCGGCGGCCAGCGCCAGCGGGTGGCGATGGGGCGCGCCATCGTGCGCGAGCCGGCGGTGTTCCTCTTCGACGAGCCACTCTCCAACCTCGACGCGAAGCTGCGCGTGCAGATGCGCGCGGAGCTGGCGGCGCTTCACCGCCGCCAGGGGACTACGACGCTCTACGTGACCCACGACCAGGTCGAGGCGATGACGCTCGCCGAGCGAATGCTCGTGATGAGCCAGGGGCGCGCCGAGCAGATCGGCCCGCCCGACGAGGTGTACTCGCGCCCGGCGACGACGTTCGTGGCCGGCTTCATCGGCTCGCCGCCGATGAACCTCATCCCGGGCGTCGTGGAGACGAGCGGGGAGATCCTCGCCGCGTCCGACGGCGCGCGCGTTCGCCTGCCGCGCAGCCTCCCGGCGCTCGCCGGGCGCGACCTGCTGGTGGGCGTGCGGCCCGAGCACCTGGAGATCACCACCGACGAGGCGGCGATGCTGTCTCCCGAGATCGACTTCGTCGAGCTCCTGGGATCGGACCTGCTCGTGTACGGCAACGTGAGCACCGACAAGACGCGCATCGCCGCGCGCGTGGCGGCGAAGCTGAACGCGTCGCTCAAGGGCAAGCGCACGCGGATCCCCATGCGCTTCGACGAGGCCAACATGCACCTCTTCGATCCGGTGAGCGGCGTGCGCGTGGACGCCGGCTGAGCCGCGCGGACGCGGTCACCGGACCCGCATGGCGGCGACGGCGATCGCGGCCGCTCCGAGGAGGGCCATCATCGCGAACTCGAAGGGGTGGTCGAGGAGGCCGCCGCCCTTGAGGAAGATGTCGCGCACGACCACGAGGTAGTAGCGCAGCGGGTCGACCCACGTGAGCAGCTGCACGCCCTCGGGCATGTTGCGGATGGGGAAGGCGAAGCCCGAGAGCACCGTCATCGGCATCACGAAGAACATCGCCGAGAGCATCGCCTGCTGCTGGGTCGCCGCGTAGCTCGAGACGAGGAGCCCGAGCCCCTGCGTGCTCAGCAGCACGAGCGCGCTCGCGACGAAGAGGGCCCCGACGCTTCCGCGCAGGGGCACGCCGAACCAGGCGAGGCCCACGGCGGTGATGAGCGCCACGTCGAGGAGCCCGACGCAGGCCACGGGCACCATCTTGCCCACCAGGAACTCGAGGCGCCCGACGGGCGTGACCATCAGACGTTCGAGCGTGCCGATCTCGCGCTCTCGCACCACCATCATCGCGGTGAGCATCATGGTGCTCACGAAGAGCACGTTCGCCATGATCCCGGGCACGAAGAACCAGCGGTCCTCGAGGTTGGGATTGAACCAGGCGCGCTGCTCGACGCCGACCGCGGGGACGAACCGCGCCTGCGTCGCGGCGAACTGGCCGATCACCTGGGCGAGCTCGGCCATGACGAGCTGCGCGGTGTTCGGGTCCGAACCGTCGGCGATGAGCTGCACCTTGCGCTCAATCGCGAAGCGCGCCGGAAGCTGGACGATCACGCCGATCTCGCCCCGGTCCATCATCGCGCTCGCCGCCTCGATGGAAGGCTCGAAGCGCAGCGTGTAGTGGCCCGTGGCGGCGATCGAGGCGAGCAGCTCGCGGCTCTCCGGGCCGCGGTCGAAGTCGACCACGGCCACGTCGGCATGGCGCACGTCGAAGGTGGCCGCGTAGCCGAAGATGAAGAGCTGCAGCAGCGGCGGCACCACCAGCGTGAATCGCATGCGGGGGTCGCGCAGCAGCTGCACGAACTCCTTGGCGAGGAGCGCCGAGAGCCGCCCCCAGAGCGCGCGCAGGCCCGCGCTCATCCGACAAGCCCCAGCCGTGCGGCGCGCCGATAGAGCAGCGTGGCGAGCACGGCGAGTATCGCCGCCATCGCCGCGACCGCCGGCCATACGGTGAATGGCGAGATTCCCTTGAGGAAGATGCCCTTGGAGAGCAGCACGAAGTAGCGCGCCGGGAACGCCAGCGTGAGGTACTGCAGCCACAGCGGCATGTTGCCGATCGCGTAGATCGCGCCGGACAGCAGGAACGACGGCAGGAAG
>DATJVS010000249.1:0-5471 GCA_035501715.1 Usitatibacter sp.
TGGTCGACGAGCGCCATCTCGCCGAACGTGCCGCCGGGGTTCACGACCTCCACGAGCTTGTCGCGGATTCCGATCGCGACCTGCCCCGACTTCACGATGTACATGTAGATGCCGGCCTGGCCCACGCGCATGATCCACTGGCCGGGCTGGTAGCGCACGACGTTGGGGCGCGCGAGGGCCGCCTCGAATTGCTCGAGCAGGAAGGGGTCGAACACCACCGCCTCGCGCGGCGGGATCGGGATCTTGCGCGCGGACAGGCGCGCGACCACGAAGCGGATGCGGTCGAACATCACGCTCATGAGCATCAGCGCGAACTCCGGCGTCTGGCCGAGCGCGGTCTGGAGCTCGGATGCGCTCATCCCGTAGAGAAGGCACGGAGTCTTCGCCGCGGCCGTGGCGCTGCGCGGACGCTCGCTGATCACGGCCATCTCGCCGAAGATCTCGCCCGCCTTGATGGTGTCGAGAAGCTTGCCGCCGATGGAAAGCTGCACCTCGCCCTGCGCGATGTAGTACATGCGCGAGGCGCTCTTCAGCGAGAAGATCCCGCCGCCCTTCTCGGCCTCCTCGAAGACCTTCTGGCCCGCTGCGAACTCCTCCTCCTTGCCCGAGGACTGGAAGAGCTTCTTCGCGACGGCCGGGCTGTAAAATTGGCTGCTGGTCGGCTTGAACGGCGCGGAGGGCTGGATGGCCGGGGCCGGGTGCGTGAAGTCGAATCCGTCGGGAGACGCGGGCTGCGGCGTTTGCGGCTTGGTGAAGTCGAAGTCGGACATGCGGCTATTGTCTCAAATTCCGCTGGGCCTGTAGCTCAGGTGGTTAGAGCAGGGGACTCATAATCCCTTGGTCCCTGGTTCGAATCCAGGCGGGCCCACCCCTTCATCCGCAACGCCGTTGCGCTAAGCTAGCGCCCCTTCACCCGAGGGAGGCCCCATGAGAATCGCGCGCACGCAACTGGCTGTCGCCGGGCTTGCAATCGCCTTTTCGTTCGCCGCGCTCGCCGCGGACATTCCTGGCTCGAAGGACCCGCCGTTCCTCAAGCGCTACGAGGGCTCCGAGATCGTGGGCTACCAGAGCGTGCCGTACGAGGCCTACAACTATTGGGTGCAGAACCCGGAGGACGCCAACAAGCCGTGGCTGCCCAAGCAGGCGGAGGGCCAGATCACGCGGGCGTTCTACAAGATTCCGTCCGGCCATTCGGTGCTCGAGATCTATCGCAACTACGAGCAGGCGCTCAAGGCCGCGGGCTTCACGATCGGCGCCAACAACGCGCAGTTCAACAGCGCCGACTGGGCCTCGACCTTCTACCACCAGCCGTGGCAGGTCCATAACGACTACGCGTGGAGCAACCTGGGGCTGTCGGGCACGCAGCGGATGGCCTACATGTGCGCCACGGCCACGAAGAACGGCCAATCGGTGATCGCCGCGGTGTACTTCGCCAGCTACAACGAGGCGAAGGACATCAAGTTTCCCGCGCCCGCGCACTTCAACGCCGACAACGTGCTGGTCGTCGCCGACGTGGTGCAGTCGAAGGCCGTGGTGAACAAGATGGTGCTGCTCAAGGCCGCCGACATCGCCGATGCGCTCGCGACGAAGGGCACCGTCAGCATCTACGGGATCTACTTCGACACCGACAAGTCGGAGATCAAGCCCGACAGCAAGCCCACGCTGGACGAGGTGGCGAGCGTGCTCAAGATCGACCGCGCGCTCAAGCTCGAGGTCTCGGGCCATACCGACAACACCGGCGACAAGGCGCACAACATGAAGCTCTCGGAGGCGCGCGCCCGGGCCGTAGTGAGCGCGCTCGTGGGACAGTACGGCATCGACGGCAAGCGCCTGAGCGCGAAGGGCTACGGCGACACCATGCCGGTCGCGCCCAACACGACCGACGACAACAAGGCGAAGAACCGGCGCGTCGAGCTGAAGAAGGTCTAGCAGGCGCGGCTACGGCCGCGAGCACATCACCGTCGCCTCGTAGGTCCAGCCGATCCTTTCCATGTCGCGCATGATCGAATCGCTCGTGCTGTAGCGGTGGTTCGAATCGAAGCGCGCGGCGCCGTTGTTGTACGCGCGGTTCACGCCGATGTATCCGTCGGGGCAGCGCAGGTTCGCATCGACGGGCACCACGTAGAAGGCGGTGCCGGAGTAGTTCCATCCCCGGTTGCCCATGAGCAACGAGCATTCGCCAGCGCTCGCGCTCACGAAGGCGAATCCCGCCGCGGGCCGGTTCGCGATATCGAAGCGGCACGCTGGCGACACGGCCACTGAGGCATCCGAAGGCGGCGAGGGCCACGCCTTGAAGCCGTTGCCCGTCGCGGTCCACGACATGTAGGGCGAAGAAGTGAGCTGGTTCGCCTCGAACGCGCTGTCGGTCACGTAGTAGTGGTTGAGCACCGGGTCGTAGAGCTCCTGCACCGTGAGCTCGCTCCCCGCATTCGGGAACGGGATGTGCACGTCCACCGTCACGTTGTCCACGCGCCCGGGGCCGCTCACGTTGTTCATCTTCGCGAGTCGCCCGAACGCTCCGGGGTCCGACCGCACGTCGAGGTAGGCGTCGAAGTACGTCACCATCCACGTGAAGAGCTCGGGCGCGTCCTCGGGCCTCAGCTCGTGCTCGCCGTCTGTCATCTCGATCATGTAGCGCGTGTCGGTGAAATTGTTCACCGCCTGCTTCATCTGCGTGAGCGGTGCGGTGGTGTCCGCCGTGCCGGACATGGCGAGGTACGGCTTGTCCACGAACGCGGCGCCCATCTGGTTGTTGCAATACGCGGGAAGGAACGAGTAGCCCGCCCACGGAACGTAGCCCGCGAAGGCGCGGATGCGCGGATCGTGCACGGGCTCGTCGCAGTGCCCGCCCACGGTCGTCGTGGCCCAGCTGCCCGCGAGGAACGTCATCGCCGCTCCGCCCATGGAAGCGCCGAAGCCGCCGATGCGCGTGGTGTCGATGCCGGCGGAGAAGTTGGGATCCGCGAGAAGCACGTCCAGCATCACCTTGAGCGAAAGGGGCCGCAGCATCTCGAGCTCGACCACCTGGCTGAAGTGAGAGAGGAGATAGACGGCGTCGCTCAGGTTTTCGATGCGCACGAGGGAAAAGCGCGGATCGCCGTGGAAGACGCCCGCGACGACGAAGCCGTGCGCGGCCATCTGGACCAGCACGCTCACGTAGCCCGAGCTGATCGGGCTGCCGGTGAGGCCGTGCGAGAAGACGATCAGGGGCATCTTCTGCGGCAGGAACCTGGGCGCCGCGCCCGGCTGCTGCATGTGCGGGATCACGTCGCCAGTTCCCGGCAGCGTGTAGTTCGCGTCCGTGTTGTCGTCGGGCGTGGGGTAGCAGACGATCGCCGCGTAGGCGACGTTGCTGTCGTGGTGGTTCACGTAGAGCGGCCGGTTGTCGGGCACCGCCACGTTGAACACCGCCGGCGACTGCGGATTCACCAGGATGTCGGTGATGTAGTGGCCGTCGCGGCCTTCCCAGTAGTCCGAGGCCGAGTCGCCCGGCGCGATGAGCGAGGCGTCCTGCTGGATGTTGGAGCACGCGACGTTGAACGTGCCCGCGGCCAGGGGCGCGACCGTGTCGGTGTGGTTGAACGCATGCGCCGCCAGCGGCATCAGCACGGCCGCCAGCACGGCTCGTCGGGCTTGAAAATCCGTCATGCGCATCAAGGTAGAATAAAACATGGACGATAGCGAGAAAGTCCGGCGCATCCTCAGGCGCTACCGCGTGATTGCCGTGGTGGGCCTTTCGGCGCAATGGCACCGGCCCAGCTACTTCGCGGCCAAGTACCTGCAGGAGCACGGATATCGCGTGATACCTGTCAATCCCACCTACGACACCATCCTCGGGGAGAAGTGCTACAAGCGCCTCGCGGACATCCCCGAAAAGGTGGACGTGGTGGATTGCTTCCGCAAGTCGAGCGAGATCCCCGCCATCGCGGACGAGGCGATCGCGATCGGCGCGGAGGTGCTGTGGATGCAGCTGGGCGTCGAGAGTGCCGAGGCGCGCGCCAAGGCCGAGGCCGCGGGGCTCGAAGTGATCGAGAATCGCTGCATGAAGATCGAGCACGGGCGCTTCTTCGGAGGCCTGGGCTGGGCGGGCGTCAACACAAAAGTGATCTCGGCGCGGCGCGCTCCCTAAACACGGAGGACGACATGGATCTTTGGATCATCTGGCTGGTCGCAGGGCTCGCGCTCGTGATCGCGGAGCTCGTCACCGGGACTTTCTACCTGCTGGTGATCGGCGTCGGCGCCTTCGCGGGCGCGGCGGTCGCGTGGTTCGGGGGCGGGCTGGTGGCGCAGGCCGTCGTGAGCGGGCTCATCGCCGTGGCCGGCGCATACGTCGTGCGCCTCTGGCACTCGAAGCAGCCGAAGACACGCGAAGGATCGAACTTCCTCGATCGCGGCCAGCCCGTGGTGCTCGAGGGCTGGGCCAACGAGACGGCGCGCATCGCTCGCGTGAAGTATCGCGGCACCACGTGGGAAGCGCGCCTCGCGCGGCCGGAGGAGCATCCTTCGCCGGGCGCCACGCTCTACATCGAGGGGCAAGATGGAAACACGCTCGTCATCGCAGCCAACCCGCCCGCGCCCTAGTTCCGCGGCGCCGGTTCCCCGCACCCAACAGGAGACGTCCATGTTCTGGAAGACCCTCATCGCGATCTTCGTGACGATCGCCGTCGGCTCCCTCACGCACAACGTGGGGCTCGCGATCGCGACCTTCATCGTCGCGATGTTCATCGTCCTCGTGGCCGAGGGCGTGCGCATCGTGCCGCAGCAGAACGCGTGGGTGGTGGAGCGCTTCGGCAAGTTCTTCCGCGTGCTGGAGCCGGGCCTCAACCTCATCGTCCCGTTCTTCGACCGCGTGGCCTACCGGCACTCGCTGAAGGAAGTGCCGATGGACGTGCCCGAGCAGATCTGCATCACGAAGGACAACACGCAGCTCTCGGTGGACGGCATCCTCTACTTCCAGGTGATCGACCCGCGGCTCGCCTCCTACGGGTCGTCGGACTACATCCAGGCGATCACGCAGCTCGCGCAGACGGCGCTGCGCTCGGCCATCGGCAAGATGGAGCTCGACAAGACCTTCGAGAGCCGCGACGAGATCAACCACATGGTGGTGCAGGTGCTGGACGAGGCCGGCCGCACCTGGGGCATCAAGGTGCTGAGATACGAGCTGAAGAGCCTCACGCCGCCCGAGTCGATCCTGCGCGCGATGCAGGCGCAGATCACCGCCGAGCGCGAGAAGCGCGCGGTGATCGCGAAGTCCGAGGGCCAGCGCCAGCAGGAGATCAACATCGCCGATGGCGAGCGGCAGGCCGCGATCCTCGAATCCGAGGGCCAGAAGCAGGCGCAGATCAACAAGGCCGCGGGCGAGGCGGGCGCGATCGAGCTGGTCGCCAACGCCAATGCCAACGCGGTGCGCGTCGTCGCGGCGGCGATGGGCTTGCCCGGCGGAATGGATGCCGCCAACCTCAAGGTCGCGC
>DATJVS010000250.1:0-5480 GCA_035501715.1 Usitatibacter sp.
CGCCATGGCCGACCTCGTGCGCAGCGGCAAGATCCGCTACTTCGCGCTGTCGAACTTCCGCGGATGGCGCATCGCCGAGACGATGCGCGTGTGCGACCTGCTCGGGGCGCCGAAACCCGTCGCGGTCCAGCCCTACTACAACGCGATGAACCGCCAGCCCGAGAACGACATCCTTCCGGCGTGCGCGCACTACGGCCTGGGCGTCGTGCCCTACAGCCCGCTCGCGCGCGGCGTGCTCACCGGCAAGTACGCTCCGGGAGGCAAGCCCGAGGCCGAATCGCGCGCGGGGCGCAACGACAAGCGCTTCATGGAGACGGAGTTTCGCGAGGAGTCCCTCGCGATCGCGCAGAAGGTGAAGGCCCACGCGGAGAAGAAGGGCATGTCGCCCGGCCACTTCGCGTTCAACTGGGTGCTCGCGAACAGGATCGTCACGAGCGTGATCGCCGGCCCGCGCACCCTCGAGCAGTGGAACGACTACGTCGCCGCCCTCGGCAAGAAGTTCGACGCCGAAGACGAGGCGCTCATCGATTCGCTCGTGAAGAGCGGGCATCCCTCCACGCCCGGCTACAACGATCCCGCCTACCCGATGAACGGGCGCCGCACCGGCTGAACCCAAAACCGGGGCCAGACCCCGGTTTTCCCCGCGGACGCGCGGGAATGTGACCTGTTCCACACGTTCGTTTCAGACGAAGCGGAGAAGCACTGCCTGCCGCTACAGCCGAAATTGCACGTGTGAAGCCCCTCACAGGCACGCGACGCGCTCCCTGCGAGCATATGCGTCATGGAAAAGGAACTCATACCGCAGGCGATGTTCCTCGGCGACCCGGAGCCCGAAGCCGTCGAGCGCCCGGTGCTGCCGAGGGGCGCGTCGGCCGCGCTCACGCAAGTCGAGCTGCGCCTGCTGAGGACGCTCGCGTCGCAGCCGGGCCGGATCTTCACCCGCGCCGAGCTGCTGGGCGCGCTCTACCTCGACCATCGCGTGGTCTGCGAGCGCACCGTCGATTGCCACGTGAAGAACCTGCGCCGCAAGCTGCGCGCGGGGCACGTGAAGTGCGTGGTGCGGACGACTTACGGGCGGGGCTACAGCTTCGCCGCCTAGGCGCTACCGCCGGTCCTCGTACCAGAACGCCGCATCCTCGCGCCGCCTGATCCGCGCCTCGAAGCCCGCCTTTCGCGCCACTGCCGCGGTGAGCCGCATCATCTCCCAGAAGCCGCGCCCTTCGACCTTGCGCGGGGACGTGGAGACGTATTCGCGCAGGATCACGAACCGGCCCAGCGCTTTCAGCGCGCGGCTGAAACCGATCTCCTCGCCCGCGTAGGTGGTCTCGTCGAAGCCGCCCGTGGCGTCGTACGCGGCGCGCGTGCAGAAGACGAAGCAACCCGCGGCCCAGCGGCCGATGCCGAAGTAGAACGGCGTGAAGAACGCCATGAAGCCGTGGACCCAGCCGGGGACCTCGCCGTAGAACGCCACGCGCGCGCCGCCGCCGACCGCACCCGAGGCCAGCGCGGCGAGCGCTTCCTTCACGAGCACGCCGCTCACCCGCGTGTCGGCATCGACGAAGAAGAGCGCATCGCCCGTCGTCGCGTGGGCGCCCGCGTTGCGCGTGGCGGCGATCTGGCGCTTCTGCACGGTGATCACGCGAGCGCCGCCGCGTGAAGCGAGCTCCGGCGTGGAATCCGTCGAGCCGTCGTTCACCACGACGATCTCGTAGGGCTCGCCCACGTCCTTCGCCGCCGCATGGATCGATTCCAGCGCCGTGCCGAGGTATTTCTCCTCGTTGTAGGCGGGGACGACGAAGGAGATCACGTCTCCAGGTGCTGGCGAACGATCGAGTCGAAGTCGGTGTCCGCCTTGAATCCCATGGAGAGCGCGCGGTCGGTGCGGAAGCGCACGGGCCAGGTCTTCACGATGGCCTGGATGCGCGCGTCGGGAACGAACTTCACGCGCTCGACCGCTTCGCGGCCCGCCACGCGTCCCATGGCGTCGATCATCTGGCGCACCGTGAGCGTGATGCCCGGAAGGTTGACCACGCGCGTCGTGGGCCACTCGGAGGACGGCAGGTCGTGCGCGTGCACGAACGCCTCGACCACGAGCCGCGGCGAAAGGATCCACACGCCCGTCGTGTCGGGCACGGGGCACTCGCTCGCCACGCCGGCCAGTGGCTCGCGGATGATGCCGCTCGCGAACGACGAGGCCGCGAGATTGGGTTTGCCGGGCCGCACGACGATTGTCGGAAGCCGCAGCGAGCGCCCGTCGATGAAGCCTTTCCTCGTGTAGTCGGCCACGAGGTACTCGCCGATCACCTTCTGCGTTCCGTACGACGTCTGCGGCGCGGGCGTGGTCGAATCGTCGAGGACCTCGGGCAGCACGCCGCCGAAAGCCGCCACGGAGCTCGCGTACACGACGCGCGGCTTCGCGAGCTTGCGCGCGGCCTCGAGCAGCGCATGCGTGCCGTCCATGTTCACGCGGTAGCCGAGATCGAAGTCCGCCTCGGCTCCGCCGCTCACCACCGCCGCGAGGTGATAGATCGATTGCGTGTCCGCGTCCAGCGCGCGGCCGATCGCCTCGGGCGAAGCGAGGTCGCCCGCCACGCAATGGAACTCGCGGTCGAGCCCCGGCGGGAATGCGACGTCGAGGAGCGTGATCTTCGCCGAAGCGTCGCGAGCGCGAAGCGCGCGGGCGAGGCGCGAGCCGAGGAATCCGCCGCCGCCGGTGATGAGGATCTTCACGAGGTCCCTTCTGGCTTAGTGATCGCGGTAACGCAGGCCGTTGATCATCATGTCCGTGGTCCTCACGTCCTGGAGGACCTGGTCGTACACGTGCTGGAGCATCGCGTCGCGGGCGCCCGTGAGGCCGGCGATCAGCTCGTCTCGCGGGATCGCCGAGGCGAAGATCGCCCTGGGACTCAGCGCCTCGTTCTGCGCGCGCCCCGAAGCCGCGGCCTGGAGGCGCTTGCGCAGCTCCGCGTCGGGCATCGTCGCCACCCCCGGCATGCGATCGACGATGCTCTTGTACCAGGCGTACGACACGGTCTCGATGTGCGTGCGGCTCTTGGAGAGCGCGTCGGCCGATTGCGGGTCGAGCTGCTTCGGGTCCATGTTGAGCAGGATGTCGCGGCCCTCGGGCCCGCCCGACTGCATGAGGAACGCCGTGCCGCGCGCGAAGGTCTCGAGGTTGGGATTGGCCTTCATCGCCTGCACCACCGCCGCGTTGCTCGCGGGAGACCCGATCCACACGAGGACCTCGATGGCGCGGCGGACGCGCGCCGGATCCTGCAGCAGCGCCACGAGGTGCTGCTCGGCGCCCGCGCCATACGCGCCGTAGAGCATCACGCACACGAGGCCCTCGTCGAGGTTCAGCGCGTACTCGGGGATCACGAGGGGCGCGCCCTTGTCGAGGAACGCGGCGTCGATGAGGGGCAGGATGCGCTCGTCGTGCTCGGCGGCGACCGAATGCACGAAGTAGAAATACTGCTCGTAGTTCCAGCGGATGATGGGCGCGGTCGAATCGATCTCGAAGAGAGCGGCCTTGGCGGGCTCGCGATCGACCTTGTCGCCGTGCGTGTACAGGTAGAAGCCCACGCCCAGCAGCACGAAGGGATTGCGTCCCGGGCGATGCGCTTCGGCGGCGAGCTCCCTGCGCAGCACCGGCAGCGCCTTCGCGCGGTTGGAGTCGAAGAACTGCCACGTGTCGTCCATCTGCTTGGTGATGGCGTCCACGCGGGCCTGGTTGCGCGCTTCGTTCGGCGCGGCCACGACGGCGCGCATCGCGTCGATCCGTGCGCGCACCTGGCCTTCGATTGAATTCGCGTCCTGCGCAGATGCGGTAATGGCGGCGAACGCAACGATCGCGAGCGCCGCGAGGCGGATTGCTTTCATGGGGCTTGCTCCGCGGCCACGACGAGGTTTCGGCCGGCGCCCTTGGCCGCATAGAGTCGCCGGTCGGCGGCGGAGAACAGCGAGTCCCAGTCTCCGCCCTCGTCAGGATACATCGCCACCCCGCTAGAGCGCCGCGACGCACATGATCTCGACCTTGTACGCGGGGTTGGCGAGCTTCGCCTCGATGGTGGCGCGCGCCGGCGTGTGCCCGGGCACCACCCACTTCTCCCATGCGGCGTTCATGCCGGCGAAGTCCGCCATGGAGGGCAGGAAGATCTGCGCGGAGAGGATCTTCGTCTTGTCGCTGCCGACCTGCGCGAGGAGCTTGTCGATCTTGGCGAGGACCTCTTCCGTCTGCCCCGTCACGTCCTTGCCCGTGTCGTCGGGCACCTCGCCCGCGAGATAGACGGTGTTGCCGTGGACGACGATCTCCGACAGGCGCTTGCCGACGTTGTGGCGCTGGATGCTCATGGGGCGTTTTCTCCTGAGGCGTGGGCACGGGCGCGGAAGCCCGCGGCATGCAGGGCGGCGACGATCTGGCGCACGTGCTCGTGGTTGCGGGTCTTGAGGACCAGGTCCAGCTCGGCGTTCTGCACGGCGAGCGTGGTGAACGTGCGCTGGTGATGGACCTGCTCGATGTTGGCGTTCTCCTTCGCGAGGATCGCGGTCACTTTCGCAAGCGACCCCGGAAGGTCCGTCACCTCGACGAGGATGCGCGCAAGCCGCCCCGAGCGCACCATGCCGCGCTCGATGATCTCGGCCAGCATCAGCGGATCGATGTTGCCGCCGCCCAGCACGAGGCCGACTTTCCTGCCGGCGAACTTCTCGCGGTTGCGAAGCAATGCCGCGAGCGGCGCGGCGCCCGCGCCCTCCACGACAGTCTTCTCGATCTCCACCATCATCACGATGGCCTCCTCGATGTCGCCTTCGTCGACGAGGAAGATCTCGCGCACGTTCTTCTCGATGATGGGCTTGGTGAGCGCGCCCGGCTCCTTCACCGCGATGCCCTCGGCGATCGTGGAGGCGGCGAATTGCGCCTTGGTGCCCTTCACCGCGTGGTACATCGAGGGAAAGCGCACCATCTCCACGCCGTAGATCTCGATCGAGGGCTTCAGCGCCTTCGCCGCGATGGAGATGCCCGAGATGAGCCCGCCGCCGCCGATGGCGACGATCAACGCGTCGAGCTCGGGATGCGCGCGCAGGATCTCGAGGCCCGCGGTGCCCTGGCCCGCGATGATCTTCTCGTCGTTGTACGGGTGCACCAGTGTCAGGCCCCGGTCGCCCGCGGCGCGCATCGCGTACTCCTTGGCGGCGTCGAAATTCTCGCCCTCGAGGATCACCTCGGCGCCGAAGCGCTGCGTGTGCTCCACCTTCACGAACGGCGTGAAGCGCGGCATCACGATCACCGCGGGAATGCCCAGCCGCGACGCGTGATACGCCACGCCCTGCGCGTGGTTGCCCGCCGAGCACGCGATCACGCCCTTCCTGCGCGAGGCGGCGTCCAGCGACGAGAGCTTGTTCAACGCCCCGCGCTCCTTGAACGACGCCGTGAACTGGTGGTTCTCGAACTTGAGAAACACCTCGGCGCCCGTGATCTCCGA
>DATJVS010000251.1:0-5138 GCA_035501715.1 Usitatibacter sp.
GTGCAGCGCGAGCTTCGCGAGATTCCGGGCACGACGGTGTTGGTGTACGACCAGACGTGCGCCGCCGAGAAGCGCCGCCGTCGCAAGCGCGGCAAGTTCCCGGACCCCGCCAAGCGCGTCGTGATCAACGAGCTCGTGTGCGAAGGCTGCGGCGATTGCAGCGCCAAGTCCAATTGCCTCTCGGTGGTTCCCGTCGAGACGGAATACGGACGCAAGCGCGCCATCGACCAGAGCTCGTGCAACAAGGACTACTCGTGCGTGAACGGCTTCTGCCCGAGCTTCGTCACGGTGGAAGGCGGGCAGCTTCGCAAGAAGAAAGCGGTGGTGCAGCAGGTGATGGCCGCGTTGCCTTCGCCGCAATTGCCGGCGCTGGACAAGCCCTATGGCATCCTCGTCACGGGAGTAGGCGGCACGGGTGTCGTCACCATCGGGGCGCTCCTCGGCATGGCAGCGCACATCGAAGGCAAGGGCGCGGCGGTGCTGGACATGACGGGCCTCGCGCAGAAGGGCGGCTCGGTGTATTCGCACATCCGCCTGGCTTCCCGGCCCGAGGAGATCCACGCGGTGCGCATCGCCGCGGGCGAGGCGAGGGTCGTGATCGGCTGCGACATGATCGTCGCGGCTTCCGACGAGGCCATCGCCAAGATGCAATCGGGCACGACGCGCGCGGTGATCAACTCGGACGTGGCGCCCACGGGCGGCTTCACGAAGAATCCCGACCTGCAGGTGCCGTCCGACGACATGGCCGCGGCGATCCGCGATGCGTGCGGCGGCGCGGCGGATTTCGTCGATGCTTCCGAGCTCGCCACGGCGCTGATGGGAGACTCCATCGCGACCAACCTCTTCATGGTGGGTTACGCGTGGCAGAAGGGGCTCATTCCCGTCGGCGAGGCGGCCATCGTGCAGGCGATCGAATTGAACGGCGCCGCGGTGGAATCGAACAAGAAGGCGTTCGAGTGGGGGCGCCGCGCGGCGGTGGATCTGCAGTCGGTGGAGCGTGCCGCCACGCCGCCCGAAGCGCGTCCCGCATCGCAGCACATGTCGCAATCGCTCGAGGAAATGGTGGCGCGTCGCCGCGCTTTCCTCACCGAGTATCAGGACGCCGCGTATGCCGAGCGCTATGCGGATTTCGTGGCGCGCGTGCGCGAGGCCGAGGCCGAGAAGGCGCAGGGCTCCACGCAGCTCACGTCGATGGTCGCGCGCTACCTCTTCAAGCTCATGGCCTACAAGGACGAGTACGAAGTGGCGCGCCTGTACACCGATGGCGAGTTCCTGAAGCGCATCGGCAACCAGTTCGAAGGCGACTACCGGGTCGTGATGCATCTCGCCCCGCCGCTCTGGGCGAAGAACGATCCCGCGACCGGCGAGCCTCGCAAGCGCACCTACGGCCCGTGGATGATGTCGGCGATGCGCGTGCTCGCGAAGCTCAAGTTCCTTCGCGGCGGCATGTTCGACGTCTTCGGCTACAGCGAAGAACGCAAGCACGAGCGCCAGCTGATCGACGACTACGAGAAGACCGTGGGCGAGCTGCTCGAGAAGCTCGACGCCTCGCGCGTTGCGTTGGCCGCCGAGATCGCGTCGATCCCCGAATTCATCCGCGGCTACGGCCCGGTGAAGCAGCGCCACCTCAAGGACGCCATGGCCCGCCAGGCGCAACTGCTCGCGCAGTGGCGCGACCCGGCGAGCGCGGGCGCGAAGCGGATCCCAATCAAAGCCGCCGCCTAGAGGGTCAGAGCCCTTTTCCCCGGAAAAGGGGACAGATCACCGGCACGATGCTCCCCGCGCGTGGACTTGATCTCGCCAGCGCAGGCGATGCATTTGTCTCGAGTGAGGCGCAAGCCGCTCTTTCCGGACGTTGTTCTGTCCCCTTTTTCGCGAAAAAGGGCTCTGACCCCTCAACCCTGCACGTGCCCCGAGAAGCGTAGCGAGCAGCCCGAAGGGCTGATCGACAGGGTGCCGGGGGCGCCGAAGGGCAGCGTCACCTTGCGCGCGACGTGGCCGAAGGGAAGGCCGGTGACCACGGGGTAGGGGAGCATGTCGCGCAGGGTCTCGACGACTTCTTCCATCGAGTAGGGGTAGCGGACGGGATTGGTGGGCTTGCAATCGGTGAAGTCGCCCAGCACCAGCGCGCGCTGGCGCTGCAAAGCCCCCGCGTGATAGAGCTGCAGGAACAATCGCTCGACGGCGTAGGGCTCCTCGGCGATCTCCTCCACGTAGAGGATGCCGCCCTCGATGTTCGGGAAGTACGAAGTTCCCGCGAGGTGCGCGAGCAGCGAAAGATTCCCGCCCCAGAGCACGCCGTCCACGCGCCGCGCGTCGTAGCCGTGCTCGCAGGGAAACTCGTCGATCCGGTGTGAAGCCCGCGAAAGCGCCATCCAGAAGTGCTGCTGCGCGAAGCTGTCGGGCTCGTCGTTGCCGCCGAAGTCGATGGAGAGCATCGGCCCGTGGAAGGTCACCAGGTTCGCGCACGCGTAGGCGGCCATGTTGAACGCGGTGAAGTCGCTGAATCCCACGAACGCCTTGCCGCTCGAGGCCACGCGATTCCAGTCGATGCGATGCAGCACGCGCGAGATGCCGTAGCCGCCGCGCGCCGCCATCACGAGGTCGATGGAATCGTCGCCGAGGAGCTCGTGGAAGCCCTGCAAGCGTTCGTCGTCGGTGCCCGCGAAGTAGCGCCACGTGGAAAGCGTCTGCTCGGGAACGACCACGCGATGGCCGAGGTCCTTCAGGTATTCGAGCCCGCGCGCGAAGCTCGCTTCGTCCACGCGCCCCGACAAAGCGCACGCCCCGATCACGGCCGGCTCTTTCAGCGCGCGCGGCAGGCGCGGCGAATCCCCGCGCAGCATCGTCACCGGCGAACGCAGGATCTCAGCCACGGCTGCGATGAAAGCTGTGGACTTCCTCGAAGGCGAGCTGGTTGCCGTCCGGATCCTTCACGACGAACCAGCGCGTGCCCCATTTCGTGGGGCCCGGCGGTATCACGACGTGATCGCCCTTGGGCATGGCCTTGAAGCGCTTGTCGATGTCGTGGATGTCGAGGAAGACGCCGGGGCCTGCGCTCGCCACGCCCGCCTTGCCGCCTTCGGCCACCACCACCTTGATGCCGCCGCCCGAGAGGATCGCGCCGCGCGCTTCGCCGCTTCCGCCCCACGTGCGCGTGATCTCCCAGCCGAGCGTATCGCGATAGAACGCGATCGAGCGATCGAAGTCGCCCGTGCTTACGTAGAGGTGGTGGAAACGGTCGATCACGACTTGCGCGCTCCCCTGGCCTCCAGCTCCTGGGCATCGACCACCGCGAGCGCCGCCATGTTCACGATGCGCCGCACGGTGGCGGTCGGCGTGAGGATGTGCACCGGCACGTCGCAGCCCAGCAGCATCGGGCCCACGGTGAAGCCGCCGCCCGCCACGACCTTCAGCAGGTTGAACGAGATGTTGGCCGCATCGAGCGTGGGCATGATGAGCAGGTTCGCGTCTTCCTTCATGAGCGCGTTCGGGAAGGCCTTCAGGCGCACCTCGTGGGAGAGCGCCGCGTCGCCGTGCATCTCGCCTTCGACCTCCAGCTCGGGCAATCGCCCGCGGATCAGCGCGAGCGCCGCGCGCATCTTCTTCGCCGACGGCGCCGAGCTCGTGCCGAAGCTCGAGTGCGAGAGCAGCGCCGCCTTGGGCACGAGGCCGAAGCGGCGGATCTCCTCGGTGGCGAGCGAGGTCATCTCGAGGATCTGCTCGGGCGTGGGATCGCTGTTCACGTACGTGTCGCAGATGAACACGGTGCGATGCGGCAGCATCAGCAGGTTCATCGCGTAGTAGTTGCCGACGCCGGGGCGCCGTCCCAGCACCTGGTCGATGTAGGGCAGGTGCGAGTCGTAGGTGCCGATGGTGCCGCAGATCATGCCGTCGGCTTCCTTGCGGTGCACCAGCATCGCGCCGATCAACGTGGTCTCGCGGCGCATCTCCATTCGCGCGACCGAGGCCGAGACGCCGCGGCGCTCCGTGAGCTTGTGGTACTGGGTCCAGTAGTCCTTGTAGCGCGGATCGTCCTCGGGGTTCACCACCTCGTAGTCCTTGCCCGCTTTCAGCCGCAGCCCGTAGCGCTCGACGCGATTCTCGAGCACGGCCGGGCGCCCCACGAGGATGGGCTTGGCGATGCCTTCGTCCGCGATCACCTGCACCGCGCGAAGGATGCGCTCGTCCTCGCCTTCGGCGAACACGATCCGGCGCGGGGACTTCTTCGCCTGCGCGAAGACGGGCTTCATGATGAGGCCCGACTGGTAGACGAATTCGTTCAGCTTCTGCACGTACGCCGGGAAATCGGCGATGGGCGCGGTGGCGACTCCGCTGTCCATCGCGGCCTTCGCCACGGCCGGCGCGATGCGCACGATGAGCCGCGGATCGAACGGGCGCGGAATCAGGTAGTCCGGGCCGAACGAAAGCTGCTCGCTGCCGTACGCCTCGGCCACGATGTCCGACTGCTCCGCCATCGCGAGATCGGCGATGGCGCGAACGGCGGCGAGCTTCATCTCCTCGTTGATCGTCGTGGCGCCCACGTCGAGCGCGCCGCGGAAGATGAAGGGGAAGCAGAGGACGTTGTTCACCTGGTTCGGATAGTCCGAGCGGCCCGTGGCGATCACGGCGTCGTCGCGGACTGCCTTGACCTGTTCAGGGAGGATCTCGGGCTCGGGGTTGGCGAGCGCGAGGATCAACGGCTTCTTCGCCATCTTCTTCACCATCTCGGGCTTGAGCACGCCGCCCGCGGAAAGGCCCAGGAAGACGTCGGCGCCCTCGATCACGTCGGCGAGCTTGCGCGCATCGGTCTTGCGCGCGTAGCGGGCCTTGTTGTCGTCCATCTCTTCCTTGCGGCCGGCGTAGACCACACCCGCGATGTCCGTCACCCAGATGTTGTCCATCCTCATGCCGAGGGCCACCAGCATGTCGAGGCAGGCGAGGGCGGCGGCGCCGGCGCCGGAGACCACGAGCTTCACCTTGCCGATGTCCTTGCTCACGACGCGAAGGCCGTTCACGACGGCCGCGCCCACGATGATCGCGGTGCCGTGCTGGTCGTCGTGGAAGACCGGGATCTTCATGCGCTCGCGCAGCTTCCTCTCGATGTAGAAGCACTCGGGCGCCTTGATGTCCTCGAG
>DATJVS010000252.1:0-16607 GCA_035501715.1 Usitatibacter sp.
CTGGCCGAAAATCTTGCGAGTCGCAGGACTTCGGAGAGCGCGTCCAAGCTAGTGGAAGTGCGCCGCTTGCGTGTCCGCTTCCTCGGGGAGCTCGGCGTGGACGATCTCGCCCTCGGCGTTGGCGAAGAGCGGCGCGCCGCAATCCTCGCAGTACTCGGGCGTGAAGGTGCCCGAGAGTTTCTTCACGTCGGTGACGCCGCAGTCGGCGAGCTGCGCTAGCACTTCGTCCAGCGGGCCGGGGCGCGCGTTCTCGTCCTCGCGCCCGTAGAGCGGCCACACTACGCCGTGCGCGACCTCGGATTCGCCGCGGCGCATGAATGACACGCGATACTCGTCCACGCGCTCTTCGCCGAAGCCTGCCACCACGGTGGAGATCTCCGCGGCCTTGGTCTTGAGCGCGTTCTCGAGGAACGCCACGGCGGCGCGGATGCCGAAGGGGCGCACGCGCCGGTCCGACTCGCGGCAGTTCACGTAGTACGCGTCGGGCAGGAGGCACTCGTAGACGCAGCCGGGCAGGAGCTTGGAGATCGTGGGGCGCGCCTGCGCGATCCATTGCTCGAGGCTGCCGGCGCGGCCCGCGTGCCCCGAGGCATCTTCCTGCCAGCGAAAGAGCGGCTGATCGCGCGGCGCCGCCACGCACGCGACGACGAACCGCGTGTCGGCGAGCAGGTTCGCGGTCTCCGGAAGGCGCGCGAACTCCAGGCGCGGCGCGTCGCCCGCGATCGCGGCATCCGCGAGCCGCCGGGTGAGCCGGCGAAGCTCGGAGAAATGGCGCGGCAGCTGGTCGATCGAGTAGAGATACGGCACCACCGTCACTCGCGCACCGCCCGCGAGCACGTGGCCTTGCAGCTGCACGCGCAGGATGTCGGCTTCCTCGCGCGGGATCACGCCCGAGGGGATCGCGTACTTGGACCACGCGACGATGGGTGCCGCCACGAGCAACGCCTGCCACGCCTGGTCGCCCTGCATCGCGACCAGCGACTCGCTCTCGTTCTCCACCAGCTCGACCAGCGTGTCGTAGGCGCCGAGGTTCGTCTGGTAGAGGTGGTCGAGCGCGCCGTCGATCGGCGCGTCGTTGCCGTTTTCCAGCAGCTTCGCCACGAGGGCGGACATGCCCTGCTCCCAGAAGCGGTCCTCCGTGAGGCTTCCGGAAGCATTGAGGCCATTGGCGAGCGCGATGAGGCGCTCGGCTTCGCGCGTGAGGCGCGGCGGGGACTTCGCACGGGTACGGGGCATCCCGCATTTTATCGCTACAATCGACCGCATGTTTGCCCCCGCGATCGCGTTCATCGACCTGGAGACCACCGGGACGGCCGCGACGCGCGACCGCATCACCGAGATCGGCATCGTGCGGGTGGCCGACGGCGAATTCGCGGACGAGTGGTCCACGCTCGTGAACCCGGAGTGCAGCATTCCCGAGGACATCCGCATCCTCACGGGCATCACCAACGAGATGGTGCGCGACGCTCCCACGTTCGCCGAGATACGCCGCGAGGTGTTCGGGCGCCTCGACGGCCACGTCTTCGTGGCGCACAACGCACGCTTCGACTACGGGTTCCTCAAGCAGGAATTCCGGCGCGTCGAGATGAGCTACACGGCCGACGTCCTTTGCACCGTGCGCCTCTCGCGCCGCATGTACCCGGAGGCGATCGGCCATGGCCTGGACGCGCTCATCGCGCGCCACGGCCTGCAGGATGCGGTCTCGAGCGATGGCGGCGGGCGCACCGGCCGGCATTCGGCGCTGGGCGACGCGCGCGCGATCTGGCGCTTCGTGCAGCTGCTCTATCGGGAGCGCGAGGGCGAGGAGATCGAGCGCGCCGTGCGGCGCCTTCTCAAGATCCCCAGCCTTCCGCCGCAGCTTGCGCCCGATGCGCTCGAGGGACTGCCCGAAGGTCCCGGCGTGTATCGCTTCTACGGCGTGAACGACCTGCCCATCTACATCGGCAAGAGCGTGAACCTGCGCGAGCGGGTGCGCTCGCATTTCTCGAGCGACTACGTGACCTCGAACGACCTGCGCATCTCGAGCGAGATCCGCCGCATCGAGGTGGAGGAGACCGCGGGCGAGCTGGGAGCGCTGCTTCGCGAGGCGAGGCTCGTGAAGGAGCTCCTGCCGCTGCACAACCAGAAGCTGCGCCGCAAGATGAACGCGTGCTTCATCCGGCTGCCGGACCTCGGCTCCGCGCCGCAGGTGGTGAAGGCGAAGGACATCGACTGGGGCGCGCGTGCCGTGGGCGCCGAGACGCTGTACGGGCCCTTCGCGACGCGCCAGCAGATCCGCGCGACGCTCGAGCACCTCGCGGGAGAGCACGGCCTGTGCTGGCGGCAGCTGGGATGGGAGAAGCGCGGCGGCCCGTGTTTCGCGCGCCAGGTGCGCAAATGCAAGGGCGCGTGCATCGGCGAGGAGACGCCCGAGCAGCACAACTTGCGCCTCGCCACGGCGCTCGCGCCACATCGCCTGGCCGACTGGCCGTTCCCGGGGCGCGTCGCGGTGATCGAACGCCATCCGGAGGGGCGCATCGAGGAAGCGCACGTCTTCGAGCGCTGGTCGCACATCGGCACGGCTCGAAGCGAAGACGAGCTCGCCGATCTCGCCACGACGCGCGCCGAGATCGATTTCGACCACGACATCTACCGGATCCTCGCGAGCTACATCGCGAAGCACCGCAACGACGTGCGTCCGCTCGCGCCTCCGGGATTCGAACGGGAAGCGGCCTAGGCGTTCCTAGATCAGCTCGCCTTGAGCGCCGGGCTCCGTGGCCGCGTCGGCGAGGCACTCGGGCCCTTCGTTGTTCACGTTGCTCACCACGCGGCTCACGGCACGCAGCGCCACGGCGCCTTGGTACGGCTTCACGAGCGCGCTCGCCGTGGCGACGTCGCCATCGAGCCACGCCTGCTCCGATTCGCGGGGCAGGATCACCGGCATCCGGTCGTGGATCTGCGCGACGGCGTCGTTGGCATCGGTCGTCACGATCGTGAAGGTCTCCACGGCCGCGCCGCCGCGTGGCCGCCACGATTCCCACAACCCCGCGAGGGCGAACAGCGGTCGGTCCGGCACGGTGATCGCGAAAGGCTGCTTGCGGCCCGGCGTTGCCTTCCACTCGAAGAAGCCCGTCGCGGGAACGAGGCAGCGGCGCTTGGCCATCGCTTCGCGGAACGCGGGCTTCTCCGCGGCGCTCTCGCCGCGCGCGTTGATCATCTTCGTGCCCACGCCGATGTCCTTCGCCCACGCCGGCACGAGGCCCCAGCGCAGCATCGCGATCTCGCGCGCGCCGCTTTCGCCATTGCGCACTACCGGCGCTTCCTGCGTGGGCGCGATGTTGAAGCGGCGCCGAACGTGCTCGTTCAGGGGAACCGAGAACGTGTACGCGATCACGTTGCCGTCCGCGTCGAGGAAGTATCGCGAGCACATGGGCCCATTTTACGGGAGTGCGCTATGCTGGCGGCGCGGAGGACTCGAGAACATGAAGATCCTGCAATGGACCCTCGCCGTCGTCGGCGCGATCGCGCTGGCGCTGGTGGTGGGCGGGCTCTTCGCTCCGTCGAAGTTCCTCGTGAGCCGCTCCACCGTGATCAACGCCACGCCGAAGAAGATCTACGACCTCGTGGTCGAGCCGAAGCTCTGGGCGGGCTGGAGCGAGTGGAACCGCCGCGACCCGGGCATGAGGATCACCTACAAGGGGCCGCCCTTCGGCATGGGGGCCAAGTGGGAATGGGTGAGCAAGACCGAGGGCAGCGGCAGCATGGAGTTCACGCACGTGGAGCCCGACAAGGCGGTCGAGTACTCGCTCTACTTCCCCGAATACAACATGCGGTCGTCGGGGGCGCTGCGCCTGGAGCCCGAGGGCAATGCCACGCGCATCACCTGGACCAACCAGGGCGACGTGGGCGGCAACCCGCTCAAGCACTATCTCGCGCTTTCGATGGACCGCCTGGTCGGGCCCGACTTCGAGGCGGGGCTCGCGAACCTGAAGGCGCTCGCCGAGAAGCCGTGACGGACGCCGCGCCGATCCCGCACGTAGAGGCCTCGCGCTCCTGCCCCAGCTGCCACGCCTCCATGCGCCGCCAGGCCTTCGCGAGCCGCGCGGTGACCGGCCGCGGCGTGGACCTCGACATCTGCTTCGCCTGCCACGGCATCTGGTTCGATCCGTTCGAGAGCGCCCAGCTTTCGCCGGCGGCGATCCTGCAGCTCTTCGAGCTCATCCGCAAGCAGGAGGAACCCCCGCGGCCGCTCGCGGTGACGTGCACGTGCCCCGCGTGCCATCGCGCGCTCTCGCTCACGCACGATTTCGAGCGGACCAACCGCATCACGTACTTCCGCTGCGCCGCGGGGCACGGGCGCTTCACCACGTTCATGCAGTTCCTGCGCGAGAAGAACTTCGTGCGCACGTTGAGCCCCTCGGAGGTGAATCACCTCCGCGCCGTCGTGTCGCAGGTCAAGTGCTCGAGCTGCGGCGCGCCGGTGGACCTCTCGCGCGACATGGAATGCAGCTACTGCCACGCGCCCATCGCGATGCTCGACGCGGACGCGGTGGGCAAGACCATCGCCGAGCTGCACGCCGCGCAGGACGCGCGCCCGAAGGCGATCGACCCCGCGGAAGCGCTCAATGGCCTGCTGGCGGGCGCGCACGACGAGCCGCCGGACCTCGTGCGCGGCGCCATCACGCTCATCATGGATGCAATCACCTGAGAAACCGGAGAACGACATGAAACGCGCAATCCTCTTGGCCGGCGCGGCCCTCCTTCTCGCCTCGTGCAAGGCCCCGGAGCCGCAGGAGCCTCCGCCCAAGCCCTTCGTCGGCACGCACTGGCAGGTGGTGCTGGACCTGCCGCTGAAGGGCGAGCAGCCCAGCATGCGCTTCGGCGACGGGCGCGTCGCGGGCTTCGGCGGCTGCAGCAGCTTCACGGCGCCGTACCTTTCCGATTCGATGGGCGCCGGCACGCTCGTGATCCGCAAGATCCAGGTGGACAAGCGCCTGTGCGACGCGGGCGCGCGCGCCGTGGAGGACCACCTGCTCGAGCAGCTGCAGGGCGTGCAGAGCTACAAGATCCTCGGCGACGCGATGGTGATGCCCGGAATCGCCGGGGAGATCAAGCTGATCGCGGTGCCGTGATCACTTCCTCCGCGCGAGGAACGCGGCGATCGCCGCCTTGGCGGCGGGCTCGGTGAGCATCGCGCGGAAATGCTCGCCTTCGGCGGCGAGCTGCGCGCGGATCGCCTCGCCATGGCGCGATTTCATGAGCGCCTTGGTCACGCGGATCGACTTGGGCGGGAGCGCCGCGAGCTTCGCCGCCTCGCGCCAGGCCGTGTCGAAGACTTCCGCCGCGGGCACGACGCGCGTGACAAAACCCGTCTCGTAGGCCTTCTTCGCGTCGAACGTCTCGCCCAGGAGCAGCAGCTCCGCGGCGCGCTGGTAGCCCGCGAGCTGCGGCAGCAGGTAGCTCGAGGCGAATTCCGGGACGAGCCCGAGCTGCGTGAAGGGCAGGGCGAAGCGCGCGTTGTCCGCGGCGTACACGAGGTCGCAGTGCAGGAGCAGCGTCGTGCCGATTCCCACCGCGGGGCCGGTCACCGCGGCAACGAGCGGCTTTTGCGCCGCGGCTACCGCCTGCAGGAAATGGAACACCGGCGTCTCCTCGCGGTGCGGCGGGCGCTCGGCGAAATCCTCGAGGTCGTTGCCCGCGGTGAACATCTCCGGGGAGCCGTGGAAGAGCACGGCGCGCACGCCCTCGTCGCGCTCGGCCTGTGCGAGGTGCTCGGTCATCGCGGCGTACATCGCCTGCGTGAGCGCGTTCCTCTTCTGCGGGCGGTCGATGCCGATGGCCATCACGGCATCGCGGCGAGTGGCGACGATGTCGGTCATTTTCTCTCGCTCCTGCGGATGACGAGCTTCAAGCCCGACCAGGTGTCGGTGACGGCGCAGACCTTCACGTCGACGAAGCCCAGGGGCAGCGCCACTTCGCGGATCGTGTCCTCGGTCACGTCGGTGGCCACTCCCGAGGATTTCTTCGGCCACGAGATCCACACGAAGCCCGCGGGCTCGAGCGCCTTGCGAAGCCGCACGGCTTCCTTCCTCAGCGCGGCCGCGCGGGTCACGAACACGTGCGCCGCGGCGACGGGTTTCGCCATGCGCGTGGTGAAGTCCACTCCGGGTGCGAGCCCCTCGAGCCAGCCTCGATAACCCGCGGGCGCCTCGATCGTGAGCACGGTCATCGGCGGCTTGAATCCCAGCTTCTGCGCGAGCGGCGTGCCGGAGTAGCCCGCCATCAGCGGCCCCCGGAGACGTCGATGAACGTGCCCGTGGAGTAGGAGGCCTCGTCGGAAGCGAGCCAGAGGATCGCGCGCGCCACTTCCTCGGGCTGCCCGCCGCGCTTCATCGGCACGGCGGCCTTCACGCGGTCCACGCGCCCGGGCTCGCCGCCCGAGGCGTGGATCTCGGTGTAGATCACGCCGGGACGCACGGCGTTCACGCGGATGCCTTCGTCGGCCACCTCGCGCGCAAGGCCGATCGTCATCGAATCGATGGCGCCCTTGGAGGCCGCGTAGTCCACGTATTCGCCGGGCGAGCCCAGTCGCGAAGCCATGGAGCTCACGTTCACGATCGCGCCGCCCTTGCCGCCGTGGCGCGTGGACATGCGCTTCACGGCTTCGCGCGCGCACAGGAATGAGCCCGTGATGTTGGTCGCGAAGACCCGCTCGAAGCGCGCCGCTTCCATGTCGTCCAGGCGCGTCTGCCGCTCGAGGATGCCGGCATTGTTCACGAGCACCGTGACGTAGCCCAGCTCGCGCGCGGCCGCGTCGAACATGCGGATCACGTCGGCTTCCTTCGCGACGTCGCCCTGCACCGCGATGGCGCGCCCGCCGGCCTGCACGATCTGCTTCACGACCGCTTCGGCCGCGGCCGCGTTGCTGAGATAGTTCACGCAGACCGCGTAGCCCTCGCGCGCCGCGGCGAGTGCGGTCGCCGCGCCGATGCCGCGCGCGCCGCCGGTCACGATCATCACCGCGTTCGAACGCGTCATGGCGGAATGATACTTCCTTCCTATAATGCGGGGCATGAACCTCTACATCGTCACCGGAACCACGCGCGGCCTGGGCGAGGCGCTCGCCGCGCAGATCGCGAAGGACAAGGACAACGAGCTGATCGCAATCGCGCGCGCCCCCGACGCGGATGTGCCCGGCGGCGTTCGCTTCTCGGCGGACCTGTCCGACCTCGGGGCCGTCGCGAAAGTCGCCGCGCGCATCGAGGCGCGCATTCGCGGTCGCCGCTACGAAAAGGCCGTGCTCATCAACAACGCGGGAATCGTGCAGCCGGTGGCGCCGCTCGAGAGGGCCGACGCCGCCGAGCTCGAACGAAACCTCGCCGTGAATCTCGTGGCGCCGATGCTGCTCATGCGCGAGTTCCTGCGCGCGACCGAGAGCGGGGCGAAGCTTCGCCGCATCGTGAACATCTCCTCGGGCGCGGGAAGGCGCCCCATCGGCGGCTGGTCGGCCTATTGCGCGGCGAAGGCGGGGCTCGACATGGCCACGCGCGTCGTCGCCCTCGAGGCGCAGTCGCGCGGTCTCGCGGTGGAGGCGGTGAGCCTCGCGCCCGGCGTGATCGACACCGCGATGCAGGAGCGGGTGCGCGGCGCCGATGCGAGCGACTTCGCCGACGTGGAACGCTTCCGCCAGATGAAGGCCGACGGGACGTTGCGAAAGTCCGCCGACGTGGCGGCCGACATCCTTCGTGCCGAGCGTTCGGGGCGCCTCGCGGCCAATCCGGTCGCCGACCTGAGGGAGCTCGCGGCGTCCTGACCGGAATACGGACCGTGCCAGCAATGTTGGCGGGGTTGCAGTAGCATCTTCTTCGCGCCCCCCGAACAACGAACAGGAGACCCCATGAAACGTGCTCCCGCACTAGCCGCGGCCCTGCTCTTCGCCTCCAGCGCCGCGTTCGCATTCCACTGCCCGAAGGACATGGCCGCGATCGACGCGGCGCTCGCCAAGAACCCGAAGCTCACCGAGGCCCAGTTGGCGGAAGTGAAGAAGCTGCGCGCCGAGGGCGAGGCCCTGCACAAGGCCGGCAAGCACCAGGAGTCGATCGACACCCTGGAGAAGGCCGAGAAGATCCTCGGTATCCCGAGCCCGGTGGCCAAGATGTAGAGCCGCAAAGGGCCTGGACGACGCCGCGGTCTCCCGCGGCGTTTTTCATTGGGCCTTGCGGATGAAGGCGACCCAGACGCTCGCCGCGAGGAACGCCGCGAACCACAGGATCGCCCATTCGGGAATCGAAAGGCCCAGCATCGTCCAGTCCACGGTGGAGCAGGAGCCCGAGCCCTGGAAGATCTTGGGCAGCGCCTTGGAAAGCGGGAACGAGCTCACGATGAAGTCGAGGTCGGCGCCGCACGTCTCCACCTTCGGCGGGAAGTGCTGCACCCAGGTGTGGCGTATGGCCACGCCGCCCCCGGCGATCGCGATGAGCGAGGCGAGCCCGCCGTAGGCCTTGAGCATGAGCCCCCTGGGCCCGTGGATGGCTCCCACGAGGGCCACGATGCCCAGCGAGATGAACGCATAGCGCTGAAGGATGCACATGGGGCAGGGGTCGAGCCCTTCCTGCTCCTGCAGGTACATGGCGAAGCCGATCAACGCGGCACAGGCGACGAAGATGGCGGCGAAGGCAATGCGGGGCGTGATTCTCATGGAGGCGATTTTCTCATAGGATGGTTTCGGGACGGACCATGCCTCTGACACTGCCGGAACGAAAAACGCTCACGCTCGAAGCCGCCCGGGTCGCCCTGGGAGCGGCCGAGGCCGAGGCGCGCCGCAACAACTGGCGCGTGGTGATCGCCGTCGTGGACGATGGCGGGCACACGATCCTGCTCGCGCGGCTCGATGGCGCGCAGTGGTCGAGCGTCTCCACCGCCGTGGAGAAGGCGCGCGCCGCGGTGGCGTGGAAGCGCCCCTCGCGCCTGCTCGAAGAGTCGGTGAATGCGGGGCGCACGGCGTTCGTGTCCATCGCGCAAGGCATGGCGCTGCTGCAGGGCGGCGTGCCCATCGAGATCGATGGGGCGATCGTGGGCGCCGTGGGCGTTTCCGGCGTGAAGGCCTCGGACGACGAGCTGATCGCCCTGGCCGGCGTGAACGCCCTGAAACAGGCCCTCGGCTAGCAATCCACCCCGCGCCCCGGCAAAATAGAGGTCTCGCGGCTTCCGCAAGGGCGGCCGTCGTAACTAATTAAAACAATGGAACTTTATTCCCTCGGCCTCCTCGACACCCTGCGCGCCTACCGCGAGGGCCGCGCGACCGTCCAGGACTACGTGGCCTCGTGCTCGGCGCGGATCGCGGCGCTCGAGCCGCGCGTGCAGGCGTGGGAATGGTTCGATGCCTCGCGCGCGATGGCCGAGGCCGAGGAGCGTGCCGGCGGGATCCTGCAGGACTTGCCGCTCTTCGGAATTCCCGTCGGAGTGAAGGACATCATCGCCACGCGCGGCATTCCCACGCGCTACGGTTCGCGCATCTTCGCGACCAACGTGCCCACGCATTCGGCGTGGATCGTGCGGCGCCTCGAGGCCCTGGGCGGCCTCGTGATGGGCAAGACAGTGACCACGGAATTCGCGTTCCGCCAGCCCGGCAAGACCCGCAATCCCTGGAACACCGCGCATACGCCGGGCGGGTCTTCGAGCGGATCGGCCGCGGCGGTCGCGGCGGGCTTCGTGCCCATCGCCATCGGCACGCAGACGCTGGGATCGGTGATCCGGCCCGCGGCGTTCTGCGGCGTGGTGGGCTACAAGCCGACCATCGGCGCGATCTCGCGGACCGGAATCCACCCGTTCAGCTCGACGCTCGATACGGTGGGCGTCTTCGCGCGCTCCGTCGCCGATGCCGCGTGGTTCGGCGCGTGCCTCATGGGCACGGATCCGCGCGACGAGGCCACGCTCGGCAAGCCGCCGGAGAAGACCCTGCGCGTGCCGCTCGAGCCGCTCGCCGCGCCTCCGCGCCTCGCCGTCGTGCGCACGCCCAAGTGGTCCCTTGCGAGCGACGTGCAGAAGCAGGACTTCGATTCGTCCCTCGCAAAGCTGCAGGCCGCGGGCGCATCCGTCCGCGAGGTGAATCTTCCGAAGCTCTTCGACAACGCGTGGGACAACGTGATGACGATCATGGCGCACGACGCCGTGAAGAGCTTCGCGTCCATCGAATCGCGCCACCGCATCCGCCTTTCGCCGCACCTGATCGAGTTGATCGACCGCGGCCACCGCGTGACGCCCGATCAGTACGCGAGGGCCCGTGCGAGGCGCGACGAGTATCGGCGTTGGCTCGACGGCGTCTTCGGCAAGAACGACGCCATCGTCACGATCCCGGCCACGGGCGAGGCGCCCGAAGGGCTCTCCAACACGGGCGATGCGACGTTCTGCTCGCTCTGGACGCAGGCCGGCATGCCGGCGGTGAACGTGCCCAGCGGTTTCGGCCCGCGCGACCTGCCCCTGGGGTTCCAGGTGGTGGGACGCCATCGCGAGGACGAGAGCGCCCTCAAGGTGGCCGCGTGGGTCGAGTCCGTGTTCGCCTTCAGGCCGGGGCTCGCCGGCTAGTTTCAGTCGCTACTCGAAGATGCACGACGAGCTGGCGCCCTTCGCAGGATCGCATTCCCGCGGCTGCGCTTCGGTCGAGCCATCGGACGATGCGTCGCCCGCGACGACATACGCCTGCGAGACGTAGGTCACCTCGGGTCCCGGTTGCCCTTGAAGGGAGAACCAGCCTTCACCCGCCATGGCCACGGCGGCCACCGCGACCACGATCCTTCCGAGCGCGTTACGCTTGCTGTCCATGAGAGTCTCCTGGCGTGTGGAAAAAAGGTCTTGCTGGAGGTGCAGCGTGCTCGCCGGGGGAGATCGCGGCTTGAAGGGGCGCTTAATTTTCCTTAAAACCCGCGGGACGCACCGCCGGAGCCCCGGATGGGCCTGAGGCTGGGGATCGACCTGGGCGGCACCAAGATCGAGATCGCCGCCCTCGACACGGCGGGCGCGGTCGTCGTGCGCAAGCGGGTGGAAACGCCAATCGGCGACTACCCGGCCACGGTCGAGACGATCGCTGCCCTCGTGGAAGAAGTCGAAGCGAAGCTCGGAACGCGCGGCACGCTGGGCATCGCCACGCCCGGCGCGCGCTCCCTTGCCTCCGGGCTCATCAAGAACGCGAACTCCACCTGCCTCAATGGCAGGCCCCTCAAGGAAGACCTGGAGGCGCGCCTTTCGCGCGAGGTGCGCACCGCCAACGATGCGAACTGCTTCGCGCTTTCGGAGGCGGTCGATGGCGCGGCGCGCGGTGCGCGCGTGGTGTTCGGAGCGATCCTGGGCACCGGCGTGGGCGGGGGCATCGTCGTGGACCGGCGCGTGATCGATGGCGCGAACGCGATCGCGGGCGAGTGGGGACACAACCCCTTGCCACTGCCGGCCGGCGAAGACCTCCCGTTGCCGGCTTGCTACTGCGGGCGCCACGGCTGCATCGAGACCTATCTCTCGGGGCCCGGCCTCGCGGCCGATCATGCCCGCGTGACGGGCGAGACGGCGGACGCGGCGCAGATCTCGAAGCGCGCCGCCTCGGGCGACGCGGCCTGCGCGGCTGCGGTCGCGCGCTACGAGGCGCGACTGGCGCGCTCGCTCGCCACGGTGTTGAACGTCCTCGATCCGGACGTGGTCGTACTGGGCGGCGGGCTATCGCATATCGGGCGCCTCTACGAGCACGTGCCGCGCCTGTGGGGGCGGCACGTTTTTTCCGACGAGGTGCGCACGCGGCTGGTGCCCCCGGTGCACGGCGATGCGAGCGGAGTGCGCGGCGCGGCCTGGCTCTGGAACGATGCCGTGAATCCGTAAGCCGCACGTGCCCCGTACGACACATCGAGACCCATCGAAAACGGAGACCTCCATGAGAATCATGCTCGCCATCCTCGCGCTCGCGCTTTCCGCCGCATCCCGGGCGGCTCCTCCCACCGCCCCGCCGGGACAAGCCGTCGCGGTCTTCGCCGGAGGATGCTTCTGGTGCATGCAGGGGCCCTTCGACAACACGCCCGGCGTGAAGGCGACGGTCGCGGGCTACACCGGCGGGCACACCGTGAATCCCGGCTATCACGAGGTGTCGTCGGGCACCACGGGGCACGCCGAGTCCGTCGAGGTGTTCTATGACCCGAAGGTCGTGAGCTACGAGAAGCTCCTCGACGTGTACTGGCACAACGTCGATCCCACGGTGAAGGACCGCCAGTTCTGCGATTCGGGCACGCAATACCGGACGGCGATCTTCTACGTAGACGAGGAACAGCGGAAGGCGGCCGAAGCGTCGAAGGCCCAGCTCGAGAAGAGCAAGCCCTTCAAGGGGCCGATCGTGACCGCGATCGAGATGGCGGGCGCGTTCTATCCGGCCGAGGAGTACCACCAGGACTACTATAAGAAAAACCCCGTGCGCTACCAGATCTATCGCAGCGGCTGCGGCCGCGACGCGCGCCTGAAGGATCTCTGGGGCGACAAGGCCGGAGGACACTGAACGATGAAGGAGCTGCTCGCGCGCATTGCGCAAATGCCGCGCTTCGTGGAGGAAGCCGTCGAGGCCGCGGGCCCGGCGGGGCTGTCGGTGCGCGGCGAGGGCGAGATCTTCTCCATCCGCGAGCAGGCCTGCCACCTGCGAGACCTCGAGCGCGAGGGCTGGCTGGTGCGCGTGCGCCGCATCCTCGCCGAAGACGTGCCCGACCTCGCGGGATTCGACGGCGCGGCGGTCGCGGCCGGTCGCGACTATCCCGCGCAGGACGCGAAGGCAGTGGCGAGCGATTTCGCCGCGGCGCGCGCCGAGCTGGTCGCGATCGTCTCCGGCGCCACGCCCGCCGAGCTCGCGCGCGCAGCGACGATCTTCGGCAAGCGCATCACGCTATCGGATCTCGTGGCGATGATCGACGAGCACGACCGCGGCCATCGCGCTGAGATCGACTCGCTCAGGGTCGCGGAGGCCCGCTGATGGAGATGAAGAGGCTCAACGCCTCGGGGCTGAAGGCCGCCGGCTACGACGAGCGCAACCGCAAGCTCGTGGTGGAGACGGCCACCGGAACGTTCGAGTACTCGAACGTGTCGCCGGAAATCTACCGGCGCCTCATGAGCTCGCCCACGCCGGCAAGCTACTACCATGATGCGATCGAGGAGGAGTTCACTCCCCGTCGCATCAGGTAGCCGCTACTGCTCCTTCTCCCACGGAGGAGTGCAGCGCACGATGTTGGCGAGCGGCGGGTCCGGATCCTTGGTCTTGCTCGGATCGGCGCAGTAGCACGCCTCGTCCCACACCCAGCGGCCCGACTTGGTCTGCCGCATGATGTACTCGCAGTTGGCCGCTCCCATGTTGCCCGGGAGTCTCTGCGGACGCATGCTGATGGGTGGAGGAATCGGCGGCTTGCCGCCCGGTGGGGCTTCCGGCGTGTCGTAGAGCGTCTCGCATACCGGCAGCTGCTTGCAGGATCCATCGCCGTTGCACAACCACTCCCACTCGCAATTGGCGAAGGCGTTTCCGGCCGCGAGGGCCGCTACAGCCACGATGGCTTGGTATTTCATTTTTGTGCTTCATCCCGTGTAAGTACTGAGTCCAGTTTGCTCCCTGAAACGGGGCCGCAACAATGCGCGGCGGCTTTCGGCCTGTTACGGTTTGTACCCGCGAAGGCCCCGTTCCGGCCGCTTTCAGCCATGCGCCGAGTTCATGCAGCCGATGCGCGCAAATCGCTCGCGGGCGCGTTTCCAATCGAGTAGCCTTGCGGGATGCGATACAACCGGACCGTCCTTGCCTGCGCCGCGCTCATCCTGATGCTCGCCATGGGCGTGCGCCAGACCATGGGCCTGCTGCTTCCTCCCATGACGCTCGCCAACGGCTGGACGCGCGACGAGTTCGCCTTCGCCATCGCGCTGCAGAACCTGCTGTGGGGCGCCTTCGTGCCCTTCGCGGGCGCGATCTCCGATCGCTACGGCGCGGGCCGCGTGCTCATCGTGAGCGTCGCGGCCTACATCGCGGGGCTCATCCTCATGGCGATGTCGTCGACGCCGTTCGCGTTCGACCTGTCCGCCGGGTTGCTCGTGGGCCTCGCGCTTTCGGGCACGACCTTCGGCGTGGTGATGGGCGTGGTCGCGAAGGTCGCGCCTTCCGAGAAGCGCAGCGTGGCGCTCGGCATCGTGGGCGCCGGGGGATCGTTCGGGCAGTTCGCGATGGTGCCCTACGGCCAGGCGCTCATCTCGGGGCTCGGCTGGTACGCGGCGCTTTTCGTGCTCGCGGGGACCGTGGCGCTCATCGTGCCGCTCGCCGCGGGGCTCGCGGGCCGCGTGGCGGGCGCCTCGCACGCCTCGCAGCAGACGGCATCGGAAGCGTTCGGCGAAGCCCTCGGCCAGCGCTCGTTCCACTTCCTCTTCTGGAGCTACTTCGTCTGCGGCGCGCACACCGCGTTCATCGCGCTGCACCTTCCGAGCTATGTCCAGGACGCGGGCCTTTCCCCGGCGGTGGGCATGACGTCGCTGGCGCTCATCGGGTTCGGCAACATCTTCGGCTCGTACGGGGCCGGATGGCTCGGCGGCCGCGTGAGCAAGAAATGGATCCTCACGTGGATCTACTCGCTGCGCTCGCTGGCGATCGTCGCGCTGCTGCTCGCGCCCAAGTCGCCGCTCACGCTCTATCTCTTCGCCTTCTCGATGGGCCTGCTGTGGCTGTCGACGGTGCCGCTCACCAATGGCCTCGTGGCGCAGATCTACGGCCTCAAGCACGTGTCGATGCTTTCGGGCGCCGTGTTCTTCGGGCACCAGATCGGCGGGTTCCTCGGCGCGTGGGTGGGCGGGCTCATCTTCACGCGCACGGGCAGCTACGACCTCGCGTGGTGGATCTCCATCGGGCTGGGCGTGTTCGCCGCGATCGTGTGCGCGCCGATCAACGAACGCCCGATCGCGCGGGCGGTGCCGGCAGGGGTGTGATGAGCGCGCGCGCGCGCCGGGCGGGCTGGGTCTTCGTCGGGCTGTGCGCGTTCGCCGCGGCGTCGTGGGTGATCTTCCGCGGCTACCTCACGCCCGACATGATGGTGTACTTCCTGAGCTTCAAGTGGTGCTTCTGAGGCGCCGCTAGCTTCGGCCTACCTTTCCTTCTCCTTCTCGTGCTCCGCGGGACGCGGCTGCGGCGCCGGTGACGGCGCCTTCTGCGGCTGCGATTGCGGCTGCGGAGGCTGCGGCTTCGCTTGCGGCGCCTGCGTCTTCTGCGGCGGTTGCTTCTCGCGCGGCGGATGCGGGCGCGATTGCGGCGATTGGCGCGCCCGTTGCAATGCCTCCGCGGAAGGCACGCGTGCGCTCGAGGGCGCGCTCGTGCCCGCGGGCGGTATCGTGCGCGGCCCCGTGAACGAGTCGCGATTCACCGTGTGCCCGTGGTCGCGGTTCCAGTTGCGCCACGCGCCGGGCGGACCCTTCCAATCGCGCGGCGGGCGATCGCGTACGACCGCATTGACCTGATCGACGTAGGAAGGCGTGGCGCGATACCACGGCTGCAGCCGCTCCCACGGCGCGAGGGGATACCAGCCCGTCGCGGATGGTCCCGCGACCATGACGCTCGTGGAGGGCGACCCCGTCCAGCCGACGACGGCGGGCGCGTAGATGGGCCGATCGATACGGCGGCCCGGGCACCACGACCATCGATTGCGTGCGTACACCCAGCGGCCGTAGTGGAACGGGGCGTAGCCCCACGGCGCGTTGTCGATCCACGTCCATCCCCACGGCTGCACGTCGATCCATCTGCCGTCGCTGTACGGCGACCAGCCCGCCTCGACGTTCGAGGGCGTCCACACCGGGCCATAGTCGGGATCGGTGGACCACTGGCCGTTCGCGTCGAGGTCTTCGGCGCCCGTCATGTAGGGCGAGACGTAGCGGCGCGCCTGCGAGTCGCTCCAGCTCGCGTCGCGCGATCGCGCCCAGGCATCGAGGTCGTCTTCCGCGGGCACGTCGTCGATCCAATTGGACGGATCCGCCCCGCCGCCCAGCACGAGGCTGCGGCCCTGCGGAACGATCACGTCGCCTGCGGGGCCCTCCATGCGCGCCGCTCCGCTCATCACGGTGAAGCGCGATTCCTCCCGTGCCGGATCGTAGTCCACGCGATAGGAGCCTTCCGTATCGATCGTGAACACGGCCTGCGGAGTTCCCAGCCGGTAACGCTCGTCGCGCGCCTTGTAGCGCAGCCGCACGCTCGCCGAGCCGTTGGTGACCGTCACCTCGATCGCGTCGTCGTCGAGGCGCGGGATGTCGATCTCGGTGCCTTCGCCCAGGCGAATGGCCGCCCCGCTCACGCGGACCTCGGCGCGCGAGACCGGTTCGGTCATCACCGTGAAGCCCGAGGTGAGCGGCGCGTTGACGATCGCCGGATCCCACGCCGCGTCGCCCATTCGCTGCACCGAGACCGTTCCCTCGACGTAGGCGATGCGCCCCGTTCGCGCGGGAAGCTCCTCGGCGATGGCAGGCACCGCGATCGCGGCGCAAAACGTGAGCACGTCGACCCGAAACAAACCCATCCGGCGGCCCCGATTAAGTCTGTCGCAAGGTTGCGACCCTATCACCGATCGGGCCGGACGTGGCCGGTTACGAGTTCATTTTTC
>DATJVS010000253.1:0-17255 GCA_035501715.1 Usitatibacter sp.
CGCACGTTGGCCGGCAGCGTCTTCTCGTCCACCGCGAAGCCGTGGTTCTGGCTCGTGATGAAGACGCGCCCCGTGGCGAGGTCCTGCACGGGATGGTTCGCGCCGTGATGCCCGAACTTCATCTTCATCGTCTTCGCGCCCGCGGCGAGGCCCAGCAGCTGGTGGCCGAGGCAGATCCCGAAGACGGGCGTGCCGGTCGCAACGATCTCGCGGATCGCCTTGATGGCGTAGTCGCACGGCTCCGGATCGCCGGGACCGTTGGAGAGGAAGACGCCGTCGGGCTTGAGCGCGAGCGCGTCCTTCGAAGTGGCCGTCGCCGGCAGCACCGTCACCCTGCAGCCGCGCTCGGCGAGGTTCCTGAGGATGTTGTGCTTCACGCCGTAGTCGTAGGCGACCACGTGGAATTTCTTCTCGCCGTCGGGCTTGTATCCGGTTCCCAGCGCCCAGAGGCTCCCGTTCCAGGGATACGCCTTGTCGATGGAGACGACCTTGGCGAGGTCCTGCCCCGCCATCGAGGGCGCCGCCTTCGCCGCGGCGAGCGCGGCCTTCTCGTCGATCCTTCCCGACTGGATGCAACCGTTCTGCGCGCCCTTCGTGCGCAGGATTCGCGTCAAACGCCGCGTGTCGATGTCGGCGATCGCGACGATCTTGTTGCGCTTGAGGTATCCCGAGAGGTCTTCCTTGTGGCGCCAGTTCGACGCCACGAGCGGCAGGTCGCGGATCACGAGGCCCGCGGCGTACACGGCCCGCGACTCGGCATCCTCGGGATTGACGCCGACGTTGCCGATGTGCGGATAGGTGAGCGTGACGAGCTGGCCCGCGTAGGACGGATCCGTGAGGATCTCCTGGTATCCGGTCATCGCGGTGTTGAAGACGGCTTCGCCGACGGCCTGGCCGTCCCAACCGATGCCGTGCCCGCGAAAAACGCTCCCGTCTGCGAGTACCAGGACGGCGAGGGTCTTCTGCGACACGAACGGCTCCGAAGTCTATGGGCGTAAAAAAACGGGCGAGCGCAAGTTGCTTGTAGGCTCATCCCGCTTTCATTAGCCTGCGATTATAGCAGAAGCGCCTAGCGAAGCCCGAGCACGTCGTCCATGTCGTAGAGGCCGGGCTTCATCGCCGCCACGAAGCGCGCCGCGCGCATCGCGCCCTGCGCATAGGTGGCGCGCGAGGTGGAGCGATGCGTGATCTCGATCCTCTCGCCGGTGCCCGCGAAGAACACCGTGTGGTCGCCCACGATGTCGCCCGCGCGAAGCGAGGCGAAGCCCACGGTGCCGGCCTTGCGCTCGCCGGTGTTGCCGTGGCGCGCGAAGACCGCCTCGTCGTCGAGCTTCTCGCCGCGCGCCTGCGCCACCGACCTGCCCAGCAGCAGCGCCGTGCCGGAGGGCGCATCGACCTTCTTGTTGTGGTGGATCTCGAAGACTTCCGCGTCGTAGTCGGGGCCGAGGACCCGCGAGGCCATCTCGACCAGCTTGGACATCACCACCACGCCGATGCTCATGTTGGGCGCCATCATGATCGCGATGTCCTTCGAGGCCGCGCGGATCTCCTCGAGGCCCGCGGCATCGAAGCCGGTGGTGCCGATCACGATCGCGCGCCCGGCGGCACGGCAGGCCTTCACGTGCGCGATCGTTCCCGCGGGGCGCGTGAAATCGATGAGCACGTCGGCTTCGGCGAGCGCTGCGAGCGCGTCGGTGCCGACCTTCACGCCCGTGGCCGCGGCGCAAAGCTCGCCCGCGTCGCGCCCCGCGAAGGGGCTCTTCGCCACGTCGATCGCCGCGGCGAAGGCCACGCCCGGCGTCGAGGTCGCCGCCTCGATGAGCGCCCGGCCCATGCGGCCGCCGGCGCCGGCGATCGCCACGCGCACGGCGTTCATTTGATGGTGGGCTGCGGAGCGGTGGCGGCGCCGACGGGGGCCAGGGCCGCAGGGCGCGCCCCGCCCACGAAGCTCTTCACCTTGTCGTTCTCGAAGAAGATCGACAAGCGGCTCGCCGGCGTGTCGGGCTTGCCGCCCTTCACGTTGCTGAAGTAGTAGTCCCAGCGCATCTGGTGGAACGTATCGACCAGCAGCGGCGTGCCGAGCAGCTGCCGGACCTCCGCCTTGGTCATGCCCACGCGCAGCTTCGCGACCACGTCCTCGGTCACGTAGTTGCCCTGCTGGATGTCGATCGTGTAGACCAGGCCGCATCCCCCGAGGGCGAAGGCGAGCAGCATCGTGGCGAGGAGGCGCATGGAAATCCGGCCGGAAGCGAAGCGCGCATTATAATTCACCCCATGAGCGATCCCCGCGAGCTGAAGGACACCGGCCTCAAGGTCACGGTGCCGCGCCTGAAGGTGCTGGACCTGTTCCAGCACAGCCCGGAGCGCCACCTCACGGCCGAGGACGTGTATCGCAAGCTCCTGGAAACGCATTCCGACATCGGCCTCGCAACCGTCTATCGCGTGCTCACGCAATTCGAGCAGGCGGGGCTGCTGGTGCGCCACCACTTCGAGAGCGGCAAGGCGGTCTATGAGCTGAACGAGGGCGGCCACCACGACCACCTGGTGTGCCTTCAGTGCGGGCGCGTCGAGGAGTTCTACGACTCGGAGATCGAGAAACGCCAGCAGAAGGTGGCAAGGGAACGCGGCTTCCAGATCCACGACCACCAGCTCTACCTCTACGCCGATTGCATCAAGACGCACTGCCCGCACCGCCCCAAGGGATAGCGCGATGAGGCAGACGCTCGCTCCCGGGCTCGAAGGGACCTTCCGCTACCGCGTTCCCGAGTCGAAGACGGTGCCGCGCATCTACGAGGAAGCGGCCGACTTCCAGCTGATGCCCGCGGTCCTCGCGACGGGATACCTGGTCGCGTTGATCGAGTGGGCCTGCATCGAGCTCGTGAAGCCGCACCTGGACTGGCCCGCGGAGCAGACGCTCGGAACGCACGTGGACCTTTCGCACCTCGCCGCCACGCCGCCCGGGCTCACCATCGAGGTGAAGGCGCGCCTTGCGGCCGTCGAGGGGAGAAAGCTCGTGTTCGAAGTCTCCGCCCACGACGGCATCGACACCATCTGCGAAGGCCGGCACGAGCGCCACGCGATACTCGCCGGGAAATTCGTCGAGAAGATCGCCGCCAAGCGCGCGAAGGCGGAGGCGCCCGCGTGATCGCGCGGATCCTCGCCGCCATCGCGCTGGCGCTCGTTCTCGCCGCGCCCGCTCCCGCGGCTGCGCAGAAGTATCCGGCGCCCGGCGCGGCGATGGCCGAGATCGGCGTCGCGAGCCTGCCGCCCGAAGCGCGCGAGACCTTGAGGCTGATCCGCAAGGGCGGGCCGTATCCCTATGCGCGCGACGGCATCACGTTCAGCAACCGCGAAGGATTACTGCCGAAACAGAAGCGGGGCTATTATCGGGAGTACACGGTGAAGACGCCGGGCGACCGCACCCGCGGCGCGCGGCGCATCGTCACCGGGGCGGCGGGCGAGCTCTACTACTCCGACGACCACTACCAGCACTTGAAGCGCATCCGCGAATAGGAACAATCCATGGCGCTCGAAGCACTCGACGCGATCCTCGAAGCCAACAAGGGCGGCGTATGGTTCGTGCCGAGCGGCGACGTGGGCGCCGTGAAGACCTCGGCGAAGAAGGCGGGCTTCGCGTACTTCCACGTGGACGGCACGAAGATCACGCGCAAGGAGCAGCTGCTGAACGCGGTGGCGACGGCGCTGCACTTCCCGAAGAGCTTCGGCCACAACTGGGACGCGCTCGAGGAATGCCTCGTGGACCTCGACATGGACGCCGACGGATTCGTGATCCTGTACGACCACATCGACGGGCTCCTCGCCGCGCATCCGGACCAGTTCGAGACGCTGGTGGAGATCCTCCGCGACGCCGTGGGCTCGTGGCGCGAGGACGGCACGCCCATGGCGGTGCTGCTCTCGGGCACGAAGCCGCCCAAGGGCGTGGGCAAGCTCAGGGAACCGGCGGAGTAACGACGGGTATCCGCGTCTCGAGGCGGATCTCCTCGGGCGTCACGCGCGCGCGATACGCGAGGACCTCGACGCCCGCCTCGATCGCTTCGCGCAGCGTCCTTCCGTACTCGGGATCGATCGCATCGGCGGGGCGCACCTCGTCCACGTCGCCGCGCTGCACGCAGTAGAGCTGCACCGGGCGAAGGCCGCTCGCTTTCAGGCGCATCAGCTCGCGAAGGTGGCGCGCGCCGCGCTCGCTCACCGCATCCGGAAAGAGCGCGATGCCGCGCGAGACGGCGGCCGTGACGTTCTTCACCTCCACGTAGCACGCCTTGCGGCGCGGGCTTTCGAGGACGATGTCCACGCGGCTGCCCTCCTCGCCGTAGGCCACTTCGCGCCGCAACGTCTCATAGCCCGCGAGCTCCCCGATGGCGCCGCCGGCGATCGCTTCCTGCACCAGGCGGTTCGGAAGGCCCGTGTTGATGCCGACCATCACGGGCTTCGCGCCGCCCACCTCGACGATCTCCCAGGTGTGGCGGTACTTGCGCGAGGGACTGTCGTGCTCCGAGAGCCAGACACGGCTGCCCGCGTCGGCGCAGCCCATCATCGAGCCCGTGTTCGGGCACGCTGCCGTGATCACGCTGCCGGGCAATTGCACGTCGGCGAGGAAGCGCTTGTAGCGCCGGATCAACCGGCCTTCGATGAGTCGCTGCTGGAATTTCACGACCTGGAGATAACCGGGGTCTGTCCCCGGTCTATTCGGAGCTGGCGATGAGCGAAGCATTGCCGCCGGCGGCGGCGGTGTTGACGGTGACGGTGCGCTCGGTGGCGAAGCGGAAGAGGTAATGCGGGCCGCCGGCCTTGGGGCCGGTGCCCGAGAGGCCTTCGCCGCCGAAGGGCTGCACGCCCACGGTGGCACCGATCATGTTGCGGTTCACGTAGAGGTTGCCCGCGCAGGCGCGGCGGCGCACCGCCTCGATCGTCTCCTCGATGCGGCTGTGGATGCCCATGGTGAGCCCGTAGCCCTTCGCGTTGATCGCATCGACCGTCTTCAGCAGGTCGGCCGCGGCGAAGCGCACCACGTGCAGGATCGGGCCGAACACCTCGCGGTCGATCGCATCGAGGCTCGCGATCTCGTAGGCGCGCGGCGCGAAGAAAAGCGGACCCGCATCCTTCGGCACCACCGCCTTGCAGATCAACCTGGCCTCGCGGTCCATCTTCGCCGCGTGCGCTTCGAGCATGGCGAGCGCATCGGCGTCGATCACGGGGCCCACGTCGGTGTCGAGGCGTGCGGGGTCGCCCACCTTCAATTCCGCCGTCGCGCCCTTCAGCAGCTCGATCACGCGCGGAGCGATCTCCTCCTGCAGGCACAGGATCCGCAGCGCCGAGCAGCGCTGGCCGGCGCTGTTGAACGCCGAGGCGATCACGTCGGCCACGACCTGTTCGGCGAGCGCGCTCGAATCGACGAACATCGCGTTCAAGCCGCCGGTTTCCGCGATGAAAGGCACGATCGGCCCGTCTCGCGCGGCGAGCGCCCGGTTGATCGCGCGCGCGGTCTCGGTGGAACCTGTGAACGCGACGCCCGCAGTGCGCGGATCGGTGACCAGCGCGGCGCCCACGATCTCGCCGCGTCCCGGCACGAGGATCACGGCGTCCTCGGGAATGCCCGCTTCGTGAAGCAGCCGCACCGCCTGCGCGGCCACGAGCGGCGTCTGTTCCGCGGGCTTGGCGATCACGGGATTGCCCGCGGCGAACGCGGCCGCGACCTGGCCCACGAAAATCGCGAGCGGGAAATTCCACGGGCTGATGCACACGAACGGGCCGCGTCCCGCGAGCTGCAGGCGATTGGATTCCCCGGTGGGTCCCGCGAGGTCCTCGGGATCGGCGAAGTGGCGGCGGGTGAGCATCGCGTAGTAGCGGCAGAAGTCCGCCGCCTCGCGCACTTCGCCCAATCCGTCGGGCAGCGTCTTGCCCGCTTCCGCGGCCAGCACGGCCATCAACGGCGTGCGGTCCTTCTCGATGAGATCGGCCGCGCGCTCGAGCATCGCGGCACGCTCCTTCGGCGGCGGTATGCGCGCGCCGCTTGCGCGATCGAGGGCGGCGCGGGCGCCTGCGGCATCCGCATCGGGCACCTTGCCGAAGTCCTTCTTCGCAGCGAGCGCCTGGACCTGCGCCACGATGGGCGCCGAGACAGTCTCGTCGGCGAACACGAACCCGGAGGAATTCGGCCGGTCGCCATAAAGCGCGATCGGAAGCGGAATCTTCGCGTTCACGGCGCTCGCCTGTCCCGAGACAGTGGCCAGCGGATCGGCGATCACGCTCTCCACGGCGATCGCGGGATCGGCGATGCGGTTCACGAACGAGGTGTTGGCGCCGTTCTCGAGGAGCCGCCGCACGAGATACGGCAGCAGGTCCTCGTGGCTTCCCACGGGCGCGTACACGCGGCACGCGTGGCCCGCGGCGACCACCTGCTCGTAGAGGTCCTCGCCCATGCCGTGCAGCCGCTGGAACTCGAAGGGCTGGTCCTTGCCCATGCGCTCGAGGATCGTGGCGACCGTGTGCGCATTGTGCGTGGCGAATTGCCCGTAGAACGCGTCCTTCGCGGCGATCATCTTCGCGGCGCACGCGAGGTAGGACACGTCGGTGTTGGCCTTGCGCGTATAGACGGGGTAGCCCGAAAGCCCCTGCACCTGCGCGCGCTTCACCTCGCTGTCCCAGTACGCGCCCTTCACGAGCCGCGCCACGATGCGGCGGCGCTGCCTGCGCGCGAGGTCCGCGAGCCAGTCGATCACGAAGGGCGCGCGCTTCTGGTAGGCCTGCACCGCGAGGCCGAATCCTTCCCAGCCCTGCAGCGCCGGCGATGAGAAGACGCTCTCGAAGATCTCGAGGGAGATATCGAGGCGATCGGCCTCCTCGGCATCGAGCGTCACGCCGATGTCGCCCTTGCGGGCGCGCTCGACCAGCGCCTGCACGCGGGGAATCAATTCGGAACGCACGCGCTCGCGCTGCGCATATTCGTAGCGCGGATGCAGCGCGGAGAGCTTGATTGAAATGCCGGGCTTGCCAAAGACGTCTTCCTTCGACGGCGCGGCGTGCCTGGCGATCGCATCGATCGCCTTCTCGTAGGCGACGAAATAACGATCGGCATCGGCGGCGGTGAAGGCCGCTTCGCCCAGCATGTCGTAGGAGTGGCGATAGGCCCTGTTCTCGCCATCGACGCTGCGAGCGAGCGCATCCTCGATGGTGCGGCCCATCACGAACTGCTCGGCCATGAGCTTCATGCCCTGGCGAAGCGCAAGGCGCACCACGGGCTCGCCTGCGCGCGCGGCCAGTCGCCCGAACCACGCGCCCGCGTTTCCCGCCTCGGACGCATCGAGGCTCACGAGCCTGCCCGTGAGCATCATTCCCCACGTGCCGGCATTCACGAGGAGCGAGTCGTTGCGCCCCACGTGCTTCTCCCAGTCGCCCTGGGAGAGCTTGTCGCGGATGAGCTTGTCGGCGGTGGCGGCGTCGGGAATGCGAAGCAGCGCCTCGGCCACGCACATGAGGAGCACGCCTTCCTGCGACGAAAGGTCGTATTCGCGAAGGAAGGACTGCATCCCCGCGACGGCCTTCTGGCGCGCGCGCACGTTCTCCACGAGGGAGCGGGCGCGCTCCTGGACGCGTTGCGAGGCGGCGGGATCGAGGCGCGCCACGCCGAGGAGCTCGGCGAGCGCCCCGGATTCGTCGCGCAGGTAGTTCGCGCGCAGCCGTGCGCGCAGCGGCGGTACGGGTTGGTCCATGGGAGGAATCTTAACCTCCCGCGTGCCTTACGCCGTGGCGGGCGCGGCCCCCGATTGCTCGTCGGCGATCTGCTTGCGCACCTCGTCCATGTCGAGCGCCTTGGCCTTGGCGACCACCTGCTCGAAGGCCCCCTGCGGCAACGCGCCCGGCTGCGAGAAGACGATGATCTGCTCGCGGAACACCATGAGCGTGGGAATGGAGCGGATCTGGAAATGCGACGCGATCTCCTGCTCGTCGTCGGTGTTCACCTTCGCGAACACGACGTCGGGATTGGCCTCGGCCACGCGCTCGAATACGGGCGCAAAGCCCCGGCAAGGCCCGCACCACGGCGCCCAGTAATCCACGATCACCGTCGGGTTCGACGTGACGACCTGCTCGAAATTCTCCTTCGTGAGCTCGACGACGGCCATTTCCCTATCCTTCCAGCAGTTGACGAAGCATGAAACCGATATGTTACCCGCGTGCCTCGGGGCGGATCGGCAGGTCCACCCGCTCGGTGCGGCGGATCACCCTGAGAGTCGTGTCGCGCACCGCCTCGTGCCCCACCAGCAGCCGGTGCAAATCGTCCACCCCGGCGATCGACTGCTCGCCCAGGCCGATGATGAGGTCGCCTGCCTGCACCCCGGCCTCGGCCGCGGGCGAGCCCTTCTCGACCTGGACGGCGCGAACGCCGCGCTCGCGCTCGAGGCCGAAGTAGCGCACGTAGCGGCGCGAGATCGGCACGTTCTCGCCGGCCACGCCGATGCGGGCGCGCGGCACGCGGCCCTCGGTGATGAGCCAGCCGGCGATGAGGCGCGCGGTGTTCGCGCCGATCGCGAAGCAGATGCCCTGCGCGGGCAGGATCACGGCGGTGTTCACGCCGATCACCTCGCCGCGGGAATTCACGAGCGGCCCGCCGGAGTTGCCGGGATTCAACGCCGCGTCGGTCTGGATCACGTCGTCGATGAGGCGTCCGGCCTGCGAGCGCATGCTGCGTCCCAGCGCGCTCACGATGCCCGAGGTCACCGTGTGCTGGAATCCGTAGGGGCTGCCGATGGCGATGGCCACCTGCCCCACTTCCACGTCGCGGGAGTCGCCCAGCACGCACCATTCGTCGACGGGCGCGTCGATCTGGATCACGGCGAGGTCCGAGTCGGGATCGTCGCCCACGCGGCGCGCGCTGCTCTCGCGCCCGTCGGGCAGGCTCACCTTGAGCGAGGTCGCCTTGCCGACGACATGGCTGTTGGTGAGCACGAACCCATCGGGCGTGATCACGAAGCCGGAGCCCGACCCCGCGGGCGCGCCTTCGCGCTCGACGGCGATGTGGACCACGGCAGGGCGGATCTTGCGGACGGCGGAGGTGACCGCCGTCGAATAGGTATCGAGGAGCGCGGTGTCGTCCATTGTTGCGAGATGGGGGAGGCCCGGCACAACTACAACCCCCACGCCATCCGCGCATCTTTCGCGTGGCCTCCGGCGATCTTCGCCACCGCTAGCCCTCCGCGAGCTGGCCCATGCGGCCCGTGCGATAGGCGATCTCGGCCGCGCGAACCTGCTCGACGCTGTTCATGACGAAAGGCCCATGGAATACGAGCGGCCCTTCGGCCGGCGCGCCCGCGAGCAGCAGGACCTCGAGCGGCCCGGATCCCGTGTTCTCGATGCGGATCGCGCCCTCGGTGCCCGCGAACACCGCGAGCTTGCCGATGTCGAGGCTCGTTTCGCCCGCGAAGCGAGCGCTTCCCGAGATCACGTACGCGCCGGCCTCGTATCCCGGGGGCAACGCCGATTCGAAGGAAGCGCCGGCATCGAGCGACACGTGCCAGAGCAGCGTGGGCATCAGCGTTTCCGCCGGCCCCGCATGGCCCTGGAACTCGCCGGCGACGATGCGCACGCGCCCGCCGGCAATCGCGACCGCCGGAATCGCCTGTGCGTCGATGCGCTGGTAGCGCGGCTGCATCGCCTTCAGGCGCCGCGGCAGCGACGTCCACAGCTGGATGCCCTGCAGCGTGAGCTCCGCTTCGTTCTCGGCGAGCGGCCGCTCGGCGTGGATGATGCCGCCTCCGGCGGTCATCCACTGCGCGCCTCCCGCGGCGACGATCCCCACGTGGCCCGCGGAATCGCGGTGCTCCTGGCGCCCCGAGATGAGGTACGTCACGGTCTCGATGCCCGCGTGCGGATGCGCACCCACGCCGTCTTCGCCGGGCTTCACGCGAAACGGGCCGAAGTGATCGAGGAAGACCCAGGGACCGACCGAGTGGCGCTCGCGAAACGGAAGCGCGCGCCGCACCGTGAAGGTCCCCACCGGGGCGACCTGCGAGACGGAGACGTGCTCCACCGCGCGGACCGCCGCCTTGTCGAGGATCGTGCTCATGGCTTGTCCACCGCGTAGGGTCCCGCGCCGAGGGCGAACACCATCAGCAGGCCGCCGGCCATCGAGACGTTCTTGAGGAAATGGATCTGCTGGTTCATGTGCTGCATCGCGTCGGTCACGCTCCAGAAGTCGTGGAAGATGAGCGCGGACAGGAGGCTGAAGCCCGCGAGCAGCAGCGCCACCCAGCGCGCCTTGAATCCCGCGACGAGCGCGAGCCCGCCACCCAGCTCCGTGAGGATCGTGAGCGGCAGCAGCACGCCGATCATCGGCATGCCCTTGGAGGCCATGTAGGCGGCGGTGCCGGCGTAGCCGGTGATCTTGCCGAAGCCCGACAGCAGGAAGATGAAGGCGATCATGAGGCGCCCCGCGGGGGCGGCGATTTTCTGGAGCTGTTCCATGTCTGTTTTCCTTTCTGTTTGGAAGTGATCAGTCCGCGAGGTCGAACACCAGCACCTCGGCCTTGCGCCCGCCGTCGAGGCGAACCTTGTTGTCGTTGCCCTTCAGCTGCACGGCGTCGCCCGCTTCGAGCGGCGTGCCGTTCACGTTCACCGAGCCGCGCGCCACGTGCACGTACACGAGGCGGCCCGGCGCGGGCTCGAGCGTCGCCGACTCGGCGCCGTCCAGCAACGACGCATAGAGCTTCGCGTCCTGGTGGATTCGCACGGAGCCCTGCGCGCCGTCGGGAGAAGCGATGAGGCGGAGCCTGCCGCGCTTGTCGGCGTCGTCGAAGTGCTTCTCTTCGTAGCTCGGGGCCACGCCGCGGCGATCGGGCTCGATCCAGATCTGCAGGAAGTGGACCAGGTCCTTGTCGGACGCGTTGAACTCGCTATGGCGAACGCCCGTGCCCGCGCTCATGCGCTGCACGTCGCCCGGCTTGATTGTCGAGCCGTTGCCCATGGAGTCCTTGTGCGCGAGGCCGCCCTCGAGCACGTAGCTGATGATCTCCATGTCGCGATGGCCGTGGGTGCCGAATCCCATTCCCGGCTGCACGCGGTCCTCGTTGATCACGCGAAGCGGACCGAATCCCATGTGCTTCGGGTCGTAGTAGTCGGCGAACGAGAACGTGTGGAAGGACTTGAGCCAGCCGTGCTCGGCGAGGCCTCTTTCTGCGCTGCGGCGGATTTCCATCGGTCTTCTCCTTGACCATCCATACTGAACGATGAAGTGTATGATGCGCCTGATATTTTCTTATTCAAGAGAAATCTTTCGCCGGAATCATTCGAAATATTCGAACAATGAGACTCTCCCTGGAATCGCTGCAAGTCATTGATGCCATTGACAGGAAGGGGTCCTTCGCCGCGGCGGCCGAGGACCTGCACCGTGTGCCGTCAGCGGTCACTTACTCCGTGCGCCAGCTCGAGGAGGCCCTGGGGGTGGATCTCTTCGATCGTTCGGGACATCGCGCGGTGCTCACCGAGGCGGGCCGCGAGTTGCTCTCCGAAGGGCGCGTGCTGCTCCAGGCGGCCGCCGATCTCGAGTGCCGCGTGCAGCAGGTGGCCAAGGGCTGGGAGTCGCAGCTGCGCATCGCCGTCGATACGGTGATCGGCCTGGGCAAGCTCTTCGCGATCGTCTCCGAGTTCTACGAGAAGCGGTCGGGCACGCGCCTTCGCTTCTCCCACGAGGTGCTGGGCGGCACGTGGGACTCGCTCGCCTCGGGGCGCGCGGATCTCGCCATCGGCGCCTCGGGCGACGCGCCGCCGGGACGCAGCTACGCCACGCGCACGCTGGGGCGCGTCGAGATGCAGTTCGTCGCCGCGCCTTTCCATCCGATCGTGAAGGAATCCACGCCGCTCACCGACAAGGTGATCCAGAAGTATCGCGCCGTGAGCATCGCGGACAGCTCGCGCCTGCTTCCGCCGCGCACCATAGGGCTCATCTCCGGGCAGGACGTGCTCACGGTGCCTTCGCTCGAGGCCAAGTGCGACGCGCACGTCGAAGGCCTCGGCGTGGGATTCCTTCCGCGGTGGATCGCGGAGCGCGAGGCACTCGCGGGCCGCCTTCGCATCCTTCCCGTGGAAGGCGACCGGCCCGTGGGCGATCTGCTCGTCGCGTGGAGGCCGGGACAGGAAGGCCGCGCGCTCAAGTGGTTCGTGAAGCGCCTCGAGGATCCGCTCGTGGCCGCGGCGTTGCTGTCGTGAGCGGCTACCGCGGGCGCTTCGCGCCTTCGCCCACCGGGCCGCTTCATTTCGGCTCGCTGGCCGCCGCGGTCGCGAGCTGGCTCGATGCGCGCGCCGCAGGCGGCGAGTGGCTCGTGCGCATCGAAGACGTGGACGAGACGCGCACCGTGCCCGGCGCCGCGGAGGAAATCCTCGGCCAGCTCGCCGCGTTCGGCCTCGACCACGATGGCGAGGTCGTCTGGCAAAGCCGCCGCAAGGCGCTCTACGAGAGCGCGCTCGATCGCCTGCGCGCAGGCGGCCTCGTCTATCGATGCCGCTGCTCGCGCAAGGAGATCGCGGACTCGGCGCTGCGCGGCATCGAAGGCGCGGTCTATCCGGGAACGTGCCGCAAGCTGGGCCTCGACCGCGCGGTGGCCGGCGCCGATCGCTTCCTCGCGGAAGGCACGCCCGTCCATTTCGTGGACCGCGTGCAGGGACCGATCGCGCAGGACGTGGCCCGCGACGTGGGCGACTTCGTATTGAAGCGCCGCGACGGGCTGCACGCCTACCAGCTCGCGGTCGTCGTCGACGACGCCGACCAGGAGATCACCGACGTCGTTCGCGGCGCCGATCTCCTCGCCTCGACACCGCGCCAGATCCTGCTGGGGCGCGCGCTGGGATACGCCACGCCCCGCTACCTGCACATTCCCGTGGCCACCAACGCGGCCGGTGAGAAGCTCTCGAAGCAAACGCTCGCACCGGGCATCGACTCGCGCGAGGCTGGCGCGCAGCTTGCCGCGGCCCTCGCTTTCCTTGGGCAGCCGAAACCCACCGTAACAGCGCCCCGGTCGATCCTGGAGCAGGCTGTGGCCACCTGGGATCCGGATCGCATCCCGCGCAAGCCCGCGGTCCCGGCGTGAATACTTGACAGGGATATGGCATGGCGGCGGGGTACAATTCGCCTCTCCATCTGCGGCGTGAATCCAGACGGACAGACCCCGGCATCCAACGGGGCATGAGCGTTGTCCCCATCAGGGTGAGCGCACCCGCCGCACGAAAGCCGAGCATGTTCTTTTCCAGGAAAAAAGCGGCGGACGGTTCCGCGCCGCCGCGAAAACGCATCACCAAGCCGATCATCGCGGCGGCCGCCGCCGTGCTCGTGGTGGGGTCGGCCATCGGATTTCGCGCGACCCAGGCGCAGAAGGACGAGAAGAAGGCCGACGCGCCGGTCGTGCTCGAGTTCACGCCGGCCGACGTGTCGCGCGTCGAGAAGCGCGAGATCACGCGCTCCATCACCTTCTCGGGTTCCCTCGCTCCCGTGGTGCAGACGACGGTCAAGTCGCGCGTGGCGGGCGAGCTGTCCAAGGTCTTCGTGAAGGAAGGCGATTCCGTCGCCGCGGGCCAGGTCATCGCGCAGGTGGAGACGGCGGACCTGCAGTCGCGCATCGACGCGCAGGCCGCCGCCCTCGAGGAAGCCCGGGCGCGCTACGCGATCGCGGAGAAGAATCGCCTCAACAACGAGGCCCTGCTGCGCCAGAAATTCATCTCGCAGAACGCATTCGACACCACGCTTTCGGTGCACGATGCGGCCGCCGCCACGGTGCGCTCGGCCGAGGCGCAGCTTCGCATCGCGCAGAAGGCCATGAGCGACGCCACGATCCGGGCGCCCTTCGCCGGCATCGTCGCGCGCAAGCTCGCCAACGCCGGCGAGAAAGTGGGCATCGACAGCCCGCTCTTCGCGCTCGTGGACCTGGGCCTCATGGAGATCGAGGCGCCGGCGCCCGCCTCCGAGATTCCCTCCATCAAGGTGGGCCAGCCGGTCCGGTTCCGCGTGGACGGATTCGGCAACCGCCAGTTCGAGGGCCACGTGGAGCGCATCAATCCGCAGGCCGATGCCAACTCGCGCGCCATCACAATCTACGTCTCCGTCGCCAATCGCGACGGCGCGCTGAAGGGCGGCATGTTCGCCAAGGGCGAAGTGCAGGTCGATCGCAGCGCCCCCTCGACCGTGATCCCCTCCAACGCGGTGCGCGACGAAGCGGGCCAGACCTTCGTGTACACGATCGAGGACGGCAAGATCGCGCGCCGGGCCGTGAAGCTGGGCCTCGCCGAGGCGCAGGGCGGCCTCGTCGAAGTCACCCAGGGCCTCGAGGAGGGCCTCGCCGTCGTGAGCATCCGCGCCACGGGCCTCAAGGTGGGCTCGCCCGCCACCGTCAAGGCCAAGGCCATCCCCGCCGCGGAAATGAAGAAGGGCTAGGCGCGGCCATGTGGATCACCAAGACCAGCATCAACCAGCCCGTCTTCGCGACGATGGTCATGTGCGCGCTGCTGGTGCTGGGCGTGTTCTCGTACAACCGCCTGCGCGTGGAGCGCATGCCGGACATCGTCTTCCCGGCGGTGTTCATCCAGGTGCTCTATCCCGGCGCCTCGCCCGAAGCGGTCGAGAACGACATCACGCGCCCCATCGAGGACGTGGTGAATACCGTGAACGGCATCCACCTCATCCGCTCGAATTCCTGGGAAGGGCGCAGCGAGACCTACATCGAGCTTCGCCTCGACACCAACGTCGAGCGCGCCGTGCAGGACGTCCGCGACAAGGTCGCGCAGATCCGCCCCGGCTTCCCGCGCGAGGTGAAGGACCCGCTGATCCTGCGCGGCGACTACGACAACGCGGCCCCGGTGGTGGGCCTCGCGGTGACCTCCGACACGCGCTCGCTTCGCGAGCTCTCCACGATGACCGACCAGATCATCGTGAAGCGCTTCCAGAACGTGCCGGGCGTGGGCCAGGTGCAGGTCTTCGGCGGGCGCACGCGCCAGATCGTGGTGAGCCTGAAGCCCGCGCAGATGGAGTCGCAGTCGATCGGCGTGGACGAGGTCGAGCGCGCGATCCAGGCGGCGAACATGGACATCCCCGCGGGGCGCATCGAGCACGGCCCCACGGAGCAGCTCGTGCGCGTCGAGGGCCGGATCAAGGACCCGGCGGGCTTCCGCAAGATCATCGTCGCCCAGCGCGCCAAGGGGCCGGTGTACCTCGAGCAGGTGGCCGACGTGATCGACGGCGAGAAGGAACCCGAGTCGCTGTCGCGCATCGACGGCAAGCCGGGGCTGTCCATCAACATCCTGAAGGTGCAGGACGCCAACATCGTCGAGGTCGGCAAGGGCGCGAAGGAGGCGGCGGCCGACCTGCAGAAGATCCTGCCTCCCGACGTGAAGCTGCAGGTCACCTACGCCGACGTGGACTTCATCGAGAAGGCGCTCGCCGGCGTGAAGATGACGATCGTCGAGGGCGCGCTGCTCACCGTCTTCATCGTGTTCCTCTTCCTGCACTCGTGGCGCAGCACAATCATCACCGGCCTCACGCTGCCGATCTCGGTCATCGCGACCTTCATCGCCGTGTACATGTTCGGCTTCACGCTGAACTTCCTCACGCTGATGGCCCTGTCGCTGTGCATCGGGCTGCTGATCGACGACGCCATCGTGGTGCGCGAGAACATCGTGCGGCACCTGGGCATGGGCAAGGACCACCACCGCGCCGCCCGCGAGGGCACCGAGGAGATCGGGCTCGCGGTGATGGCCACCACGTTCGCGATCGTCGCGGTGTTCGTGCCCGTGGCGTTCATGAGCGGCATCATCGGCAAGTTCTTCTACCAGTTCGGCATCACGGTGGCCGTGGCCGTGCTGGTGTCGCTCTTCGTCTCCTTCACGCTGGACCCGATGCTCTCGTCGATCTGGCGCGATCCGGCGCAGGGCCGCTTCCAGCGCTTCCCCGCCATCGCACGGATGATGGCCGCGATCGAACACGGCATCGAGCGCGCCCACGAGGCCTACGGGCGGCTGCTCGAGTGGGCGCTGGAGCACCGCAAGACGGTCCTCGGCATCGCGCTGGGCATCTTCATCGCGAGCTTCTTCGTGCTGCCGTTCGTGGGCACCGAGTTCTCGCCCGAGACCGACGATGGCCGCACGTCGTTCCGCCTCACCACGCCCGTGGGCTCGAGCCTCGAGTACACCGACGCCAAGACGCGCCAGGTCGAGGATCTCGTGCGCACTTACCCCGAGGTGGAGATGACGATCGCCAACGTGGGCACGTGGGAGGGCCGCAACGTGGCGCGCGTCGACGTGAAGCTCGTGGACCGCCACACGCATTCGCGCCCCTCGCAGAAGGCCTTCGAGGCCAAGGTCCGCGACCGCATCCGCTCCATGCCCGGCATCGAGCTCGCCGTGGGCTACAACCGCCCCATCTGGGTGAACCTGCTGGGGCCCTCGCCCGACGTGCTGCAGCAGCTCTCCGACGACATCCTCGAGAAGATGTCGCACATCAAGGGCATCACCGACCTGGAGTCGAGCCTGAAAGCCCAGAGCCCCGCGATCACCATGAAGGTGCACAACGAGCTCGCGAGCGACCTCGGCCTCACCGTCTCGCAGATCGGGCAGGCGGTGCGGCCGTTCGTCGCGGGCGACGTGATCAGCCACTGGCTCGCGCCCGACGGGCAGAACTACGACGTGAACGTGCAGCTGCCGCGCTCGGGCCGGCGCATCGCTTCCGACCTGGGCGACCTCTACGTGATGAGCAGCAAGACCAACGCCGACGGCTCGCCCGTGCTCGTGCCCCTTCGCCAGGTGGTGGACTTCCAGAATTCCACGAGCCCGCAGATCATCAAGCGCCAGGACCTGCAGCGCCGCGTGGGCCTGTACGCCGGCGTGGAAGGCCGCCCCGCGGGCGACGTGGGCAAGGACGTGGAGACGCTGCTCAAGGGCTACCAGTTCCCCACCGGCTACCGCTACGACATCGCGGGCGACACGCAGCAGATGCAGGAGTCGTTCCAGGCCGCGGTGGCCGCGCTCGGCATGGCGGTGATCTTCATCTACCTCATCCTCGCCTCGCAGTTCGGAAGCTTCCTGCAGCCGCTCGCGATCATGGCGTCGCTTCCGTTCACGCTGATCGGCGTGTTCATCGCGCTGCTCGTCACCGGGAGCACGCTCAACATCTTCTCGGTGATCGGCATCATCATGCTGATGGGCCTGGTCACGAAGAACGCGATCCTGCTCGTGGACTTCACCAACCAGGGCATCCGCGAGGG
>DATJVS010000254.1:0-8165 GCA_035501715.1 Usitatibacter sp.
GCCCTTGTCGCCGTAGAGCGCGCCCAGGCGCTCGCGGATGTTGGTGAGGCCCACGCCCGAGCCCAGCGAATCGCCGAAGCCCTTGCCGGTATCGGCCACGACGAGGCGAAGCACGTTGTCTTCGGACGTGGCCGTGATGCGCACCGAGCCGCCCTCGCGCTGCGGCTCGAGGCCGTGCTTGATCGCGTTCTCCACGAGCGAGGGAAGCATGAGCGGCGGGAAGGGCGCGTCCATGAGCTCCTGCGGCACGTCGATCTCGAAGGCGAGGCGCTTGCCCATGCGCATCTGCAGGATGTTCAGGTACGCGCGCACGAGGTCGATCTCCTGGCCCACGGTGGAGATCGACTCGCGCATCTTCGGCAGCGCGTTGCGCAGGTACTGGATCAGGTGGCCCGTCATGAGGTTCGCCTGCGACGGATCGACTTCCGTGAGCGCCTGGACGCTCGCGAGCGTGTTGTACAGGAAGTGCGGCTCCACCTGCGCCTGCAGCGCCGAGAGCTTGGCCTCGGTCACCTGCTGGCTCATGCGGTGGAATTCCGCCTCGCGCTTCTTGGTCTCGGCCACCGCCTGCGTGGCGCGTGCGCGATCGATGAAGAACTTGGAGACGATGACGAGGGCGAGCAGCGGAATGAAGACGAGGATGAGGCCCGCGCCCACGCCCATGCGATACAGGCCCCCGGTCACGCTCTTGCGGATCTCCTGGCGCAGCTCCGGCGGAAGCTCCACCGTGGGCGGGGCCGGAGGATCGCGATCCACCTGCACGGTGATGATCGGCTTGCCATTGGGCCCGCCGAGCTTCACGTCGGGGACCACGAGCGTCTTGGGCGCGCCGATGACGGGAGGAACCGGCGCCACCGGGGCGCCGGGCACCACGGGAAGGACAGGCGCCGCCGGGGCGGCGGCCGACGGTTCCTTGAGCGATTCGAGCGCTTTCTGGTCCTCGACGCCCGCGTCCTTCAGCGCCTGCGCCGTTCCCTTCTTGGCTTCAGCGATGGAGCGATGCGCTTCCTTGACCGCCTCGGCCACGTCCCTCGCGGCCTGCTGCTTGGCGCGCGCGACTTCCTTGGTCGCCTCGCGCACGCTCTCGCGCGCCGAATCGATCTCGCGCAGCGCGTCTTCCAGCTCCTCGCGCCGTGCCGGATCCTTCGTGTGGGAGAGCATCTCCTTCAGCACGCCGCGCCCGATGTTCAACGCGCTCTCGGAGTAGGCCGAGTCGATCTCCGCGTTGATGGCGCGCTTCTCCTCCGGCGTGGCGCCGCGCTTCTCCAGGTGCATCACGTTGAACGGCGTCGTGAACACAGCAAGCCCGATGAGCAGCGCGAGGCCCGCGGAGAGCAGCAGCCACCAGGGGGTCTTGTGGAGGAGGTTGGAGAGGGCCTTCATTCGTTCGTGCCTGGGCGGCGCTCGTGGCGCCGCGCGTCAATAGTCCGCGAGCAGGGCGATTATCGCCGTGGTGAGGGAAAAAAGGACGACGCCGACTACGACCAGGACGAGGTGCGGCCCGAACGACTGCAGGGTGGACATGGTTGGCCTCTTGGAAAGGGGGTTCGACGGCTTCGTAGGGGCATTCTGGGGACGGCCCCGACCGGGGGCCACGGCGGAGCGGCGAATTGCAGAAATCGGGGGGCGAAACGACGCCCGGCGGGACCAAAAGGCGCCCCGGCTTCACATCTGCTTGAAGCGATGGGTGAACGCCCGGGACACCACCAGGGTCTCGGCGCGGTCGCGCAGGCTGATCTCGGCCTGGTCCTTGAGGCCCCTGCGCACGGAGGCGATGCAGTCCACGTTCACGATGGTGGCGCGGTGGATCTGCCAGAAGCGCGCCGGGTCCAGCTCCTCGAGGAGCTCGCGGATGGGCTTGCGGATCAGCACCTCGGCCTCGCAGGTGACCACGCGCGTGTACTTCTCGTCGGACTGGAAGAAGATCACTTCCTCGACCGGAATGAGGCGCACGTTCGAGCCCACCGAGGCCTTGATCCAGCGCAGGTGCTCGACGCCGCCGGCCCGCGGCGCGATGCGGGCGGCGAGGCGCTCCACCAGCTCGTCCAGGCTGGGCGGGCGCTCGCCGATGCGCTCCTTCAGGCGCGCGCACGTGAGCGCCAGGCGCTCTTCGTTGAAGGGCTTGAGCACGTAGTCGATGGCGCCCTGCTCGAAGGCCTCCACGGCGTACTGGTCGAACGCGGTCACGAAGACCACGTGGGCACGGTCGCCGATGGCGCGCGCCGCCTCCAGGCCGTTCACGCCGGGCATGTGGATGTCGAGGAAGAAGAGCTGCGGCCCGTGCTCGTCGAGCACCTGGCCGATGTCGCGGCCGTTCTCCATCTCGTGGACCACCTCGAGCTCGGGCCAGACGCGCGCGAGGCGCGAGCGAAGCTGCGCGCGAAGCAGCGGTTCGTCGTCCGCGATGACGGCGGTGATCGCGCTCATGCGGCGCTTCCCGTGGGCACTTCGATGGAGGCGACAACGCCGTGGGGAGCGCGTTCCTCGATCACGAGCTTGGCCGAGACGCCGTAGAGCGCCTTCAGCCGCTCGCGGATGTTGGCGAGGCCCACGCCGCCGCCCTGCTTGGGCTTGATGCCCTCGCCCGTGTCCTCCACCCAGACGCGGAGCTTGCCTTCATCCTCGGCGGCGCGGATCGTGATGCTGCCCGCCTCGCACGAGGGATCGATGCCGTGCTTCACCGCGTTCTCCACGAGGGTGATCAGCATCATCGGCGGGAAGGCGCGGCCCTTGAGCGCATCGGGCACGTCGATGGCGTAGGCGAGCCTCGTGCCCATGCGCACCTTGTGGATGTCGAGGAAGGCCCGCGCCATGTCGAGCTCGCGCCCGAGGTTCGTGTACGCCTCGCGCATCTGCGGCATCGCGGCGCGCAGGTACTGGATGAGGCTTTCCAGCATCCGCGACGCCTCGGGCGGATTGGTCTCCACCAGGTGCTGGACGTTGGCGAGCGTGTTGAAGAGGAAGTGCGGCTCGATCTGCGCCTGCATGAGCGCGAGCTTGGCTTCGAGGAGGTTCTTGGCGAGCTGGTGGCGCTCGCTCTCGGCGGCGTGGTGCAGGGCCTGGTCGCGGGCGTGCTTCTCGCGAAGGATGTAGGCGGCCACGACGACGCACCCGAATCCGATCCCCAGCCCCATGGTGATGAGCACGCCGAAGAGGCGCTCGGCGAACATCTGGCGCACGTCGCGGCCCTTCACGAGGCCGGCCACGATCGTGCCCACGAAGGAACCGATCACGATCGCGCCCACCTGCATCACCTCCCGCGGCACGCGCCCCTGGCGGATGTTGCCCGCCATGGTGAAGAGCACCATGCTCGCGTAGCCCACGCAGAGCGCGCTCACGAGCAGGTCGCGGTAGGTGTTCAGGAAGAGCCACACCACCGAGGCCGTGGCCGCCGCGCACACCGCGGTCACCACGAGCACGCGCTGGACCGTGAGGCCTTCGAACAGGTAGGCGTAGGACTTCAATTTCCCCCCACAGGGACACCGCCCGCGAGTATGGAACCGGGGTCGACGGCCGCCAAGTTACCGGGCCCGGGGCCCGTGTTGCAAAGATGTTGCGACGAAACGCGCAATCGTGGGAATGGGCGGGGGAATCGCCCAAAGAAAAAGCCCGGCGCGGGGTGCGCGCCGGGCGAAGGAGCAAGCCCTGGGAGCGGGGGGCCGCCCTGATCGTTCAGGTGGCCGTGCGGCCGGCGGTGCGCTTGGCGGAGACCGTGATCGTGTCGAACATGTCCGGCTCCACGGCGCTCACGGGCCTCACGAACTCGACGCGGGCGGTCTTCGCGACCGGCGTGGCGTTCGCTTCCTTGCGCGTGTAGCGCGAGGACGGATCGGACAGGATCGCGCCCGCGGCGACCAGGAACCACACCGACACCAGCACCGTGACGCCCGAGGCTACGGAAGAATTGCTCGGGTATGCAGCGAATTTGTACGTGCCCATCTTCGTTTCTCCTTTGTCGATTCCTTGCGCCTCGGGCCTCGACCACGCCAGGTACAGGTTGCGTTCGACGGGGCGGGTCTTGACGGCGACGGCAGGAAACATGTGCGCAGGTTATGGACGCGCGGCCGCCGGAGGAAGGCGAAAGCGACGAAATGCGGAAAAGGAGGCGCGAAACGCTCAGGAACGGGGATGCGCGCGCCGGATCGGCAGTAACGATCCTGCAATCATCGCGGCGAGACTCGCGAAAAGTCCCGCCAACGAGGGCGGAACGAGGGCATCGGCATCGACGATCTCGAGCGCGATCCACGCCGCGAGCCCCGCGGCGATCGAGGCCAGCGCGCCCGCGGTGTTCGCGCGCGGCCAGAAGAGGCCCGCGGCGAGCGGCACGAACGACGAGACGAGCACGACCTTGCCCGATTCGTTCACGAGCTGGTAGATCGACATGGACGAGGTGAGCGCCATGGCGGTCACGACGACGGCGAGCGCCGCCACGGTGACGCGCATCGTGAGCAGCATCGCGCGATCGCCCCGCGGCTTCACCACGGGCTTGAGCACGTTCTCGGCGATCACCACCGCGGGCGCGAGCAGGATCCCCGCGGCCGTGGAAAGGATCGCGGAGATCAACGCGCCGAAGAAGAACACCTGCACCGCGAGCGGCGTGCGCTCGAGGATCAGCGTGGGAAGGATGAGCTGCGAATCGCCGCCCGCGAGCCGCCCGACCATCGGGCCGTCGATCACGAGCGCCGCCGACACCAGCGCGATCGGCAGGGACGCGATCACGAAGTAGAGGACGCCGCCCAGGAATGCCGAGCGTGCGGCTGTCGCTTCGTCCTTCGCGCTCATCACGCGCTGGAGCACGTCCTGTTGCGGAATGGAGCCGAAGACGATGACGAGCGAGGCCGTGATCCACGCGAGGACCGATCGCGCATCGGGCTCCGGGAGAAAGCGCAGGCGATCGGCCTGCGACGCGGCCTCGAGCACGCGCATGGGACCGCCCGCGAGGTCCACGACGGCCCACGTGGCGTAGGCGAGTCCCGCGACGATCACCACGGCCTGGAAGAAATCCGTGAGCGCCACCGACCACATGCCTCCCGCCATCGTGTACGCGAGCACCACGGCCGCGCCGATCAATACGCCCGTGTGCGTGGCGATGGCGCCGCCCGAAAGGACGTTCATCGCGAGTCCCAGGGCGACCAGCTGCGCGGCGATCCAGCCGAGGTAGGAAAACGCGATGCAGAGCGACAGCAGCACTTCGGCCGCGGGACCAAAGCGCTCGCGGAAGTAATCGCCCAGCGTGAGCACGTCCAGGCGGAAGAACGGCCGCGCGAAGACCGCCGCCACGAGCACGAGGCACGCGACCGCCGAGAAGGGATCGGCCACGAGCCCGCGCAATCCCTCCTTCACGAAGGTCGCGGGTATGCCCAGCACCGTCTCGGCGCCGAACCACGTCGCGAAGACAGTGGCCGAAACCACCGTCGTGCCGAAGCGGCGTCGCGCCACGGCGTAGTCCGAAGCGCCACGCACGCGCGTGGCGGCGTACATGCCGACCGCGAGGGAGGCGGCAAGGTAGAGGACTACGAATCCGGCCAGCACGCCGGAATCAGGTCGTGGTCGCGGCTTCGCGCTGGAGGGTGCGGAAGGCGAGCGAGCCGAAGATCATTCCCGCGAAGCTCGCCAGCAGGCCCGCGAGCTGGGGCGGGACCACCGCGTCGGCGGCGAATTTCTCGCAGCCCACCCACACGATGAGGCCCACCACGACCGAGAGCGTGCCGCCGAGATTGGTCGCCCGTTTCCAGTAGAGGCCGCACACCAACGGCACGAATGCGCCCACGAGCGTGACCTTGTAGGCGTTCTCCACCATCCCGTAGATGCTCTCGTCGGTGCTCATCGCGAACATGGTGACGAGGATCGTGAAGCCCACGATCACGCCGCGCATGAGCTTGAGGAACTGGTGGTCGCCGATGCGCGGCAGGAAGGGCTTGAGGATGTTCTCGCTGAAGCTCACCGAGGGCGCCAGCAGCGTGGCCGACGCGCAGCTCTTGATGGCCGAAAGCAGCGCGCCGAAGAACATGATCTTGGCGAACATCGGCACCACCGGCGAGAGCACGAGGCCCGGGAGGATCTGCTGCGTGTCCCCGCCTTCCTTCATGGCCGCGGCCACCATCTCCGGCTGGATCAGGCTCGCGGAATAGGCGAGGAACATCGGCACGAAGGCGAAGCAGAAATACATCACGCCGCCCAGGATCGAGGAGTTGGCCGCGGTGTTCTCGTTGTGCGCCGACTGCACGCGCTGGAACACGTCCTGCTGCGGGATCGAGCCCAGCATCATCGTGATCCACGCCGCGATGAACGCTATGATGTCGCGCGCGTTCAGGTCCGGGAGCATGTGGAACTTGCCCTCGTTGGCCGCGTGGGACACGACCGCGGCCACGCCGCCGGGCACGAGGCCGCTCACCTCCCAGCCGATGTAGAGCATGCCCAGGATGATGATTATCATCTGGATGAAGTCGGTGATGGCCACCGAGAACATGCCGCCCAGCATCGTGTACACGAGCACCGTCGTGGCCCCGATGATCATGCCCCACTGCTGCGTGATGTTGCCGTCGGACACCACGTTGAACACGAGCCCCAGGGCCTTGATCTGCGCGCCCACCCAGCCCAGGTACGAGATCACGATGCAAAGCGACGTGAGGATCTCCACCGGGCGGCTGTAGCGCTTGCGGTAGTAGTCGCCGATCGTGAGCAGGTTCATGCGGTAGAGGGGCCGCGCGAAGAAAAGGCCCACCAGCACGAGGCACAGCGACGAGCCGAACGGGTCCGCGACCACGCCGGCGAACCCGTCCTTGATGAAGGTGGCGGGTATGCCCAGCACGGTCTCGCTGCCGAACCACGTGGCGAACACCGTGGCCGTCACGATGTACATCGGCATGCGCCGGCCCGCGACCGCGAAGTCCTTGGTGTTGTGCACCCACTTGGCCGCGTAGATGCCGATGGCGACCGAGATTATCCAGTAGATGATCACGAACCAGAGGAGCATGGGCGTCTTTCGGGCAAGCGTCGGTCGAGTGGCGCTATTTTAGGAGAAAATGGCCCGGTGTCAGCCATCCAGCTCGAAGGCATCTCCCGGCACTGGGGCGAAACGCGCGCCCTCGACGGCATTACGTTCTCGGCGCCGCCGGGCTCGTTCGTGGTGCTGCTGGGGCCCTCGGGATGCGGCAAGAGCACGACGCTGCGCCTCATCGCGGGGCTGGACGCACCGACCGCGGGCAGGATCCACATCGGCGGGCGTGACGTCACGGCCCTGCCACCCGCCCAGCGCGGGCTTTCCATGGTCTTCCAGTCCTACGCGCTCTTCCCCCACCTCACGGTGGCCGAAAACATCGTCTTCGGGCTTCGCGTGCGCAAGGTGGCCGACAGGGAAACGAAACTGAAACGCGTCGCTGCGATGCTCGGCCTCGAGAATCTCCTGGAGCGCAAGCCCTCGCAGCTGTCCGGCGGGCAGCAGCAGCGCGTGGCGCTGGGCCGCGCGGTCATCGCCGAGACGCCCGTGTGCCTGATGGACGAGCCCCTTTCGAACCTGGACGCGCAGCTGCGCGGCGAGATGCGCCGCGAGATCCGCGCCCTGCAGCAGCGCCTTGGCATCACGATGGTCTACGTCACCCACGACCAGACCGAAGCGATGACGATGGCCGACGTCGTCGTGCTGCTGCGCGGCGGACGCATCGAGCAGGTGGGCTCGCCCGAGGAGCTCTATGCGAGGCCCGCGACCGCGTTCACCGCGGGATTCATCGGAGCGCCGCCCATGAACCTCATGAAGCTCGATGGCGACGCGACGCTCACGGGCGTGCGCCCCGAAGACATGCGCCTCGCCGCCGAGGGGCTCGCGGCGACCGTGGAGTCGGTGGAGTACCTGGGCGCCGACTCGCTCCTGGCCGCGCGCGCCGCGAGCGGGCCCGTGCTCGTGCGCCTTCCGGGGCGCGCCGGCGCGCGGGTGGGCGAATCCGTGCACGTGGATTGGGACAAGGCGCACGAACATCATTTCGACGCACACACAGGAGGGAGGAAGCCATGAAGAAGCTTTGGAAAGGATTGGCCGCGACGCTGGCGTGCTTGGCCTTCGGCGCCTGGGCCGACACGGAGGTGACGTTCTACTATCCCGTCGCGGTAGGCGGGCCCATCACCAAGATCATCGACGGCTACTGCGAGCAGTTCGAGAAGGAGAATCC
>DATJVS010000255.1:0-10056 GCA_035501715.1 Usitatibacter sp.
GGTCGCCGGAGGGCCCTCCCCGTGACCACGATGCAGACCATCGGCAAGTACCACCTCGTCCGCGAGCTCGGGCGGGGGGCCACGGGCAAGGTCTATCTCGCCGATGATCCCTTCGCCAAGCGCAAGGTCGCGGTGAAGGTCGCGTTCCCCGAGGCGCTCAAGAACCAGGAGGACGGCGCGCTCTACAAGAGCATGTTCCTCAACGAGGCGGCGCTCGCGGGAAAGCTGAACCACCCCCACATCGTGCAGATCTACGACGCGGTGGTGGAGGACAAGTACAGCTACATCGTGATGGAGTACGTCGAGGGGGGCACGCTCGAGAAGTTCTGCAAGCCCGATTCGCTCCTCGAGACCCGCGACGTGGCCGAGATCAGCTTCAAGTGCGTGCGGGCGCTCGCCTTCGCGCACGCGCTGGGGCTCACCCACCGCGACATCAAGCCTGGAAACATCCTTCATAGCGACGGCACGGAGATCAAGCTGGCGGATTTCGGCGCGTCGATCAACAAGGTCTCGGACCGCACCGTCATCACCAACGTGGGCTCGCCCGCGTACATGTCCCCGGAGCTGGTGCAGGGACAGGTGCAGGCCTCCCACCTCACCGACATCTACGCCATGGGCGTGGTGATGTACTACCTGCTCGCGGGCAAGCTTCCCTTCGCCGGGGCCAACACGCTCTCGGTGATCTACCAGATCGTGAACACGGACCCGGTGCCGCCCTCGACCCACCGCGAAGGAGTGTCCCCCGAGCTCGACGCCGTGGTCATGAAGGCCATGGCGAAGGACCCGGCGGCGCGTTTCCAGACGTGGGACGAGTTCGGCGCGGCGCTCGCGGAGATCTGGAAGAAGGAGCACAAGGCCGAGGAGAAGCGCGAGCAGTCGGACACCGAGCGCTTCAGCGTGATGAAGAACCTCGCGTTCTTCAAGGATTTCCCCGAGAACGAGCTCTGGGAAGTGCTCAAGATCACGAAGTGGGCGAAGTTCAAGCCCGACACCGCCCTCATCAAGGAGGGCGACCACGGCGATTCCTTCTTCGTGATCGCGGGCGGCTACGTGCGCGTCACGCGCGGCAAGAAGACGCTGTCCGTGCTCACTTCGGGCGATTGCATCGGCGAAATGTCCTACCTCACGGCCAAGGGCGACCCGCACCGCTCGGCCACCGTCACCACCACCTCGGACGCGATCGTGATGAAGATCCGCGCCGAGGACCTCCGCGCCGCGTCGCTCTCCTGCCGGCGCCTCTTCGACGAGCGCTTCCTCAACACGCTGGTCGAGCGGCTCGAGAAGGCCAACGAGCAGATCTCGGTGATGTCCTAGTCGGCCGCGATGATCGTATAGAACGCGTAGGCCGCGAAGGCCCAGCGAAGGCAGACGGTGTTGAGTATCGCCTTCCAGCGCGATCGCTCACGCATCGCCAGGTAGAGGCAGCCCAGCACCGTCCCTATCCACGTCGATGGGGCAATCGCCAGCAGCCCTCCCGCGAAGTGAAAGAGCACGCCATACCCGATCACGCCGCACACGGCCCCCGCGACCGGTGCGCGGAACACGCGCGCGAAGCCCTCCGTGAAGGCCACCGTCCACAGCAGGCCCTCCCCGGCCGGGATCAGCACGAAGACCGGCACCACGATCCAGAGGGGCGCGGTCCGCAGCAACTCGACCTTGGGATCGATTCCCTCGGACATGGGGAGGACCGCTCGGATGACGGTCAGCCCGCCGAAGAGCAACGCCAATCCGATGGGAAAGAACCACCACAAAGCGATGCGATCGAGAAGTCCCCGCTCCATGGGCTAGTGCACCCACCACACGAAGAGGAAAAGCGCCACCATCACTACCGCGAGGCACATCTTCATCGCGACGGCGGCGAGCAGGCCCAGCGTCGTTCCCAGGCCGACCTTGCCGGCCTTGAGGAGCTTGCCGTGGACGAGGAGCTCGCCCGCCACGGCGCCCGCGAACGGACCCAGGACGATTCCGGGGATGCCGAAGAAGATCCCAACCACGCCGCCCACGGCTGCGCCCACGAGCGCCAGCGCGCTCGCGCCCACGCGCCTCGCGCCCAGGTGCGATCCCACGAGGTCGGCCGCCAAGGCGAGGAGCGCAAGCACTCCCACGATCGTGAGCGTGGCCGCGCCCACGTGAGCAAACCCATCGCTCCATGCCGCCACGAAGAGGCCCAGGAAGACGAGCAGCGCTCCCGGGACCACGGGCACCACGAGGCCCACGAATCCCGCGATCACGATCAGTGCGCCTATGACCTGATAGGCGATGGGGTCCATGGGATAATCCTACCGATGAGCGTGGTTCGCGAAGCTCCCGCACCGGGAGCGCCCAGCCGGCGCGGCGAGGTAGCCGCCGCGCTCTCCCGCGTGCTGGGCGAGGGCGGGGTGCTCGTCGAGCGCGAGGAATTGAAGCCCTACGAGTGCGACGGCCTTTCGGCGTATCGCGCCACGCCGCTCGTGGCGACGATTCCCGCGAGCGAGGCCGACGTGGCCGCCGTGCTCGAAGTGGCGCGCGCCACGAATACGCCGGTGGTGGCGCGCGGCTCGGGCACCGGGCTTTCGGGCGGAGCGCTTCCGCTCGCCGACGGGATCCTCCTTTCGCTCGCGAAGTTCAACCGGATCGTCGCGGTCGATTCCCTCGCGCGGCGCGCCCGCGTGCAGCCCGGCGTCACGAATCTGCGCATCTCCCAGGAAGTCGCTCCCCATGGGCTCTACTATGCGCCCGATCCCTCGAGCCAGATCGCGTGCTCGATCGGCGGCAACGTCGCGGAGAATTCGGGCGGCGTGCACTGCCTGAAATACGGGCTCACCGTTCACAACATCGCGAAGGTGCGCGCGCTCACGATCGAGGGCGACACGGTGGACCTCGGCAGCGACGCGCTCGATGCCGCGGGATACGACCTGCTCGCGCTCGTCACCGGGTCCGAAGGCCTGCTCGCGATCACGCTCGAGGTCACGGTGAAGCTGCTGCCGAAGCCGGAGCTCGCCCAGGTGGTGATGGCCTCGTTCCCGAGCGCCGAGAGCGCGGGCCAAGCCGTCGCGAGCGTGATCGGCGCGGGCATCGTCCCCGCGGGCCTTGAGATGATGGACCAGCTCGCCACGAGCGCCGTCGAGGGCTTCGTGCACGCGGGCTACGACCTGGAGGCCGAGGCGATCCTGCTCGCCGAATCCGACGGCTCGCGCGAAGAGGTGGCCCACGAGATCGAGAAGATCATCGAGGTGATGCGCGCGAGCGGCGCCACGCAGATCCGCTGCTCGTCGAGCGACGCGGAGCGCCTGAGATTCTGGTCGGGACGCAAGGCCGCGTTTCCCGCCGTGGGCCGCATCTCGCCGGATTACTACTGCATCGACGGATCGATCCCGCGCGCGGCGCTCGCGAGCGTGTTGAAGCGCATCGGGGAGCTCTCGGCGCGCTACGGCCTTCGCTGTGCCAACGTCTTCCATGCGGGCGATGGCAACCTGCACCCGCTCATCCTCTACGACGCCAACATCCCCGGAGAGCTCGAGACCACCGAGCGATTCGCGTGCGACATCCTCGAGATGTGCGTCGAGGTGGGCGGCACGATCACGGGCGAGCACGGCGTGGGCATCGAGAAGATCAACCAGATGTGCACTCAGTTCGCCACTGCCGAGCTCGCGCAGTTCCATGCGGTGAAGGCCGCGTTCGATCCGCAGGGCCTGCTCAATCCCGGCAAGGGCGTGCCCACGCTGCACCGCTGCGCCGAGTACGGCGCGATGCGCGTGAAGGCGGGCGCGCTTCCGCACCCGGACCTGCCCCGCTTCTGATGAGCGCCGTCGCCGAAGCGGGCCTGCGCGAACGCACCCTCGAGCGATTGCGCGCCATCCGCCCGCAGCCCGTCGTGATCGCCGACGAGGAGGGCTTGCGGCCCTTCGAGACGGACGCGTTCATCCAGCACCGGGCCACCCCGATGCTTGCCGTGCTCCCGGAGTCCGAGGACCAGGTGCGCGCCATCGTGAAGACGTGCCGCGAGCTGGGCGTGCCTGTGGTGTCGCGCGGCGCCGGAACGGGCATATCGGGCGGCGCGATCCCGCACCCCGAGGGCGTGCTGCTCGTGGTGTCCAAGATGAAGCGTGTGATCGCGATCGACGCGCTCGCGCGGACGGCGAAAGTCGAGCCGGGCGTGCGCAACCTGCAGGTCTCCGAGCTCGCCCAGCCGTTCGGGCTCTTCTATGCGCCCGATCCCTCGAGCCAGTCCATCTGCTCCATCGGCGGCAACGTCGCCGAGAACGCGGGCGGCGTGCATTGCCTCAAGTACGGGCTCACCACGCACAACATCCTCGCCGTGCGCGCGATCGATGGCGACGGCGAGGCCATCGAGGCGGGCGCTCGCTCGCTCGATGCCGCGGGATTCGACGTGCTCGCATTGCTCGCCGGCAGCGAGGGCAACCTCGGCGTGATCACGCAGGTGACGGCGAAGCTGGTCGCGTTGCCCGAGCGCGTCGAGACGGTGCTCGCGGCGTTCCCGAGCGTCCGCGACGCGGCCGCGGCGGTGGGCGAGATCATCGGCGCGGGGATCGTGCCGGCCGCGCTCGAGATGATGGACCGCATCGTGATCGAGGCGTGCGAGAAGTTCCTCGCCATGGGGTTTCCCGCGGGCGCCGAGGCGCTGCTCCTCGCGGAGGTCGATGGCGGCAACGAGGAGACGCTCGCGGAGCTCTCCGCGGTTCGCTCCGTGCTCGAGCGCTGCGGGGCGACCGAAGTGCGCGTGGCGGCCAACGACGAGGAACGCGAGCGCCTCTGGAAATCGAGGAAGGGCGCGTTCCCCGCGCTGGCGACGATGCTTCCGGACTACTACGCGATGGACGGCACGATTCCGCGGCGGTGCCTCCCGGACGTGCTCGATCGCGTCTACGCGCTCGCATCCGAATACGGCATGGTGGTCGCGAACGTCTTCCACGCAGGCGACGGCAACATCCACCCCTGCATCTTCTACGACTCCAACAAGCCCGGGGAGCTCGAGCGCGCCGAGGAGCTGGGCGGAAGGATCCTCGAGATCTGCGTCGAGGTGGGCGGCACCATCACCGGCGAGCACGGCGTGGGCATCGAGAAGCTGCGCCAGATGTGCGTGCAGTTCCGCCCGGGAGAGATCGGCGCCTTCCACGACGTGAAGCGCGCGTTCGATCCCGAAGGCATCCTCAATCCGGGCAAGGCCGTGCCCACGCTCAAGCGCTGCTCCGAGTGGGGCGGCACGCACGTGCGCGGCGGGAAGATCCCGCGTCCCGAGATTCCGAGGTTCTGATGGCCGACGCCTTCATCGCCGCACTCTGCGAACGCGTGAAGGACCATGCCGCGAGGAAGGCGCCGCTTCGAATCCGTGGCGGCGGGACGAAGGATTTCTACGGCGCCGCGCGCGACGGCGAGGTGCTCGACATGTCGCCGTACGCGGGGATCGTCGCCTACGAACCCAAGGAGCTGGTGGTGACGGTTCGAGCGGGGACGCGCCTCGCCGACCTCGAGGCCGAGCTCGCGTCGCAGCGCCAGATGCTCGCGTTCGAGCCGCCGCGCTTCGGCGATGCGGCCACCATCGGCGGCACGGTCGCCTGCGCGTTCTCCGGTCCGCGCCGTCCGTATGCGGGCTCCGCGCGCGACTTCGTGTTGGGCACGCGCATCGTGAACGGCAAGGGCGAGGACCTGTCCTTCGGCGGCCGCGTGATCAAGAACGTCGCGGGCTACGACGTCTCGCGCCTCATGGCGGGCGCCCTGGGCACGCTCGGCGTCATCACGGAGATCTCGTTCAAGGTGCTGCCGCTGCCTGCGGCGGAAGCGACGCTCGCCTTCGACCTCGACGAGGAAGACGCCACGCGACAGGTGAATCTCTGGGCAGGGCAGCCGCTGCCGCTGTCGGCCACGGCGTGGCAGGACGGCAAGCTTCGCGTGAGGCTCTCGGGCGCGCCCACCGCGATCGCCGCGGCGAAAGCGAAGATGGGCGGCGAAGAAATCGACGCGGGCCGCTACTGGGAGGACGTGCGCGAGCATCGCCTCGCGTTCTTCGCGGGCGCGCCGGTGCTCTGGCGCCTGTCGGTCCCACAGACGGCGCCGTCGGTGAAGACGCCTAACGCGCAGCTGATCGAGTGGGGCGGGGGGCTTCGCTGGACCCCGGGCCCCGTCGATGCGTTCGAGCTGCGCTCGAGCGTCGAGCGCGTGGGCGGGCACGCGACGCTCTTCCGCGGCGCGGACGGAGCCGCGGGCGTCTTCCATCCGCTGCAGCCGGCGATCGCCAAGATCCACCGGAGGTTGAAGTCCGCGTTCGATCCGGCGGGCGTCCTCAATCCCGGACGCATGTACGACTTCTAGCGAACATGCAGACCCAACTCGCCGACTGGATCAAGGATTCGCCGCGCGGGCTCGAGGCCGATGCGATCCTTCGCAAGTGCGTGCATTGCGGCTTCTGCCTGGCGACTTGTCCCACGTACAACGTCCTGGGCGACGAGCTCGACAGCCCGCGCGGGCGCATCTACCTCATGAAGCAGATGCTCGAGGGCTCGCCGGTCACGGAGCGCACGCAGTTGCACCTGGACCGCTGCCTCACCTGCCGCGCGTGCGAGACCACGTGCCCCTCGGGCGTGGAGTACGGGCGGCTCGCCGACATCGGCCGCGCACTGGTCGAGGAGAAGGTCCCCCGCCCCGCTCGAGAGCGGCTGCGCCGGCGGGTTCTCAACCACGTGCTCACGCGCCGCCTGCACTTTGCCGCGATGCTCTTCCTCGGGCGCCTGGCGAAGCCCGTGTTGCCGGAGCGCTTCGCGAAGAAGATTCCGCGGTGGCGTCCCGCGGGCGAGTGGCCCGAGGCGCGACATGCGCGCCGCATGCTCGTGCTGGACGGCTGCGTGCAACAGTCGATCGCGCCGTCGATCAACGCTGCGGCGGCGCGCGTGCTCGATCGCGCCGGCATCTCGCTCGTGCGGGTGCCGCGCGCGGGCTGCTGCGGCGCCGTCACCTTCCACCTGAACTACCAGCAGGAAGCGCTCGCCTTCGTGAAGGCCAACATCGACGCGTGGTGGCCGCTCGTCGAGGCCGGCGCCGAGGCGATCGTCATCACGGCGAGCGGGTGCGGCACGATGGTGAAGGACTACGGGCACCTGCTGCAGCGCGATCCGCAATACGCGGCGAAGGCCGCGCGCATCTCGTCGCTCGCGAAGGACGTGTCCGAGGTCGTGGCGGCGCAGCACGCGGCGCTTTCGCCCAAGCTTGCGTCGCGCAAGGCGGGCCGGCGGGTCGCGTTCCATTCGCCCTGCAGCCTGCAACACGGCCTTCGCATCACGGGCGTGGTCGAGCCGATGCTGAAGGAGGCGGGCTACGCGCTCACGCCGGTGCCCGATGCGCACACGTGCTGCGGGTCCGCGGGAACCTACTCGATCCTCAACCCCGAGCTCTCGCAGCGGCTGCTGGAGGACAAGGTGCGCGCGCTCGAATCGGGCGCCCCGGCCGTGATCGCCACGGCCAACATCGGATGCCTCGCCCACATCGGCTCGGGCGCATCCGCGCCCGTGCGCCACTGGATCGAGCTGGTCGACGAGGCGCTGGGCTAGCGGCGGTAGAGCAGGAACATCTCGCTGCGGTCGCCGGGACGCGAGCCGCGCCAGACTTCCGTCCAGCCAGGATCGGCCGGGGTGGTCCTCGCGGGCGTGGCCTGCACCAGCATCGTGTCGCATCGCGCGGCGGCGGGATCCTCCTCGCGCACCGTGCGGATCCGGGCGTAATAGTCGAGCAGGGCGCGCTGCGGATCGCCCAGGTTGCGCCGCACGATGCAGGTCGTGCCCGCGGGGATCTGCGCCACGAGGCGCGCCGAGAGCGCGCGGTAGCTTCGCGCCTGGTCCACGAGCTGCAGGCCCAGCGTCATCATGAGCATCCACACCATGGTGATGCCCGAGGCCCAGTTCACGATGGCGCGCGAGTTGGAGCGCAGCGACCGCGCCACCACCACGATCCAGATCATCGTGAGCAGCGCCGCGAGCGCGAAGGCGACGAAGCTGAACTGGTAGCGATAGCCGGGAACCTCGCGCGCGATGATCTCCGCGGCGAACGCGGGCTTGCCCGTCATCGCGGCGACGAAACCCAGCCACAGCAGCGCGCCGAAGGACAGGAAGGTCATCATCCCGAACCAGTCGAGGGCGCTCGCCGCGCCGCGCGGCAGCGCATCGAGCTCGGCTACGCCGAGCAGCGCAAGGGGCAGCAGCATGGGCAGTCCGTTCGCCTCGCGCGCATCTCCGAGAATCGAGGTCACGAGGAAGAACGCGGCGAACGCCACGAGCGGAAGCAGGATCTCGCGCCGTTGGCGGAGCGTGCGGCGCGCGCGCCACACGGCCCATGCAGCGAGCGGCCAGGCGGGCCACGCGTACCACGGGAGCACGCGAGCAAAGTAGAAGAGGTCGCTCGCCTGGTCCCTGCCGAAGGGCTCCTGCCAGCGCGACGCCGTGGCCGCGGCGAGCCAGGCCTGGAGCGAGCCGGGCGCCGCTGCGGCCAGGGTGACGGGCCAGATCGCCACCAGGGGCGCGGCCGCCGCCAGGGCGACACCGACGGTCACCGCGTAGGCGCGCGTGCGCCAGGACGGCCCTACGGCGGGCAGCAGGGCCATCGTCGCCACGAGGACTCCCGCGTGCAGGAATCCGTTGCCGAGGAAGGCCACCCCGACGCCGAGGCCCGCGGCGAGCCCGCCCAGGCGCGGCCGTCGTGCCGAAAGGATGAGTCCGTACAGGCCCAGCGCGACGCCGGCAAGGCCCGCCAGGTCGGGCATCATCTCGTGCGCGCGCAGCAGCAGTCCCAGGCACCCGATGAAGAGCAGCACCGCGAGGCGCAACGTGCGAAGCCCGATGAGCTCGATGCTCGCCGCCGAGAGCGCCGCCAGCGTGAGCGCCATGAAGAATCCCGATGCAAGCCGCGCCGCGTCGTACGTGGGAATGACCCCGCCCAGGACCTTGGCGAAGAACGCGGCGACCCAGAGGAAGAGCGGCGCCTTCTCGACGTAGGCTTCGCCCGCGATGCGGAAGGTGACCCAGTCGCCGCTTCGCAGGATCTCGTTCACGGAGCCGAAGACGACCGCTTCGTCGTATTTCCAGGGATCGTGGCCGACGAGGCCCGGGACCAGCCACGCGAAGCACACCACGAGGAACAGCGCCGTCTTCAGCGGCGTGCTGGCGCCATCGTAGGAGATGGTCGGGGTGAAGCCCCAACTCGCACGCGGGCTCGGCGACTCAGTCGACATGGTTCACGGACATTGGGGTCTCACCCCGATTTTGGCAACAAAAAAGGCAGCCCGGGGGCTGCCTTTCGGTGCATTCGACGGGCGCCTACTCGGCGGCCTTCGCCGTGCCCTTGCGCGCGTAGCGCTTCTTGAACTTGTCGACGCGGCCGGCGGTGTCCACGATCTTCTGCTTGCCCGTGTAGAACGGATGCGACTCGGCGGAGATCTCGATCTTGTAGACGGGATACTCCTTGCCGTCTTTCCACTTGATGGTTTCGTTGGTCGCGACCGTGGAGCGGGTCACGAAGCCGAAATCGCAGCTGGTGTCGAGGAACACGACTTCGCGGTAGTTGGGGTGGATGCCGTCTTTCATGGTCTTCGCCTGGTTGGTGGGCACAAGCTTTGTGCAGTCCGTCGCTGTGCCAAATGTGACGATAAAGGGCAATTATCGCAGAAAACCCCAATCAAAGCAAGGGGTTGTTACGGTTCCTTGTGCCTCGCCAGGTGTTTGAGCGGACAGGGATTTTTGGCCTAGTCCCTGCTTGGAGTAAGGGTTTTGCCTGGCCTCCGGCCTATCCCTTCTTCATGGAGTTGAAGAACTCGTCGTTGTTCTTCGTGGCGCGCAGCTTGTCCAGCAGGAATTCGGTGGCCTCGAGCTCGTCCATGCCGAAGAGGAGCTTCCTCAGGATCCAGACCTTGGGAAGGATGTCCGGCGCGATCAGCAGCTCCTCGCGGCGCGTGCCGGAGCGGTTCACGTTGATCGAGGGATAGACGCGCTTCTCGGCCATGCGGCGATCCAGGTGGATCTCCATGTTGCCGGTGCCCTTGAATTCCTCGTAGATCACGTCGTCCATGCGCGAGCC